>NZ_JBFUEY010000012.1:0-161136 GCF_056403715.1 Mesorhizobium sp. P2_F5 | reverse complement strand
GTCGAGCGCAGCTCGACGGAGTGGGGGTCGCCCGTTCATCAAATCCATACGAAATGATCAGTTCATCAAGCCAACAAAGATGATCAGAAATCGGTCGGCGCGCCGCCTTCGGACGTGCGCTTTTCGACGAAGTCGTTGAGCTCCTCGCGGATTGCCGGGTCCATGTAGGGTTCTTCGTAGGACGCCAGCCGTTCCTTCCAGACCTTGTTGGCCTTTTCCAGCGCGGTCGGCGAGCCGGCCTCGGCCCAGGTCTCGAAGTTGCGCCAGTCGGAGAGGATCGGCGAATAGAAGGCGGTCTTGTAGCGGTCCTGTGTGTGCTGGGTGCCGAAGAAGTGGCCGCCGGGGCCGACAGACTGGATGGCGTCGAAGCCGAGCGCCTCTTCGGAAAGGTCGAGCGGGGTCAGGAACTCCGCCACCATCTGCAACAGGTCGATGTCCAGAATGGTCTTTTCGTAGGAGCAGCGCAGGCCGCCTTCGAGCCAGCCGGCGCCGTGCATCATCAGATTGCCGCCGCCCTGGATGGCGCCCCACAGCGAAAACACGCTTTCATAGGCCGCCTGCGCGTCGACGGTGTTGGCGGCGCAGGTGTTGGAGGTGCGGTAGGGGATCTTGTAGCGGCGGGCAAGCTGGCCGCCGACAAGCTGTGCCTTCATGTATTCGGGCGTGCCGAAGGCCGGCGAACCGGACTTCATGTCGACATTGGAGGTGAAGCCGCCATAGCCGACCGGCGCGCCCTTGCGCACCATCTGGGCAAAGGCAATGCCGGACAGCGCTTCGGCATTCTGCTGCACCAGCGCGCCGGCGATGGTGACCGGCGCCATGGCGCCCGACAGGGTGAAGGGCGTGACGACGACGACCTGGCCCTTGCTCGACATCTGGATGATGCCTTCCATCATCGGCACGTCGAGTTTCAGCGGCGAATTGGTGTTGATGATGGTGAAGACGGACGGCTCTTCCAGCATCTGCTCATGGCTGATGCCGCGCGCGATGCGGGTGATCTCGATGCCGTCGACATTGCGTTCCTTGCCGAGCGAATAGATGTGGAACACCTTGTCGGTCAGCGTGGCAAGGTCGCGGATACATTCGAGGTGGCGCACCGACGGATGGATGTCGGTCGGCTCGACCGGATAGCCACCGGTGCAGTTCAGGATGTTGTGCATCTGCGCCAGGCGCAGGAAGTTGCGATAGTCGGCCTGGTTGCCCGGGCGGCGGCCGCGATCGAGATCGGAGCAGTTCGGCGCCGAGGCCATCATCGACAGGATCACATTGTTGCCGCCGAAGCGTACATTGTGCGCCGGGTTGCGGGCATTCAGCGTGAATTCCGACGGGCAGTTCGAGATCAGATCGAGGATCATGTCGCTGTCGAAGCGCACCCGCTCGCTGCCCGCGGTCACGTCAGCGCCATTTTCCTTCATGATGCGGCGGGCTTCGTCATGCAGCACGTCGACGCCGATTTCCCTCAAGACGCGCAGCGAGGCGAGGTGGATCGATTCCAGCTCGTCGTCGGAGACCAGCTTGGTCGGCGTCAGCGGGTTTCTCAGCTGCCGGAAAGCCGGCTGTTCGAAGGCGGCCGAGCCGCCGGCGCGCTTGCCCGCACGGCCACCGCGACGGGCGCGGTCGGTTGCCAAAGGCGGTTCGGCTGGATGCAGGGCGGCGGTCATGATGGTCCTCGTACGATGCGGGTAGCGGGCGGCATAATGGACCGGCGGCTGTCCGGCCATTGCGGAGGCGGCGACCACTAGGACGAGGGAAGCGACATGCCGGAACGGCAGTTGGATAGCTGACAACCTTGCGGGAGATTGGCGGACAGGACGCGCCCACCACGGCCCTTGGAGCAAGGGGATTTCATCCGCGGCTCTTCCTTTCCCTGAATCGAACCGCTAGCTCAGGTGGTTTGCCGCTGGGCCGGCATTTCATTGGGAAGGCAGCATGGCCGCGACCGGTTCGAGCGATGGCGAAGCGGGGACGCAATGGGCAGCGCTTGCCGGCGTTACCGCCGCACTTGCCATGTTCGGCGCGGCACAAGGGCTGAGTTCACCGCTGTTTACGCTGCTGATGCAGAAGCAAGGCATGTCGCCGGCGCTGATCGGCTTGTCGGCAGCGATGATGCCGCTTGGCCTGATCCTTTCGGCCTCGTTCGTGCCGGCAGCCGTTCGGCTGGTCGGCGCACGCACGCTGGCTATCGGTTGCTCATTGATTGGGGCGCTGTGCTTCCTGGGCATCGGCTATCTGCAGGACTGGGTGGGCTGGTTCGTCATCCGCTTCATCATCGGCATCGTTATCAACCCGCTCTATATCCTGGGCGAAGTGTGGGCGCTGTCACTGGCGCCGCCGTCGCGCCGCGGCAGGGTGATGGGTGCATTCAACACTGTGCTGGGCGCGGGCTATGCCGCAGGGCCTTTGGTCCTGACCGCAGTCGGCATTTCGGGCTGGGTTCCTTTCCTGGTCGGGACGGCAGGGTTCATGCTGTGCGCCGTGATCCTGCGCGCTGTTTCGTCAAGCCTTGCCGGCTTCGAGGACGACGGCCAGTCGTCCGGCGGATTTTTAGGTTTCGCCAGGCTGGCGCCGGCGCTGTTGTTTGCCGTGCTGGTTTCGGCGGCGGTCCAGCAGGGCACCTACGCCTTGATGCCGGTGTTCGGTGCTGCCTATGGCCTGCCCGAAAGGACGCTGGCAGCCCTGGTGATGGCACTGTCGCTGGGAAACATCTTCCTGCAAATCCCGCTCGGCCTGCTGGCCGAGCGTTTCGGCGGGCGGGCGATGATCATCTTCTGCGCGTTGGCGACAACGATCTGCGCGGTTTTGCTGCCGTTGCTGATTACCACGCCGGCGATCTGGGTCGTCCTCCTCGTCATGGGCGCGGTTGGCTACGGCGTCTACACCATGGCGCTGGTCGAGCTCGGCAGCCGCTTCAAGGGGACGGTGCTGGTCGCCGGCAACGCCGCCTTCGCGCTGATGTGGGGCGCCGGCGGCATTGTCGGCCCGCCTGGCGCCGGCGCGCTGATGCAAGTCATCGGTCCGCTCGGCCTGCCAGTGGTCATCGCCGCCCTCGACGCGCTGCTGGTGAGTTTCGCGCTCTACCGCTCGTTCAAGCGCCAAAACGCCTGACAGGCTTTTCCCGGAGACAGGGCTTACTCCCATCAAGGCCAATGACCTGACGTCACCATCTTGAATAAAACAACCCGGGACGCGATGTAGGCGGGGCCGCCCGCCAATAGCTTGGAGACCACGCGTGACCCAATCGACGACAAAACGCCAGACCGAGGCCGCCGCCGAGGATAATTTCCTCTGGCTGGAAGATCGGACCAGCAAGCAATCGCTCGACTGGGTGCATCGCCAGAACGAGCTGACGGTCGGCGAACTGCAAGGCGATCCGTCCTACCAGGCGGCGTTCGAGACGGCGCTCGACCTGATGACGGCCGAAGACAACATCGCCGTCGGTGCCGCGCTCAACGGCCATGTCTATAATTTCTGGCAGGACAAGACCAATGTGCTCGGCCTCTGGCGCCGCACGAGCGTCGCCTCCTACAAGACCGAGAAGCCGGATTGGCAGACAATCATCGATTTCGACGTGCTCTCGGCCAAGGAGGGCGTGAAATGGGTGTTCAGCGGTGCCAGCCGCCTCTACCCCGATTTCAACCTTTGCCTGGTGGCGATGTCGCCGGACGGCGGCGATGCCAGCGAGATGCGCGAATTCGACATTGAAGCCAACTCCTTTGTCGAGGGCGGCTTCAGCGCTCCCGCCTCCAAATCCGGCTTTTCCTGGCTGGACAAGGACACTGTCCTCGTCTCGGCCGCCTTCGAGGAAGAGGACAAGACCCAGTCCGGCTATCCGCGCGTCGTCAAACTGTGGAAGCGTGGCACCCGCCTGGAAGACGCGACGCCGATCTTCGAGGCCGAGAAGCAGGACCTCGCCGCGGGCGTTGGTGTCGAATATGACGGCGACAAGCAGTATCTGTTCCTGGTCCGCGCGATCGCCTTCTTCTCCTCGCACAGCTTCCTGCGCCTGCCATCGGGCGAAAACCGACGCATCCCGCTGCCGGACGATGTCACCGACACTACGCTGTTCAAGGGTCGGTTTGTGTTCGGCGTGCGCAGCCCGTGGACGGCGCCGGATGGCACCGAATGCTTGCCGGACGGCCTCTATTCGCTTGATTTCGAACGCTGGATCGACACCGGCGAACTGGGGCCTGTCGAAACCATGCTCGAGCCGGCGCATCGGGTGTCGATCGCGGGTCTCGCCCGCACGCAGGACCGGCTGTTCATCAACCTGATGGACAATGTGCGCGGCAAGGTCATCGTCTGCGAGCGCAAGGCGGACGGCTGGTCGATGAAACCGGTCGCGTTGCCCGAAAACGGCAATGTCGGCATCGCGCATGCCGAGCATTTCGGCTCCAGCGTCTCGTTCTCCTTCACCGACTTCCTGACGCCGAGCTCGATCATCTGGTCGGACGACGATAGCGAGACGCTGGCCACCGTAAAATCGCAGCCGGCGCGTTTCGATGCCGCGCTGCTGATTTCCGAACAGTTCGAGGCGCGGTCGAAGGACGGCACAATGATCCCGTATTTCGTCGTCAGGCGACGTGATCAAAAGGGTCCGGTGCCGACGCTGCTCTACGGCTATGGCGGCTTCGAAGTGCCGCTGCTGCCTGGCTATGCCGGCGTGCGCGGCAGGCTGTGGCTGGAAAAGGGCAACGCCTATGTGCAGGCGTGCATCCGCGGCGGCGGCGAATTCGGGCCGGCCTGGCATCAGGCGGCGCTGAAGGGCAATCGCCAGAATGCCTTCGACGATTTCGCCGCGGTGGCGCAGGATGTCGTCCAACGTGGCATCGCCACGGCCGGCTCGCTCGGCATCCAGGGCGGTTCGAATGGCGGCCTGCTGACCGGCGTTTCTCTGACGCAGCATCCCGAACTGTTCGGCGCCGTCATCATCGAAGTGCCGCTGCTCGACATGCTGCGCTACACCGAACTGCCGCCCGGCGCCTCGTGGATGGGCGAATATGGCGATCCGTCGAAACCGGAAGAGGCCAAGTGGCTGGGCGCCTATTCACCCTACCAGCATGTGTCGGGCGATGCTGTCTATCCGCCGGTGCTGTTGACGACCTCGACTGCCGACGACCGTGTCCATCCCGGCCATGCGCGCAAGATGGCGGCGCGGCTGCAGGAAGCCGGGCACGGAACGACTTTGTTCTTCGAGGAAACCGAAGGTGGCCATGGCGGGCGCGGCGATCGCCGGCCTCAGGCGACGCAGACGGCGATGAAATACGTCTTCCTGCAAAAGTCGTTGTCCGCCAAGGCCTAGACAGATCCCTCGTGGGCCAAGCGAAGGGTGGTTCACCTCGACCAGCCTTTGCTCTAAGGTGCGGCCATGGCTCTCGTCAGGATCTTGGTTAGCGCCTTTGGGGCTCGCGTATTTCGCGTCGCGGTGACGCCGTCACCGCGCACGCTGCGTGCCGAGCTTTTGCGGCTGTGCGCCCGCATCGGCTATTCACCTCCTGCCGTCCTCTGACGAATTCGCCCCGGCACCGCCGGAATGATTTCTGAGGAAAGAGCACATCCATGACCTACCAGAATTATTCGCTGAAGCAGCTTCAGCAGATCGACGCCGCTCATCATCTGCATCCCTTCACCGACCACAAGGAATTGCGCGAGGCCGGTTCGCGCATCATCACCCACGCCAACGGCCCGTTCATCTACGATGCCGACGGCACCGAAATCCTCGACGGCATGGCCGGGCTGTGGTGCGTCAATGTCGGCTATGGCCGCGACGAGCTGGCCGATGCGGCCTATGCGCAGATGAAGGAACTGCCCTACTACAATTCCTTCTTCAAATGCTCGACGCCGACGCCGGTTCTGTTGTCGAAGAAGCTGGCGGAGCTGGCGCCCAAGGGCGTCGCCCAAGTGTTCTACGGCTCCTCCGGCTCGGAGGCCAACGACACAGCGCTGCGGCTCGTGCGCCACTATTGGGCATTGGAGGACAAGCCGGAGAAGAACCGCATCATCTCGCGCAAGATGGGCTATCACGGCTCGACTATCGCCGGCACGTCGCTCGGTGGCATGGACCTGATGCACAAACAGCTTGGCGGCGCCGTCCCCAACATCGTCCATGTGATGATGCCCTATGCCTATGAGCTGGCGCTGCCTGGCGAGAGCGACCATGATTTCGGCCTGCGCGCGGCCAAGGCCGTCGAGGACGCCATCCTCGAAGCCGGCGCCGACAAGGTCGCCGCTTTCATCGGTGAGCCGGTGATGGGGGCGGGCGGGGTAAAAATCCCGCCGATGAGCTACTGGCCGGAAGTGCAGCGCATCTGCCGCAAATATGATGTGCTGCTGATGCTGGACGAGGTGATCACCGGTTATGGCCGCACCGGCGAGTGGTTCGCCGCGCAGACCTTCGGCATCGAGCCCGACACCATCACCACGGCCAAGGCGCTGACATCAGGCTACCAGCCGCTTTCGGCGCTGCTGGTCGGCGACCGCATCGCGGCGACTTTGGTCGAAAAGGGCGGCGAGTTCTATCACGGCTACACCTATTCGGGCCACCCGGTGGCCTGCGCGGTGGCGCTGAAGAACCTCGAGATCATGGAGCGCGAAGGTCTGGTCGACCGGGTCAAGAATGACACCGGCCCGTATTTCGCCCAGGCGCTGCAGGAGCGCATCGCCAGCCACGATCTGGTCGGTGAAGTGCGTTCGATCGGCCTGATGGGGGCGATCGAGATCGTCAAGGACAAGGCAACCAAGGAGCGCTTCCTTCCGGCGGGCAGTGCCGCGGTCACCGTCCGTGACCACGCTATCGCCCAGGGCCTGATGCTGCGCGCCACCGGCGACACGATGATCCTGTCGCCGCCGCTGATCTGGACGCGTGAGACGATCGACATGGCTTGCGATCGCATCGCCAAGGCGCTGGATCTGGCACAAGCGGATCTGCGCAAGAAGTAGGCGAAAACGATGCCGGGTGCCCTGCGACCAGGGCGCCCGGCCTCAAATGCAACTTCCGTGGTGAATAAGAGGGAACGAATAACCCTTGTCGCGCGTAGTGTTGCGGGACCGGCCAAGACCGGCTGCATTGGGGTCAAGATTTCCATGACAAAGTCAAGCAAGGGTCGGCGGGCGCTGGAAGCGGCCGGGATAGGCCAGGATTTGATGCTGGCGCCGCTGGTGGCGATGATGCGCCTGCCGCTGATGGCTGCGGACGCACAAAACGGCCGGGGGTGGAGCCCTGAAACCGCTCGTGCGGTGCAGGAAAAGGCCACCGCCGTGGCTGAGGGCGCGTTTGCCGCGCAAATGGCGCTGCTGCAATCGACGGCGCGCTTCTGGCCGGAGGTCTTTTCGGGCCGCATGCCGTCGCTGTTCAGCGGTGTCGCGGCAGAACGGTCGATCAGTGCGGCACTGAAGCCCGCCAGCCGCGCGGTGAAGGCAAATTTTCGCCGGCTGTCGACAAAGGGCTGATGACGGCTTTAGGGCTAAGCGAAAACCGATTCCGATTTTCGGGGCCATAGGCTAAACCCGCTGAGGCATATTTGCCGATGGGGGACATCATGGCCGTACAGCCGCTCAACCAGCCCGCTGAAATTCCGCCCGAACTCGACCGCTGGAACTGGGGCGCGTTTTTCCTCAACTGGATCTGGGGCATCGCCAACAACACCTTCATCGCGCTGCTGATGTTCGTCCCGCTGGTCAACATCGTCATGCTCTTCGTGCTGGGCGCCAAGGGAAGCCGTTGGGCGTGGCAGAATGTGTCTTGGCGCGATGCCGAGCATTTCCGAAGGGTGCAACGCAACTGGGCGATCGCCGGGTTCATCCTGTTCGTTTTCGGGCTTGTCAGTATCGCCGCCGTGGCTCTCGTCGTCCCTCGTCTGATGAAGAACAGCGACGCCTACCGGCTAACCATGGAGACGGTACGCGCCGATGACCGCGTCAAGGCCGCGCTGGGTGAAGATATTGACGCCGGCTATTGGGTGGTCGGCAGCGTTCAGATCTTTGGAAACGGCTTGGGCGATGCCCAGCTTAGTATGCCCATTCATGGCAGCCATGGATCGGCCTGGGTGATGTCGCATGCCGTGCGCAGTGCGGGAAAATGGAACCTGCGCCTGCTTGTCGTCATGGCCGGAGGGGCGCCGATCGTGCTGGTTGACGAGGATCACATCGGCAGTCCAGGTGCGGCAACCAAAATATAATTGGACGACGCTGGAATAATCCCCAGAAACGCAAAAACCGCGTCCCATCGGGAACGCGGCTTTGCCAGATACGCATGGCGTTTCGCTAACAATACACTTGCGAAACTTACGGGCTCCGGTACGCGAGACCTGATCCGGAGCGCCGGGCGGATGCGATATGTCCGCCTCGCCATCCGTTGTATAGGCACATCGTTACCGTCGGGTTATCGAGAGCTTAAGCAAATCTAAATTTGCAATTTTCCCGTATGAGAAAAATCGATAAAAACGCTGCAAAATTCGAAACTTATAGAGAATTGCCGCGAAGGAAATTTATGATTCCGGAAAAATCGGCAGCGCCATTTCCCTGCGCGTTGAACAGCGCATAAAGCTGGGCTGCTTCGGCACCCATCGGCGTCACCGCGCCTGCACTTTGGGCGGCTTCCTGCGCCAGCTTCAGGTCCTTCAGCATGAGTGCCGCGGCAAAGCCAGGTCTATAATCCCTGTTGGCCGGCGATGCCGGCACAGGGCCGGGCACCGGGCAGTAGGTGGTCAGCGACCAGCACTGGCCCGACGAGGTGGAGGCGACGTCGAACAGCGCCTGATGAGAGAGGCCAAGCTTTTCGGCCAGCACGAAGGCCTCGGCGACGCCGATCATCGAAATGCCGAGCATCATGTTGTTGCAGATTTTTGCCGCCTGGCCGGCGCCGTCGTCGCCGCAATGGACGATGCGGCCGGCCATCGGCTTGAGAATCGGTTCTGCGGCAGCAAAAGCTTCGCCCGAGCCGCCGGCCATGAAGGTGAGGGTGCCGGCGGCAGCCCCGCCGGTACCCCCGGAGACGGGGGCATCGATCGAATGCAGTCCGTGCTTCTTTGCGACGGCATGCGCCTTGCGGGCCGACTCGACGTCGATGGTCGAGGAGTCGATGAAGAGCGCACCTTGTTTGGCCTTGGGCGCGATGTCCTCGTAAACGGAGAGCACATGCTTGCCGGCGGGAAGCATGGTGATGACGACATCGGCGTCTTTCACCGCGGCAATGGCATTCGCCATGACGACGACGCCATGCTCGCGCGCAACGGTCAAATTCTCCGGCATCAGATCGAAGCCATGCACTGTATGCCCCGCCTTGACCAGATTGGCGGCCATCGGATTGCCCATGTTCCCTAGGCCGATGAAGGCAATGGTGGTCATAGCATCACTCCCGGTATTGCTGGCTTCAGCGGCCGATCAAGGCCCGCGCGATGATCACGCGCATGATCTCGTTGGTGCCTTCGAGGATCTGGTGGACGCGCAGGTCGCGGACCAGTTTCTCGATGCCGTAGCCGTGCAGATAGCCATAGCCGCCATGCAGTTGCAGCGCCTCGTTGGCGACGTTGAAGCCGATATCGGTGACGAAGCGCTTGGCCATGGCCGACCACTTGCCGGCGTCGGGCGCCTTGCGGTCGAGTTTCGAGGCGGCGGCGTAAAGGAAAATGCGGGCCGCCTGCAACTCCGTCTCCATGTCGGCCAGCCGGAACTGCAGCGCCTGGAACCGGTTGATCTTCGAGCCGAAAGCCTTGCGTTCGCCGGTGTAGGCCAGCGCCTTGTCGAGCGCCGACTGCGCGCCGCCGAGCGAACAGGCGGCGATGTTGAGGCGGCCGCCGTCGAGCCCGGCCATGGCGATGCCGAACCCGGCGCCTTCGCCCGACAGCAGGTTTTGCGCCGGCACCTTGCAGTCCTCGAAGATGACCTGGCGGGTCGACTGCATGTGCCAGCCCATCTTGTGTTCGTTGGCGCCGAAGGAGAGGCCGGGCGCATCCTTGGGCACGACGAAGGTGGAAATGCCTTTCGGACCGTCGGCGCCTGTGCGCGCCATGACGACATAGAGGTCGCTGTCGCCGGCGCCGGAGATGAACTGCTTGGCGCCGTTCAGCACATAGTCGTCGCCGCGCTTTACCGCGCGCGTTTTCAGCGCCGCGGCATCGGAGCCCGAGCCCGGCTCGGTCAGGCAGTAGCTTGCCAGCCATTCCATCGAGGTCAGCTTCGGCAGGAAGCGCTGGCGCTGCTCGTCATTGCCGAAGCGGTCGATCATCGAAGCCGCCATGTTGTGGATCGAGATGAAGGAGGAGAAGGCCGGATCGGCGTGCGACAGCGCCTCGAAGATCAGCACGGCATCGAGCCGGCCGAGCGCCGAACCGCCGACATCGTCCCTGACATAGATGCCGCCGAGGCCAAGCGGGCCTGTCTCCCGGATCACATCGGCGGGAAAGTGTTTTTCCCGGTCCCACTGGAGCGCATTGGGCGCCACGCGATCGGCGGCGAAGGCCTGCGCCATCTCCTGGATGGCGCGCTGCTCCTCGTTGAGTTCGAACTGGCTGGTGCTCGCATCGACCGCGGCGTCCATGGCGTGCTCCCTGTGTTTCCCTAGCTGGGGGTTGGCTTGCTGGCCTGTTGTTTTTGGCTTTGCGCGCCGCCCAATCTAGACCAATGATGCCGCCGCGCAACCCGGCTCGCCGCGCAGCCGCTGTGCATGAATGGATCAACGGAGTGTTGGGTGCCGACAAATTTCGATGAGCTGCTCGACCGCTTCCATGCCTATCTCCGGGGCGTGGACAATGCACTGGTGCGTGACGCCGTAGGCCGGATCGACTGGAATATGCTGGCGCGCCCGCTCGAACCGCATCCGCTACCTTGCCTCAACCTGCTCGACCGTATCGCTGAACTGGCGCCGCCAGACGCGCAGCGTCTGGTGCGGCTGCTGGCGGAGCACCGCAACGATCTCCGCTGGGGGCAAACCTACAACGCGGCGGATTTCGGTGAAGCGTTCCTGCAGAAATATGGCTGGCTGGAGGTGTTTGGGCTGCGAGGCCATTTTGCCAATGACGAGGTCGCGGCCGGATTGCTGATCCTCGGGCCCGGCATTACCTATCCCGACCACCATCACATTGCAGAGGAGATCTACATTCCGCTGACCGGTGGCACCGAGTGGCGCATGGGCGAGGGGGGCTTTCATGTCCGCCAGGCGGGCGAAGTGATCCATCACGCTTCCAATGTCAGCCATGCCATGCGCACCGGCAGCGAGCCGCTGCTGGCACTTTACATCTGGCGCGGCGGGCCGCTGTCGCAGAAGTCGACCATTCCCGGCGCGCAGGGCAGAGGCTGAGCCATGGCCAAGGCGATCATGCTGCAAGGCACGGGCTCGGATGTCGGCAAGACCGTGCTGGTGGCGGGGCTTTGCCGTGCGGCCAGGAATCGCGGGCTGAAGGTCAGGCCATTCAAACCGCAGAACATGTCGAACAATGCCGCCGTCGCCGACATTCCGGGTGACGAAAGCGGCGGCGAGATCGGCCGGGCGCAGTGGCTGCAGGCGATCGCCTGCGGTGTCGCACCCAGCGTCCACATGAACCCGGTGCTGCTCAAGCCGCAGACCGATGTCGGGGCACAGGTGGTGGTGCAGGGCAAGGTGTTCGGCGAGGCGCGGGCGCGCGACTACCAGGCGCTGAAAAGCCGCTTGATGGACGCAGTGCTGGACTCCTGGAGCAAGG
Source organism: Mesorhizobium sp. P2_F5 (assembly GCF_056403715.1). Classification (NCBI taxonomy): domain Bacteria; kingdom Pseudomonadati; phylum Pseudomonadota; class Alphaproteobacteria; order Hyphomicrobiales; family Phyllobacteriaceae; genus Mesorhizobium; species Mesorhizobium sp. P2_F5. Next base: position 149,461 of record NZ_JBFUEY010000012.1, on the reverse strand, counting down.
TCGGCGAAGGCGCGGACCTGGTCATCGTCGAGGGCGCGGGCTCGCCGGCCGAAATCAACCTGCGCAGCCGCGACATCGCCAATATGGGCTTTGCGACGCGGGCCAATGTGCCGGTGATCCTGGTCGGCGACATCGACCGCGGCGGCGTCATCGCTTCGGTCGCCGGCACGCATCTGATCCTGCCGGAGGAAGACCGGAAGATGATCGTCGGCTATCTCATCAACAAGTTCCGCGGCGATGCCTCGCTGTTCGACGACGGCATCAAGGCGATCGACAAATTCACCGGCTGGCGCTGCTTTGGCGTCGTGCCCTGGCTGAAGGCGGCGGCACGATTGCCTTCGGAGGATTCCGTCGTGCTCGAACGTCTCGCGTCCGGCGAGAAGCGGGCGCTGAAAGTCGTGGTGCCGATGCTTGGCCGCATCGCCAATTTCGACGACCTCGACCCGCTCAAGGCCGAGCCGCAGGTCGAGGTGGTGTTCGTGCCGCCGGGGCAGCGCTTGCCGGAAGATGCCGGCCTGGTGGTCATTCCCGGTTCGAAATCGACGATTGGCGATCTCATAAAGTTTCGCGAGAATGGCTGGGATCGCGATCTCCTCGGCCACCGCAAGCGCGGCGGCCATGTCGTCGGCATCTGCGGCGGTTTCCAGATGCTCGGCCGCATGGTGCGCGATCCCGACGGCATCGAAGGCAGCGTCACCGAGGCCGAAGGGCTCGGCCTGCTCGATATCGAGACGGTCATGGAGCCGGAAAAGACGGTGCGCAATGTCAGGGCACGTTCGGTGCCATTCGGCCTGCCGCTTGAGGGCTACGAAATCCATCTCGGCCGCACCACCGGGCCAGACATGGCGCGGCCGTCCGCCGTCATCAACGGTGCGGATGACGGCGCCATCTCCGCCGACGGCAAGGTTTTCGGCACCTATCTGCACGGCCTGTTTTCCGCCGACGCTTTCCGGGCAAAATTCCTGGAAAGCCTCGGCGTCAAAGGCGGCGGCATCGACTATCGCGCCGAGGTGGAAAAGGCGCTGGACGAGGTCGCAGCCGAGTTGGAGATCCATCTCGATTGCGATGCCATTTTCGGGCTGGCGCGCTAACACGCCTCAGGCTGGTTCACGCCTTCTCGCCCGCCTTCGGCCAATAGGTGCCAAACGACCAGACATTGCCCTCGGGGTCGCGGCAAATGAATTCGCGGCTGCCATAGTCGCGGTCGATCAGGTCCTGGATGATCGTGGCGCCGGCTTTTTTGGCCCTGGCATGGGCGGCGTCGGCGTCGTCGACGGCGACGTAGATCGACTTGCCGCCGCCGGAGCCCGGTTCGCCGACCATCTTGCCGTAGTCGTCGCTGCGCGCAGAGCCCAGCATGATCATCGAGGAGCCGAAAGTGAGTTCGGCGTGGTGCACGATGTCGCCCTCGCCATAGCGGGCACGCACTTCGAAGCCGAAGGCCTCGCACAGCCAGTCAATCATTTTTCCTGCGTTCTTGTAACGCAGGGCCGGGTAGAGCCGGGGCGCTTCAGTGGTGGCGGGCATGGAAACCTCCTTCATTGGGTTGGTCGATAAACCCAGTCTGTTCGAAGGCCGCTCCGTCGTCTTGAAGAAATGTTACCTCAGCGCCGTCGGCGGATCGCCGGCGAGTTGGCGGAACTCGCGCACCAGATGCGCCTGGTCGGCATAGCCGCAGTCGGCGGCAATATCGGCCCAATCGCTTTGGTCCTGCCGCGACAGGCCGAGCGCGCGGTTGAAGCGCACGATGCGCGACAGCGTCTTCGGCCCGATGCCGGTCGCGTCGGAGAATTTGCCGGCGAGATGCTTGCGGCTCCAGCCCAGTTTTTCGGCGATCGAGGCAATGCGGGTGCGGCCACCCGATGCGACGATGCGGTCATAGGCCCAGGCGATTTCAGGCGGCGTATCAGCCGCATCCCGGAGACGCGTGGCGACGAAGACCTCGGCAAGATCGAAGCGCGCAGCCCAGTCCGGCGCGTTGCCAAGCCTTTCGCGCAGCGCCATGCCCTCGGCGCCAAGCACATCGTCGAGCACGACCATGCTGTCGGTCAGCTCGCTCATCGGCAGGCCGAAGAAGCGGCGGGCGCCGAGCGGGGTGAAGTTGATCTGCACGCAGCAGGCGCCGCCAAAGGATTCGATCATCACCGGGCCGGCAAACAGGCCGGCGGCGAAACTGGCGAAACGATCATTGTCGCCAGGGTCTTTGCCGAGGCCAATGGCGAAGGGTTCGGCGAAGCTGATCACCAGTGGCACGGTCAGCGAGGCGTATTCGATGTTGCGGAAATGGCCGGGCGCGGTTTCGCGGTAGCCGCAAATGTCCGACACAATGCCTTCGAGTGCCGAAGGCGGCCCCCGCCGGCGCATCTCGAACCGCCCGGCGATGGAGTGGTCCTGTTCGCTTTTGGCCGGGCGCTTCGGTTACCTGAGATATGCGTGCTCAGGCGCCGCGCATCATACAGCCGGCGGCAAGCACGATGTAGGCGATGAGCATAATCCAGACCGATGCCAAGGGAATAAACGCAAGAACGCCAAGCGCGGCGAGAACGCCGATGATGGCGATGACAAGGGATATGATGAAAATAAGCTGAGTGGGTGCACTAAGATTCATGTCTGGTCCCTCCAACATGATTCGTACAAGCGCATTCTATCAGGCGTRAGGCTCATACACCAATTAGCTGGCGAAGCGGATTTGCCGGGTCGGCCAGCAGCTTGATCGCCAGCGCCAGGCAGATGATCACCAGCAGCGGCTTGATCAGCCGGGCACCGATGCGGATGGCGAGGCTGGCGCCGAGACGCGCGCCGAGGAACTGGGCGACGCCCATCATCAGGCCGATCTTCCAGTAGATGACGCCGGCTATGGCAAAGACGATAAAGCCGCCGATGTTGGAGGCGAAATTGAGCAGCTTGGTGTGCGCCGTCGCCTTGAGTACGCCAAAGCCGGCGAGGCTGACGAAGGCGAGCATGTAGAAGGAGCCGGCTCCCGGCCCGAACAGGCCGTCATAGAAGCCGACCGCCGGTGCCACGGTCAGCCCGAACAGGAAGGGCGACAGGCGCTCGGTGCGGTCGACATCGTTCATGTTGGGTTTCACAGCGAAGTAGATTGCGATGGCGATCAGCAGCAGCGGCAGCAGCGCGCGCAGGAGATCGCCGGGCACGAAGGCCGCCAGCAAGGCGCCGACGGCACTGCCGGCAAGGGCCAGAACGGCGGAAGGCAACTGGCGGTGCAGATCGACATGGCCATTCATGGCATAGTGGATGGTCGCCGAAGCGGTGCCGAAGATGCCTTGCAGCTTGTTGGTTCCAAGTGCTGCGACGGGCGGGAAACCGGCAAGCAGCAGCGCCGGGATGGTGATCAGGCCGCCGCCGCCGGCTATCGAATCGACAAAGCCGGCTGCGAAAGCAGCGAAGGCGAGCATGATGACGGTCTGGGCGGCGAGTTCGAGCATCGGGATTTTCTGAGCATTCCGGCGGGAAAGAGATGCCGCGCCTTCGATCATGGCGACCTGGTTTGCGCAAGGCCGATTCAGCGCTACGTCTATCCAGGCGCGTTGCGCTTGGATTTTCTGTGGTGCATGTCATTATCCCAATACCGCTAGGCGGACTTGGGAAGGGGACACTGTTGGCGATGGCTTTGCTCGATCAGATTCTTTCGATCTTCGACGGTGATCCCGGCGTGCGCAAGGTGGCCGACGATCCGGTGCTGTCGGCGGAATTGTTGATGCTGTTTCGTATGATCCTGGCCGACGGCTCGGTGTCGGAGAGCGAAATGGTCGCCTTCCGGCGCATCTGCAAGGACGCCTTCGGCATCCCGGAAACCAGCATCGACGCGGTCATCGAATATCTCAACGAGTTCGGCTACGAGACCAACGGCTCGCAGGCCATCGCGCTGTTTCGCGATCTCGATGTCGAGCGGCGCAAGCTGCTGGCACGCCATATGGCGGAGATCGCCAAGGCGGATTCGAAACTGGCAGAGAGCGAGGTGCGGCTGCTGCGCCGCACGCTCGACCTGCTCGACATCAGCCCGGTCGATGTGGTGAAGCCGGAGGAGTGAGCCGGCTGCGGCTGCTCACCCCTGCTCCTGCATCCGGCGTGCGATCGCCCGGTGTAGATCGGGCGCAGCCGCGACCAGTGCCTTAGCCGCCTCGGATTGCGGGCGGTCGAGCACGTCGTTGGTCTTGCCGCGCTCGACGATCCGGCCGTCATGCATGACCAGAACCTCGTCGGTTATGGCGCGGGCGACGGTCAAATCGTGGGTGATGAAGAGATAGGCGATGCCGAGCTTCTGGTTGAGCTCGGCGAACAGATCGAGGATCTGGGCGCGGATCGAGACGTCGAGCGCCGAGACCGGTTCGTCGGCAACGACCAGCTTCGGGCGGGTGATGATGGCGCGGGCGATCGACAGGCGCTGGCGCTGGCCGCCCGAAAATTCATGCGGATATTTGTCCATGTCGCTAACGCCGAGGCCGACCTCGTGCAGCGCATGCGCGATCATCTCGCGGCGCTCGGCCGGTGTCGGTTTCTTTTCCAGCACATGCAATGGCTCAGCCACCAGTTTTTCGACCTTCTGGCGTGGGTCGAAGGAGCCGTAAGGATCCTGGAACACCACCTGCATGTCGCGTCGCGCTGGCTTCAGCTCTCCTTCGCTCCTGCCGGTGATGGTCTCGCCGCGGAAGCGGATCGTTCCCGAGGTGGATTTGTCGAGCGCAAGGATCATGCGGGCAAGCGTTGACTTGCCGCAGCCGGAGCGCCCCACCAGCGCCACCGATTGGCCGGGCGCCAACGAGAGGGACACGTCGTCGACGGCGCGAATTGAGGACGCGGGTTTGAACAGGGAGGTGCGCCGCCCGGGATAGTCGCGCGTCACGCCTTCGACCTCAAGCAACGGCTTGGCCGATCCGGCGGCATGGATCTTGGCGCGCGCCGGCACGTGCATCGAGGCCAGCGCCAGCTGGCGCGTGTAGGGATGCAGCTGTTCCGACAGCGTGCGTGCGGTGTCGCCGGCCTCCATCACCTCGCCATGACGCAGGATGGTGATGCGGTCGGCCATTTCGGTCACGACGGCGAGGTCGTGCGAGATCAACAGCAGGCCCATGCGGTTTTCGCTGACAAGGCCACGCAACAGGTCGAGAATCTGCGCCTGCAGCACCACGTCGAGCGCCGTCGTTGGTTCGTCGGCAATCAAGAGCTTCGGTTTCAGCGCGCAGGCAATGGCGATGACGACGCGCTGGCGCTGACCACCCGACAGTTCGTGCGGATAGCGTGACAGCGGGAATTTTGCTTCGGGCAGACCGACCCGGTCGAGCATTTTGCGCGCCCGGTCCTCGGCTTCGGCACGGCTCGCTCTGGTGTGCCAGCGAATGCCTTCGGCGACCTGCTCGCCGATGGTTTTTACCGGATTGAGCGCCGTCATTGGTTCCTGGAAGACCATGCCGATGTCGTCGCCGCGCAGCGCACACATCTGGTCCTCGGTGGCCGCCAGGATGTCGATGCCGTCGAAGCTGACGCGCCCGCTGGCGCGCGCCGCGTGGGGCAGAAGCTGCATGATGGTCAGCGCCGTCATCGACTTGCCCGAGCCGGATTCTCCGACCAGCCCCATCACCTCGCCGGACGCGACAGAGAGCTCGACCCCCTTCAGGATCGGCGTGTCGCCGATCGCCAGTGACAGGTTTTCGATTTCCAGCAGGCTCATCGCTGCCGCCGCGATTTCGGGTCGAGGATATCGGCGATGCCGTCGCCGAGCAGATTGAGCCCTAGCACAGCGATGACGATGGCCATGCCGGGAAAGATTGCCATCCACGGCGCCACCACCATGCGTGTCTGCGCATCGAACAGCATGCGGCCCCAGCTCGGCATTGGCGGCTGGGCGCCGAGGCCGACATAGGAGAGTCCGGCTTCGGCGAGGATGCCAAGCGCGAACTGGATGGTGCCTTGCACCAGAAGCAGCGTGGAGATGTTGGGCAACACATGTTCGATGCTGATCTGGGTCTTGCTCTTGCCGGCGGCGCGCGCGGCGAGGATGAATTCGCGCGGCCAGATCGCTAGCGCGCCCGCGCGGGCGACGCGCGCAAACACCGGTATATTGAAGATGCCGATGGCGATGATGGCATTGACGGCGCCCGGCCCGAAGATGGCGGTGATCATGATCGCCGACAACAGCGCCGGGAAGGCGAAGACGAGGTCGTTCAGCCGCATCAGCGCCTCGTCGACAAGTCCGCCGCGCGCCGCGGCAAAGGCGCCGAGCGGCACGCCGACGCCCATGCCGATGCCGACCGCGACCAGCGCCACGGCGATCGAGTTGCGGGCGCCGACCATGATCATCGACAGGATGTCGCGGCCGAAATGGTCGGTGCCGAACCAATGTGCCAAAGAGGGCGCGAGCGTCTTGTCCGAGATCACCAGCTTGGTCACGTCGTAAGGCGTCCAGAGGTAGGAGACGACCGCCATTGCCACCACCAACACCGTGATGACGAAGCCGATGAGGAAGGAGCGGTTGCGAAACGCCTTGGCCAGAATACTGCCCAGCGTCTCCTCGGGGATGTCGATGTGCAGCGTCATTGCCGGCCTCGCAGGCGCGGGTCGACGAACGCGTAGGAGACATCGACGACGAGGTTGACCGCGATGACGGCGACGACCAGCAGCATAACGATGCTTTCGACGACGATCAGGTCGCGCTGGGTGATCGCCTGGAACACCAGCCGGCCGAGGCCGGGCAAATAGAAGACGTTTTCGATGATGATGGTGCCGGCGAGCAGGAAGGCGAATTGCAGGCCCAGAATGGTCAGCACCGGGATCATCGCATTGCGCAGCGCGTGCCGCCACAGCACGGCGCGGTAGGGCAGGCCCTTGGCGCGGGCGGTGCGGATATAGTCCTCGTTCAGCACCTCGATCAACGCCGAGCGGGCAACGCGGGCCAGGATCGCCGCCTGCGGCAGAGCAAGTGCTACGGCCGGCAGCAGCAGCGATTTCAGCGCCGGCCAGACACCGGCGCTCCAGCCGGGAAAGCCGCCGGCCGGCACCAGCCGCAGCCAGACGGCGAAGAGGTAGATCAGCATCAGCGCAAACCAGAAGTTCGGCACGGCGACGCCGAGCTGGGCGGCGCCCATGGCGATGGTGTCACCGGCCCGGCCACGCCGGCTGGCGGAATAAAGCCCGACAGGGATGGCGATGACGGTAGAGAGCGCGAGCGCGATCAGCGCCAGCGGCAGTGAAACCGCCATGCGCTCGCGCACAAGGTCGATGACCGGCACCGAATAGGTGTAGGAACGGCCGAAATCGAGGCTGAGCAGTCCGCCCACCCAATGGAGGTAGCGCAGGACAAGCGGCGCGTTGAGGCCCATCTGATTGCGCAGCAATTCGACCTGTTCGGCGCTGGCGTTGAGGCCAAGCATCAGCCGCGCCGGATCGCCGGGCAGGATTTCGAGCACGGCGAAGACGACCATCGAGGCCAGGATCAAGGTCGCGATGGCGATGGCGAGGCGTTTTAGGAGGTAGGCGGTCAATCCGTCCACTTCACCTTGGTCAGATCATTCGCCTGGATCGGCGCGTTTTCCCACAGGCCCTGCAGCTTGGCGTCCCACACGCCGACCTTCGGCAGTTCGTAGAGGAAGCCGACCACGGCATCGTCGGCCAGGATCTTCTGGGCTTCGCCGAGCAGCGTGTTGCGCTTGGCGTCGTCGGAGGTGAGGTTCAGCTCGGCGATGATCTTGTCGAAGGCCGGGTTGTCGTAGTTGAAATAATAGTCCTTGCGCGAATAGATATCGATGTCGTTGGGCTCGGTGTGTGAGACGATGGTCAGGTCGTAATCCTTCTTGGTGAACACCTGATCCAGCCACTGCGCCCATTCGACCGGAATGATCTCCAGATCGATGCCGACATCGCGCAACTGCGAGGCGATGATCTCGCCGCCAAGCCGGGCATAGGAAGGCGGCGGCAGCTTCAGCGTTGCCTTGAAGCCGCTCTCAAGGCCGGCCTGTTTCAACAGTTCCTTGGCCTTGTCGACATTGTGCGGATAGAGACCGGTGAGGTCGACATAGGCCTTGCTGGCGGGCGACATATGCGAGCCGATCGGCACGCCGAGGCCGGCCGAGGCGCCGTCGATGATCGCCTTGCGGTCGAGCGCGAAGGCAATCGCCTGCCGCACTTCGAGCTTGTCGAAAGGCGGCTTCTTGTTGTTGATCGCCAGGATGGTTTCACCCTCGGTCGAGCCGATCACGACCTTGAAACGCGGATCGTCCTTGACCTGCGCGACGCTGTCGGGATCGAAGAAGGGGAAGGCCTGGATGTCGCCGGAGAGCAGCGCCGGCACGGCGGCAGCGGCATCGGGAACGATGCGGAACTCGGCCTTGTCGAGGAATACCGGGGCGCCCCAGTAGTTGTCCGATTTCACCAGCGTGATCGACGAGCCCTTGGCCCAGCTCTGGAATTTGAACGGGCCGGTGCCGATGGGCTTTTCCTTGTTGGTCTCGGCGCTCTCGGGCGCCACGATCACCGCGTCGCCCCAGCCCATATTGTAGAGGAACGACCCTTGCGGGTTCTTCAGCGTCACCTTGACAGTCGCCGGATCGACGACGTCGACCGTGTCTATTGCCGCGAACAGGCCCTTTTGCGCGTTGACCGAATTGTCGGCGCGGGCGCGGTCGAGCGAGAATTTCACATCGCTGGCGTCGAAATCGGTGCCGTCATGGAATTTCACGCCGGTATGCAGCTTGAATGTATAGATCTTGCCGTCGTCGGAAATTGCCCAGCTTTCGGCGAGATCGGGCAGGACTTCGCCGTTCGGGCCGATGCGGGTCAGGCCCTCGAAGACGTTGGCGTAGAGCACTTCGTCGATCGCTGCGGCCGCACCGGCGGTCGGATCGAGATGCGGCGGTTCGAGCGTAATGCCGATCACCAGGTCGGTGCGCGCGGCATATGCCTGAGCGCTGGTGGCCAGCGCCAACAGCGCGGCGGCAAGAATGGCTTTCCACAATTTCATCGTGCAACTCCCAAATGCTCGAAACGCTGGGATAGAAGCGTGATTTCGAGATGGAGTAAATTGCGTTTCGTGCTCCCCAGGGGTGCCAGGGGAAATGTTTTTTCAGCGAGGTCGGTGGCTTAGCCCGAAACCGTGCCCCTCAGCAGCACATTCAGCCCGACCGCCATCACCTTCGCCGACTCCACCATGTCCGAGATGCCGACCCATTCGTCAGGCCGATGGGCGAGGTCCAAAATGCCCGGACCATAGGCAATGCAGTCATAGATGTGGCCGATGCGGGCAATGTGCTTCTGGTCGTAAGTGCCTGGCGAAATGACATAATCCGGTTCGCGGTCGAAGATCGCCATGATACCTTGCGCCACCGCCTTGACCACCGGCGCATCGCGCTCGGTCATCAGCGGCAGCACCTCCATCAAGTCGCGGATTTCATAGTCGAACTTTTTGCGCTCACGTTTCAGCCGGTCGAGGATATCGGTCACCTCGCTTTTGACCGTGGCAAGGTCTTCCTCGAGCAGGAAGCGGCGGTCGATGGTCAGCCGGCAGGCATCCGGCACGTTGGGCGAGGGCAGGCCGGGGCGGAAATCCTCGGTCTGGCCGCCATGGATCGAGTTGATGTTCATGGTCGAGCGCTTTGCGCCTTCGGGCACCACCGGCATGCGCGTCACCTTGCGGTCGAGCGCTGGAAACAGTTCTTCCTCAAAGGCTTGCAGCACGGCGCCCATGTGGCGTACCGCATTGTCGCCGAGGAACGGCATCGAGCCATGCGCGATCTCGCCCTTGGTCTCGATCTCCGCCCACCAGACGCCGCGATGGCCAAGGCAGATGCGGTCCTTGTTCAGCGGCTCCGGGATGATGACATGGTCGACCTTGGGTTTCGAGAAATAGCCGAGCCTGGCCAGATGGGCGACGCCGCCGAAGCCCCCGGACTCCTCGTCGACGGTGCCCGAGATTTCGATGGCGCCGGGAAAGTCGGGGAAGACTTCCATGAAGGCTTCGGCTGCGATGATCGAGGCGGCGAGACCCCCCTTCATGTCGCAGGCGCCGCGCCCGTAGACCTTGCCGTCCTTTACCACGCCGGCAAAGGGCTCGACGCTCCAGCCTTCGCCGGCTTCGACCACATCGATATGCGAGTTGAAATGGACGCAGGCGCCGGGCGAGCGGCCGTCGAAGCGGGCGACGACATTGACGCGCGGGTAGCGGTCGGTGTCGCCGGGCGTGCCCTCGGCGCGGATGAATTCGGTTTCGAAGCCAAGTTTCCTTAGCCGCGCACCGATATATTCCGCGCAGGGACGATAGGCTTCGCCGGGCGGGTTGATGGTCGGGAAGCGGATGAGGTCGGCGGTAAGCTGGACCAGTTCATCGGAACGGTCGTCGATCGCTTTGAAGAGTCGTTCGTTCATTCCCGGATTTGAGCAGGCAAGGGGATGGTTTTGCAAGGGTCACGCCACTGGCGCCGAAACTACGTGTCGCAGCGGCAACTATAGCGGGAAAATCGTTCAAATTCGCTGCTTTAGATTGGCGATTTTATCAAGGAGTGTGTGTTAGATCACTCACCTGTCGTTAAAAAGATGAAAAACCGCGTGATGACAGAGCAGGCAAGGGGCATCAAAGGGGTTTGATCTCATGAATAAAATCGTTCTCATGGCGGCAGCTTTTGCTGCGGTGCTGTTCGGCACGTCCATCGAAAGCAGGGCTGCTTCGCTGGTGGCCAGCATCGACGTCTCGTCGCAGACCATGACCGTCAGCCAATATGGCCAGGTGCTTTATCGGTGGAACGTCTCCACCGCGCGCAGCGGCTATTTCACACCGCGCGGCACCTATCGGCCACAGCGGACGGCGCGGATGTGGTATTCGAAAAAGTACCACATGTCGCCAATGCCTTATTCGGTGTTCTTCCATGGCGGCTACGCCATCCACGGCACCAATGCGGTGAGGCAGCTCGGGCGCCCGGCCTCGCATGGCTGCGTGCGGCTGCACACGGCCAATGCCGCGGCCTTCTATTCGATGGTGCGGGAAGTCGGCTTCGGCAACACCCGGATCGTGGTTACGAACTGACGACTTAAGATTGACGCTGCCGCTGGCCGGCAGCGTCCTTGGACTGTCCGCGCCGGCGGCGACGCCGGCCTGAGATTTCCCATCTCTTGTGGAACCACATCCACTGTCCCGGGTCCTCGCGCACCCAGCGCTCGACGACGTCGGCGAGCAGTTGCGTGGTGGCGGGGACGTCGACACTGCCGCTGTCATTGCGCGGTAGGGTGAGCTTGTCTTCGATCTCGAGGCGGAAGCGGTTGCCGGGCAACCGGACGCAGCGCGCCGGATAGACGTCGCAATCATAGTGGCGGGCGAGCATGCCCAGAACCGGATTGCTCTGGCACGGGCGGCCGAAGAAGGTCGTCTCCAGTCCGCTTGAGAATTTCTGGTCGACCAGAACGCCGATATTGCCGCCATTCTCGAGAATGGACGCCAGCGCGAAGGAGGCGCCTGTGGAGGACGGCAACAGCGCGCCCATGCTCGAACGACGTGTCGAGTGGATGTAGTCGGCGAGGTACGGGTTGTTGGGCGGCCGAAACAGCGCGGTGATCTGCATGCCGAAGGTGGCGGCCGCTACCGGCAAAAGCTCGAAATTGCCGAGATGGCCGGTGAACAGGATGTGCGGCTTCTGCTCGGTGGCGATGTGCTTGAAGTGATCGGCGCCACCGACTTCGACGCGCCCGGGCGTCGTCGCATTCGGATCATAGTCGAAAAGCGCATCGAGGAAGATGTATTCGGCGGCAAGCCGGGCCATGTTGCCCCACATGTCGGAGGCGATGGCCTCGATCTCGACGTCGCTCTTTTCGGGATAGGCGAGGCGCAGATTGTTGATGGCGACGCGGTGGCGTCCGACACGCGGACCGATCCGCCGGGCGGCACGGTCGGCGAAATTGAGCGCCTTGTCGGCAGGCAGCAAGCGCAGCAGCGAGATGATCAGCATCGCAGCGCGCGCCGTCACCCAGTGGTCCAGCTGGCGCAGCCGGCGGCCATAGCGGAACATGAAGTCCCGGCGGGCTTTCTTGAACACCTTGCCGACCATTGTCCTAGGAAACGCGCAGGATGATCTTGCCGAACACGTCGCGGCCTTCCATGCGCTTCAACGCGGCGTCGATGCCGTCGAAGTCGACTTCGGTGTCGATGACCGGCGTGACCTGACCCGCCGCCATCTTCTGCATGGCGTTGGCCATGTTCTCCATACGGCAGCCGAAGGAGCCCAGCAGCTTCAGCTGCTGCTGAAAGAGCTGCATCAGATTGATCTGCGTCGACACGCCAGAGGTCGAGCCGCAAGTCACCAGGCGGCCGCCGCGCTTCAGGCACAGCATCGAGGCGGCAAAAGTGTCGGTGCCGACATGTTCGAAGACGACATCGACGCCCTTCTTCTTGGTCAGCTTGCGCACGACGCCTTCGAAACGATCGTCGCGGTAGTTGATGACATGGTCGGCGCCGAGCGCCTTTGCCTTGTCGATCTTGTCGTTCGAGCCGACCGTCGTGATAGTGGTGCAGCCCATCCGTTTGGCCAGCTGGATCGCCGCCGAGCCGATGCCGGAACCGCCGGCATGAATAAGGATCGTCTCGCCCGGCTGCAGCTTCGCATTGTCGAACAGCATGTGCTCGACCGTGCCGAAGGTGACGGGCGCGACAGCGGCGCCGACATCGGTCACGCCGGGCGGGGCGGGGACCAGCAAGCGCGCCGGCAGGTTGATCTTCTCCTGGGCAAAGCCGTCGAGATGGAAGCCGTGCACGCCCGAAACATGTTCGCAGAGATTGTCGCGGCCTTCGCGGCATGCGCGGCAGAGGCCGCAGGTGCGGGCGCCATAGATCGACACCAATTGTCCTGGCAGCAGGCTGGAAACGCCGGGGCCGACGGCCTCGACCTCGCCGGAGGCTTCGGCGCCGACGACCAGCGGCAGCTTGCGCTTGGCGAAGGCCATGCCGCGCCAGCCCCAGACGTCGATATGGTTCAGCGCGACCGCCTTGATCCGCAGCGTGACCTCGCCCAGTGCTGGGGGCGGCGGCGGCGGCAGGTCCACCGTTTCAAGACGGCGGTCCTCGATAAGTTGCAGTGCGCGCATAAGGCCTGTCGGTTCTGTTGGAGCTGAAGTGGCTCGCTTAGACCGGTTCCCGCGCCATGACAAGGCAGGTGTTCTGGCCGCCGAAGCCGAAGGAGTTCGACAAAACCGTGCCGACTTCGGCATTGCGCTTCTTGTTCGGCACCACGTCGAGCACGATTGCCGGGTCGGGATTGTCGTAGTTGATGGTCGGCGGAATGACGCTTTCGCGCATCGTCATCAGCGAAAACGCTGCCTCGACGGCGCCTGCCGCCGACAGCGTGTGGCCGATCATCGACTTGTTGGACGAGACCGGCATCGAGCCGATGCGGTCGCCGAATACGGTCGACAGCGACAGATGTTCCATCTTGTCGTTTTCCGGCGTCGAGGTGCCGTGTGCATTGACGTAATCGATCTCGTCCTTGCTCAAGCCGGCGTCGGCGAGGGCGGCGCGCACCGCGGCGATCGCCGGCGAACCGTCCGGCTTGGAGCGGGTGCGGTGGAAATCGTCGGCCTTTTCGCCACAGCCGCGAAGGATGCCAAGCACGCTGGCGCCACGGGCAAGGGCAGCCTCAAGCGATTCCAGCACCAGCGCACCGGAGCCTTCGGCCAGCACAAACCCGTCGCGGTCCTTGGAGAAGGGTTTTGAGGCCTTTTCCGGGATGTCGTTGTGAGTCGACAACGCGGACAGCAGCGAAAAGCGGATCAGCGCCTCGGCGGTTGCAGAGCCGTCGGCGCCGATCGACAGCGCCCGGTCGCATTCGCCGCGGCGGATCGCCTCGACGCCGAGCTGAATGGCGGTGGCGCCCGAGGCACAGGCGGTCGACAGCGTAATCGGCAGCCCCCGCGTACCAAACCGGTCGGCCAGCCGGTCGGCGATCGAGCCGAACTGCGTGGTCTCGAAGATGTCCGTTTCCTTCAGCCCGCGCGCCACCCTGAGCAGCCTTTCGGCGCCGGCGCCCTGGCTATCGGAATTGTAGAGCGAGAAGCGATCATGCCAGTCGAGCTCGACCGGCGGCGAGGCGAGGAAGAGCGGGCCACCGAAATCGGAGGAATCGAGGCCGGATTCGGCCACGGCCTCATTCGCAGCGGTTTCTGCCAGCTCGTAGGTCAGCAGGCTGGCGCCCTTCGAGCTTGAATCCAGGAAATCGACCATGCCGGAGATGCGGGTGTTGAGGTGGTCGACGGGAAAACGGGTGATCGGGTGGATGCCCGATTTGCCGGAGGTCAGCGCTGCCCAATTGTCTGCCTTGCCGATGCCGAGCGAGGTCACCACGCCGATGCCGGTGACGGCGACGATCGGCCTGCCCATGTGATCTCGGAGATTGGCCATAAGAGCCCTCTTATCCCTGTTGCACGACCACGCAGCGCCGCTTCAAGCGGCGTTGACCAGCGCCATGCCCTCGAATTGGTGATAGCCGATCGCCGTTGCAAGAACGGTTTGCGGAATGCCTTCGAACGGCTTCTCGGCCGCGGTATCGAAAACGGGATAGGCGGCCTTGCGATCGACGGCCAGAGCGGCGAGCGCCACGGCGAACGGAAACTGCGCTTCCTTCATGTGCCCGGTCAGCGTCGCGAAGCCGCGCGCCGATATCGCCGGATTGGCATCGAGCGCCGCCTTCTCGGCCGATGTCGCCACATGCGCGCCGGATGCGCCCGACAGGGCAAGCAGCTTGCCGTTGGGGAGCGCCGCCTGTTTGAGCAGCGCCGCGATCTCGGCGTCGAGTTCGCCGCGCGAGCGCCGGGCGCGACCGGAGACGACTGGGCCAAGCTCGGCATAGATCTTGCGGCCACGGCTTTGCGCGTGCTCGCGCTGCTCCAGCACCAGGAAGGCGCCGCCGGAGCCGGAGACCAGGCCGCCGCCCTCGGCGCCCTGTCTTTGCCAGACCGGCTTCCATGGGCCACGATGCAGATAGCCGGCCAACTCATAGCCAAGCAGCATGTCGGAATGTTCGGTCTGGAAGGCGCCGCCGACCAGAATGTGCGTCGACTGTCCCGAGCGGATGCGCGCGGCGGCCGTCTCGACGGCAGCGACACCAGCCCCTTCCTCGCCCATGAAGGTCCTGGACGATCCCGTCACCTTGTGGACGATGGAGATGTTGCCGGCGAGCAAATTGGAGAGCTGTGCCAGGAAAAGCGTCGGCCGCAACTCAGTGGTCAGCTTCTCGTTGAGCAGCACGTCGCGGTCGTTGCGGCTTTCCGAAGCGGCGAGGATGGCGGCGTCGACCGCCTCGTCGCGCTCGCCGCCACCGGCGGCCACCACCATGTCCATGGTCGTGCAGAGCTCGTCATTGCCTTTGATGCCGGCGTCGTCCAGCGCAAGGCCGGCGGCATAGGTGCCGAGCCGCTGCCAGGTTTCCATCTGCCGCTGGTCGCCGCGCTTGGCGATCTGCAGGTTCCAGTCGATCTCGGGCAACGGATGCACGGTGTAGGGCGCAAAGCGCGCAGCCTCAATCACCGGCTGCAGGCCTGGCTGCGCCAGCTTCTGCCAGTGTGCGTCAGGGCCTTCTCCCAGCGAGGAGACAAGGCCAATACCAGTGATGACGACGTCGCGGGGGCTGCTCATGAGCGGCTTTGTGGGTCAGGCGGCGCAGCCCGTCAAGGCCGCGCGCTTGCCCGATCTCAGGCGGTCTTGGCGGCGACCAGCGCGTCGATCTTGGCGCACAGGTTCTTCATGACGAAGTAATCGTCGGTCGAAGCCTTGCCGTCATTGACTTCCTGGGTCCACTTTTCCAGCGGCACCTTGATGCCGAATTCCTTGTCGATGGCAAAGACGATGTCGAGGAAATCGAGGCTGTCGATGCCGAGATCGTCGATCGTGTGGCTCTCGGGGGTGATGGTGTCGATATCGATCTCGCTGGTGTCGGCAATGATCTTGGCGACTTTCTCGAACGTGGTGGACAAGGGCTCTTCCTTCGGTTGCGGGCGGAATCTGTCCGCATCTGGTTTGGGCGCTGTCTAATCGGTTTTTCCCGGCAGGAAAAGGCCTGATGCGCCGGGCGCAGATGGGATGGCCTTCCCATAAAGACAAGAAGGGCCGCCCGATAAGCCGGCGGCCCTTCCGATTGACGTCACGTCAGCTCAGTTTTCGCGGAGCTTGACGATGTCGTTGAGCAGTCCGCCCGTCCCGTTGTGGACGGTCAGCCGCTCGACCTTGCCGGCGATGGTTTCCAGAGCCTCGAGCTCCTTCAACCGCAGCATCACCGGGTTTTCGGCCATCACCCTGGCCGTGTTGAGCAGGGAACGCGTGGCGTTCGTCTCCTCGCGGCGGCGGATGACGTTGGCTTCGGCCTGCTTTTCGGCCGAAACCACCTGGTTGAGGATTTCGCGCATCTCGCCCGGCAGGATCACATCCTTGAGCGCGATATCGCTGACCTCGACCCCGATCGCGCTCATGTCGGCACGGACCTTGGCCGCCGCCTCCTCGTCGACCGTCACCTTCTTTTCAAGGATCTGGTCGAGCGTCAGCGCGCCAAGCGTCTTGCGGAAGGCGTACTGGAGAGCGCGGTAGAGGGCTTCCGAGAAGTCCTTCACCGTGCTCACCGCCTTGACCGGGTCGACGACCTGGTACTCAGCGGCGATGTTGACCCGGATCGTGACCCGATCCTTGGTCAGCACTTCCTGCCCGGCGACATCGAGCGACTGGCGCTTGAGGTCGACGACCTTCACCTGCACCATCCGTCCGACGTTCCAGAACGCATGCACGCCCGCGGCCAGCGTGCGCACCAGCACGCCGTCGACGAACAGCAGTCCGGCCTGACCATCGACCACCGGATGGACGGACATCAATTCCGTCTTCCGGGCCTGGCCGAGCCGGCGCATCAGCGCCGGGTCGATGGCAAGATCGGTCGCAGTGTCGACCGACGCCACCTTCCACGGACCGGCATCCGTCCACAGCACCAGCTTGCGATCCGGCGCCAGAACGGCATGCAGGTTGCCGTCACGCTCGATGACGGCGACGTCGGTGCGTCCGGTGCGAACGATGGTGAAATGACGCGCGGCCACATCCGGGAGCTTGTCGAACAACGCCTTCTCGTACGCCGAAACGAATTCCGGGTTCTTCAGGTCGTGCCGCGACACTTCGAGGTTGCCGCGCCGGTTGGCGAGCGAATGCTCGCCCGGCAGCAGGACAGCCTTGATCTCCCCCTTGTGGAGGGTGAGGGCACGCTCGTTTTCCTTTACGAGGACGCGCTCGCGTCCAAGAACCTTGTCGAGAATAGTCGTCATTGTCTTACTCCTGTCGGGCATGGCCCCATGCGAGGCGTCAAGTCATGCGTCGATCTTCCCTTCGTTTCTCGTTTCACTTCGTCGTCGTCCCGGCACGAATGATCCGGGGACCGGTGGCGTCCATTCGCGGCGGACCTTCGGGAGCGGATCGCGGGGCAGCGAAGCGGGCGCCGGAGGCCTTGGCCTCCCTTGCCGGCGACACTGCGCCTTGACCATCACCGCGGGTCTGGCCGCGAGCCGATGGCGTCAGACCGTTTCGAACCGGCCTTGGCCCGTGGGCTTCGGCGGCTCGTCAGGTCTTCAGCATTCCGGTCCCCGGACCGTTTTTCAGATAACACCGTGAAAGGGTGGTGGCCTGTCAGCCATTGGAGAAGGATTCGAACCTTCGACCGTCAGATTATGAGTCTGATGCTCTACCCAAACTGAGCTATCCGTGGTGCAGACAGCAGGATTCGAACCTGCGACCTCCGGAACCAAATCCGGCGCTCTCCCAGACTGAGCTACATCCGCGATCCCAATCCCCAAAGCGGCGCCGTATACAGGGCGGCAAAGCCGCCTGCACGGGCGGAGACGAAAGCTCCAACCGTTGTGCTCGCTTCGGTTTTCGTGACCAGGAGCGCGCCTATAGACCCTGCGACGGGTTGTCGCAAGCGGCATTGTGGCGGCGACTTTGCGGCTTCTTTCGGCGGTGGTATTTCGGCAACAGTGCGCGGGGGCTGACGGGCTGCTCAGAAGGTGACGCGGCCAAGCACGCGCAGGCCGTCGCCTTGCGGTTCGACCACCACCGCTTCGCCTTCGCGCGGCGACACGCCGGTCAACGCCTGGATGTTTTCGAGATGCGTGACCATGACCAGATTGTCGGAACCGGAATAGCTGCGGATTTCCTTCATGACCGCGTCGAGTTGCGCCGCCTTTTCAGTGGGATCGTTCTTCAGGAGGTCGAGCGGTGCAAAAAGCTCCGGTTCCGCTTCGAAGGCAATGCGGGCGGTGTCGAGGCAGCGGCAATAGCGGCTGGACAGCACGCGCTCCACGGGGGCGGAACGAGCGCCGAACAAGGCGCCAATCTTGTTTGCTTGCTGCTTGCCGCGTGCCGACAGATTGACCTGGGTCGCACAGTTGCCGATGTCGAAATTGGCGGGGTCGGTGGTGCCGGTGACCAGCGCATGGCGAAGCAGCACGACACGGCCGCCGTCGCGCAGCAATGCCCAGCCGGCGTCCGTCGCATGGGCGACGGCAGGAACGGCAATCAGGAACAGAGCCAGCAAAAATCGAATCATCTGATACCTTCCGAGAGCCGGATGTCGGCCCCGGTTATTCGCATATAGGGATCGGAAAGCCGGCACAAAGACAAGCGAAAGGCGGACCAAAGCGCGTCGCGCCCGAAACGGATTCATGCGACGCGCTTTGGATTTTGTTTTTATGCATGTCGTTGTCCCAAAACCGGGGTCACTTTTGGGCGACATGCATTGGCGCCCGCAGCTTCACTTTTTCGCCATCTGCTTCTTCGCCAGATCGATCTTCTGGTCGGTGAGCGGGATGGGGATCGTGTAGCCGGCTTCGGTAAAGCCCTGCTTGGCGTTCTCGAAGAATTCGATTGCCTTGAGATATTCCGGCTTGCCTGCGCCATAGCTGGCGCGGTTCCAGTGGACGTCACCGAGATTGTTCTGTTCGAAGGCCCACTGAAGCGGCTGGCTTTCGCGCGTAAACACCTTCAGCGTCGCCGTGAACGCCGCTTCGGCGTCGTTGAGATATTTGTCGGTCCGCTGGAGATTGCCCAGATTGAGCAGGCTCATACCGATGCCATTTTGAGCATTGGCCCAGTCGACCGGTGCGGCCTCGATGGTGAGTATTTCGAGCGCTGCCCGCCGTGCCGCGATCGAATCCTGCAAGGTCTTGGCATCGCCATTGCTCATGCTCAACCAGTGCAGCGTCGAGCCCAGGCCAGCCTGGGCCAGTGCCCATTGCCGCGGGTTCGTCTCGCGCTTGTACTCGCGCAACGCATTGCCGTAGGCGTCGACCGCATCGCTATAGTGCTCGGGCTTGTCGGTCACGCCGCCGAGCAGTTGCAGCGTGTTGCCGAGATTGTAGTAGCTCATCGCCCAGTCTTGCGGGAACTTCCGCCTGAGATAGACCTGCCGTGTCGCCCGGAAGGCTGCCGCCGACTGTTCCAGCTTGGCCGCATCACGCGTGCGCTGGCCCAGCGTCTGGTAGATCGAGCCGAGATTGTTCTGCACCGACGCCCAGTCCATCGGGAAGCGCTGGCGGGTGAACACTGTCAGCGCGTCGTCGTAAGCAGCCGCTGCTTCTTCGAGCATAGCCGTGCCCATATCGTAGCGGGCGACACCGCTCAGCGCATTTCCAAGGTTGAGGCGGCTCGTGGCCCACGACACCGGAAAGGTTTCGCGGGTTCGCACTTCGAGTGCGGCGCGGAACGCGTCGGCCGCCTCATTGATCTTGGCCTTGTCGTTGAGTTGGATGCCAAGCGTCACCAGCGTGTTGCCGAGATTGTTCTCGACCATCGCCCATTCCACCGGCGTTTTGTCGCGCGTGTACTCCTCGAGCGCCAGCCGGTAGGCGGCTTCCGCGTCCTTCAGATGCTCGCCGGCGGGCTGACGCTCGGAAAGGGCATAGAGTGCCAGGCCGAGATTATTCTGCGACGCGGCCCAGTCGAGCGGCAGCTTGTCGCGCGGACGCTTTTCCAACGTGGCACGCATTGCCGCCGCCGCATCGTTCAAGCGCTTCGGGTCGCTTTCGCGTTCGCCGATCTTCAAGAGCACGTTGGCCAGGTTGTTCTGCGCCGCGGCCCAGTTGCGATCGTCTTTCTCGCGCTCGAAGACGACAAGCGAATCGCGGAAGATCTGCGCCGCTTCTTCCAGATGCGCGGTCTCGGTTTCGCGTTCGCCGATGGTTTGCAGCGCGACAGCCATGTTGTTGCGAGTGATTGCCCAATCGCGATTCTGTTCACCGTTGGGGATGAGGTTCAGGATGACATGATAGGCTTCGATCGATTGTTGCAGGGCATCGAGGTCGCCCGAGGCATAGCCATAAGCGTTCAGCGCTTCGGCCTCCTGGTTCTTGTAATTCCAGCGCAGCTTGTCGTCCCACTTCTCGGCCAG
The DNA here is from genome assembly GCF_056403715.1 of Mesorhizobium sp. P2_F5. Taxonomy (NCBI): domain Bacteria; kingdom Pseudomonadati; phylum Pseudomonadota; class Alphaproteobacteria; order Hyphomicrobiales; family Phyllobacteriaceae; genus Mesorhizobium; species Mesorhizobium sp. P2_F5. Next base: position 129,065 of record NZ_JBFUEY010000012.1, on the reverse strand, counting down.
CGAGAACGCCTTGGCATAGTCGTTGGCGGCCGATTTGTAGTCGAAGACCAGCGCGGCGGCGTCGGCGCGTTTGGCATAGATGGCGGCGTCGGCGATGCGCTTTTGCTTGACCAGATCCTCGGCCTCGTCAACCGCAGCGCTGTTTTGCTCGACCCGGCCGACAGCGTCATCAAGGAATTTGCGCGCCGTCACCATGGCGCCCTGGCTGATGGCCTTGTCGGCGGACGCGACGAGGCGCGAGATTTCGGGGTCGTCGGTGCGCAGCGCCGCGCGTTCGGCCATCATCTTCTTCAGGCGCTCGGCCTGGCCATCCAGCACCTTCTGCAGGTCGTTCGGATCTTCGGGGATTTTTTCCGTGCCGAGCGCCCTGAGCACGCCGTAGAGCGCGTCGAGCGGCACGCCGTCCTTGAGCGAGGCCAGTTCCACCTGCGCGCGCTTCGGATCGGGAAGGTCGGAAATGGTCAGCAGCAATTGCCGCCGCTCACCTGTGATCAGCCCGTCGTCGCCGGTCGGCTCCGGTGGGGCAACGCCGAAATAGAGCAGCCGGCGCAGGCTCTCGCTGACCCAGGGGCGCTGTCTTGCCTTGGTGTCGAGATAGACCTCTTCGGTCACCATGCGCATGACCGAGCCGAATTCGGTGCCCTTCATCGCCGTGAGATGACGCAGCAGCGCAGCCGCGTAGGGGCTGTTTTCGCCGGCGGCGCCGTCGAGCGCCGGGCGGCCCGGTTCGGCGGCAAAGCCAACCACTGTGCCGAGGCTGGCATCCTCCGCCGTTGCATTGCCGAGCGCCTTGGCGCCGCGCACCGGTTCCAGCCCGCCGGCGCCGATGGGTTCGGCCGAAGCCGTCGGCGCTTGGCGCACGACCGCGTCCGGCGGAAACGGGTTGGTGCGGCAGGCGTCGAGCAGCACGATCGTCACCGGCACCGTCTTCTTCAATTCATCCATGACGGCGGAAATCGGCACCAGCGCCTCACCGGCATTCTTCAGCGACGAAACATCCGCGTCGACCGGCACCAGATAGTTCTCACCACCGGCTTCGATACCGTGGCCGGAATAGTAGATGAAGGCGACGTCGGCGCCTTCGGCATCCTCGACGAAGCGGTCGAGGTCGCGCTTCAGCTTTGCGGCATCACGATCGGTGACGTTGCGGGCGTCGAAGCCGAGGTCGGTTAGCATCTTGGCCATGTCGCGGGCGTCGTTGGCCGGATTGGCCAAGGCTGCGATGTGTTCGTATTTCGACTGGCCGATGATCAGCGCCACGCCTTTGAGGCTTCTCGTCTCGGCGGCCTGAGCCGCTGATACGGCAAAGCAAAGCAGCACGGTGACGAAAGCCGCCAGCCGCCGGACAAGATTGCCTTTCGAGATGCCGACAAAGGCCATTTGTCGCGTCGTCCGCCCGATGATCCAAACCCTCTATAAGCCTGCCAGCCGACGATGATCAAATTCGGGCGCGATTGCGCCGCGAGCATGGCTCGCTTATCCCTCGGGAAATGTCGCCGCTTATCGAAACCGTTCTCTTCGTCTTCAGCCTCGTCGCGCTCGGCTATATCGCAGGGTGGACCGGTTATCTCCGGCCGGCAAGCGGCGAGGGCATATCGGAATTCGCCGTCAACGTGGCGATGCCGCTGCTTCTGTTCCAGACGATGGTCAGGTCGGACTTCCACGGGGTGGCGCCATGGCCGCTGTGGTTCGCCTATTTCGCGGCGGTCGCCATCACTTGGGCCGCCGGCCATCTGGTCACCACCCGTGTCTTCGGCCGGGATTCCCGCGCCGGTGTCGTCGGCGGCGTGTCGTCGGCGTTTTCCAACGTCGTGCTGCTCGGCGCGCCTTTCATTCTGGGCATATTCGGGAATGATGGCTTCGAGGTCCTGTCGCTGCTGGTCTCGGTGCATCTGCCGATCATGCTGATGGCCTCGATCGTGCTGTTCGAGATATTCGGGCGCGGCAGCGGCGACCCCGTGCATCCTTTGCGCGTTATCCGTCGCTTCCTCAGGCGGCTGTTCATGAATCCGCTGGTCATCGGCATTCTGGCGGGGCTTGCATGGCGCATCACCGGTGCGCCGCTGCCTGATGTCGCCACGCGCCTGGTCGATGCGCTGGCCGGTACGGCGGGGCCGGTGGCGTTGTTCGCCATGGGGCTCAGCCTGCGCCGCTTCGGCATTTCGGGCAACGTCCGTCCAGCGCTGGTGCTTTCGGCGCTGAAGCTGTTCCTGATGCCGGCGCTGGTGCTGGTCTTCGTCTGGTTGCTCGGCCTGCCGCCCTTGACGGCCAAGGTGGCCGTGATGGTGGCAGCGATGCCATCCGGCGTTAATTCCTATCTGATCGCGGTGCAGTTCAACACCGGCCAGGCGCTAGCGTCGAACCAGATGACCATTGCCACCGCCTGTGCCGCTCTCACCACGACCTTCTGGCTGGCGGTGGTGGTTCATGTCTTCGGTTGAAGGTATGTCGATATTCAGGTGATGCCGGCCTGCGAGCGAAGGCTTCCTGCGCTTCCGGTACTCACGGACCAAATGTCCGCTCCGTTCCGGTTCTCGGCATCCGTCGCTCTCGGCTCGGCCTGACGTGAATCTCAACATACCTTGCCAACTGGCTCTCGTCTTGCGCTGGCCCAACCCCTATATGCCATCTTGCAATTGCTTGCGGGGCTTGCCCTAGGTAAAGAGCAGTGGCTCAAAGTCATGAATTCATGACTTGGCGTGCCGGCACCGATGCGCACGCTCATCGATCAAATCCAGCGACGGCCCGTCAGCGCGCCGAACGGAGGCTAGACCATGCTTCAGAAAACCAGCCATTTCATGCGCCAGGCCAATCTCATCAATGGCGAATGGGTGCAGGCCGACAGCGGCCAGACAGTCGACGTCAACAATCCGGCCACCGGCCTCAAGATTGGCACCGTGCCGAAGTCGGGCAAGGCGGAAACCCGCCGCGCCATCGAGGCCGCCGCCGAAGCCTTCAAGACCTGGCGCAAGACCACTGCGCTCGAACGCTCGAAGCTCTTGCGCAAGCTGCATGACGCGATGATGGACAATCAGGACGTGCTGGCCGAACTGCTCACCATCGAGCAGGGCAAGTCGCTGTCCGAATCCAAGGGCGAGATCGGCTCAGCCGCGTCCTACATCCTGTGGTTCGCGGAAGAGGGTCGCCGCACCTATGGCGACGTGGTGCCGTCGCCGTGGGGCGACCGCCGCATCCTGGTGACCAAGGAGCCGGTCGGCGTCATCGCCGCTATCACGCCGTGGAATTTCCCGTCCTCGATGCTTGCCCGCAAGCTCGGCCCGGCGCTCGCCGCCGGCTGCACCGCCGTGGTCAAGCCGGCCTCGCAGACACCGTATTCCGGTCTTGCCTGGGGCGCGCTGGCCGAGGAAGTCGGCTTCCCCAAGGGCGTCGTCAACATCCTGACCGGTTCGGCCAGTGAGATCGGCGATGAGATCTGCGCCAACCCGCTGATCTCGAAGATCACCTTCACCGGCTCGACCGAGGTCGGCAAGCTCCTGATCCAGAAATCGTCCGCGACTGTCAAGAAAGTGTCGATGGAACTCGGCGGCAACGCGCCGTTCGTGGTCTTCGACGACGCTGACCTCGATCGCGCTGTCGCCGGCGCCATCACAGCGAAGTACCGCAATTCCGGCCAGACCTGCGTGTGCACCAACCGCTTCCTCGTGCAGGCCGGTATCTACGACAAGTTTGTCGAGAAGCTGGTCGCCGCTAGCAATGGCCTGAAGGTGGGCTCGGGCCTGGAAGAGGGCGTGCAGCAGGGACCGCTGATCGACGTGAAGGCGGTCGAGAAGGTCGAGGAGTTCATCGCCGACGCCACGTCCAAGGGCGGCAAGGTTGTTGCCGGTGGCAAGCGCCACGCGCTTGGCGGCTCGTTCTTCCAGCCGACTGTCATCGCCAACGCGAAGCCTAACATGCGCTTCATGAAGGAAGAGATTTTCGGCCCGATCGCCCCGGTGTTCAAGTTCGAGACCGAGGAAGAAGCCATCGCACTCGCCAACGACACCGAGTTCGGCCTTGCCGCCTATTTCTACACCGGCGATCTCGGCCGCGCCTTCCGCGTCATGGAAGGCCTGAAATACGGCATGGTCGGCGTCAATGAAGGCCTCATCACCACGCCGGAAGCGCCGTTCGGCGGCGTCAAGGAATCGGGCCTCGGCAAGGAAGGCGGACATCAGGGCATCGAGGATTATCTCGACACCAAATATGTCTGCATCGGCGGCCTCGGCCTCTGACAGCGTAGACAGGTGGGGCAGGCCGCGCCTTGCCAGACGACATTCAGCCGGCCTAGAGCGGTTCACCGTTTCAAGGAAACGCCGAACCGCTCTATCTTTTTGTTTCGACGCAATTCCTGTCGGAAAACCGCTTCACACTTTTCCCGGAATTGCTCTAAGTCCATAGATCGACGAACCAACGTTTGGGCATAGCGATGAAGGACGGCGAAGTCTTCGGCACGACGCAGGCGGGCGAACCCGTCCGCCGGTTCACCATCCGTGGCGGCGGCATCAGCGCCAACATCATCGGGCTCGGCGCGATCATTCAGGATCTTCGGCTTGCCGGTCACGATGCGCCGCTGGTGCTCGGCTATGACCGCTTCGAACCCTACGAGACCGACCGTGCCTTCTTCGGCGCGGTTGTCGGCCGCTATGCCAACCGCATCCGCGACGGCCGCTTCACCATCGCCGGCCAGCGCTACCAGACCGAGCGCAATTTTCTCGGCAAGCACACGCTGCATGGCGGTTCGCGAGGCTATTTCCACCGTCCATGGACGGTTTCGCTGCACGGCAGGGATTTTGTCACGCTGACGCTGCACGATCCCGACGGCACGATGGGCTTTCCCGGCGCGCTCGACGTGACCTGCACCTACCGGCTGAAGATTCCCGGGACGCTCAGCATGGAGCTGACCGCCACCTGCGAAGAGCCGACGCTGTGCAATCTGGCGCAGCATTCCTATTTCAATCTCGACGATGGCGGCGCCAGTGACATCCTCGACCACCGGCTGATGCTGAATGCCGGCGCCTACACGCCGGTCGATGCCGAGATGATCCCGACCGGCGTGGTCAAGCCTGTCGACGGCACGCCGTTTGACTTCCGCCAGGCGCGGCCGCTGCGCATGGAAACGGAAGGCGAGCAGCTTCCTTACGATGTCAATTTCTGCTTGGCATCCAGCCGAGGGCCGCTTCATCAGGTGGCGTGGGCGCAAGGCGCCAATTCAGGCGTCGAGATGGAAGTCTGGACCACCGAGCCCGGCCTCCAGCTTTACACCGGCCAGTATGTCGCGCCGACCCCGGGCGGCCTGGACGGACGGCGCTATAAGGCGTTTTCAGGCTTTTGCCTCGAAGCACAGGCCTGGCCCGACGCGCCGAACCGGCCCTATTTCCCGCAGGCCACGCTATGGCCGGGGCAGATCTATCATCAGGTCACGGAATATCGCTTCCGACTTCCTTAAGGTCTTAGCCCTCGAAAGCGGTTCTTAGAACCTCGAACGGCGCCAGCGCGCCGCGCACCTGCACGACGGCGGCGGCAACGCGATGCGCGCGTTGCACGGCCTCGGCTGGCGCATCGCCGGCGAGCCGGGCGGCGAGATAGCCGCCATTGAAGGAATCGCCGGCGCCGGTGGTGTCGACGGGGGTGGCGACATGCTGGGCCGGAACCGGCTGCAGGGTTCCGCCAGTGGCGATCAGCGCCGGTTCCTCGCCATTCTTGACGATGACTTCGCCGACCAGTTTTCCCATCCGCTCGGCGGTCACCTGGGGTGCCGTATCGCCAAACAGCATCTGCTCGTCGGGAAAGGTCGGCAGCGCGATATCGGTGATGGCAAGCGCATCGAGGATCGCCGCTTGCGCCTCGTCGCGGCTCTGCCACAAGCGCGGCCGGTAGTTGGGGTCGAAGGCGATGCGCGAACCGGCGGCGCGCGCCTTGGCGACGGCTGCCAGCAGTGTCTTCCGAGCGGCGGCGTCCAGAATTGCCAAAGTGATTCCGCTGAAATAGACAAGCGCCTGGTTTTCAAGGCTTTTTGCCAAGGCCGCTGGGTCCGAGGCAAGCCGCCTGGCGGCCGCATCGCTGCGCCAATAGGTGAAGGCGCGTTCGGCGCCGGTCAGAATGATGGCGTAGAGGCCGGGCCGCGCGCCCGAAATGACCGGGCTGGCGCCGATGCCGATGCCGTTTTCGGCGAAGAAGGAAATCTGGCCCTGCGAGAACGGATCGTCGCCGAAGGCAGAGACGTAAGTGGCGGGTCTCTCGCCGCTCAGCGCGTGCAGCGCCCACAGCGTGTTGAACGTGTCGCCGGCAAAGCCCATGCGCCAGTTCGGTCCGGCCTGGCCGGACAGTTCGAGCATGCATTCACCGATCGAAGCGACGCCGTCTGCTGCCATAACTCTCCCTCGGGGCTTGGTTTCGGTCCTGTAGCTTTTTGCGAGCGGCAGCGCCATGCTTGGCGGCGGCGGATTTTTGCGCCAGAAGCGTTTTCCCACAGAAGCGGCGGGACGCGAATTGCTTCCCGAGACGTTATGTTTGGAAGAGGAACCGGTTTGGCATCACTATGGCGTTATCTTCTTGCGGGCCTTGGTCTGGCCGCCTTGCTGGCTGGCATACTGGCCATCGTCTATCTGACCGCGCCGCAGTCGGCGCCGGGTCCGGATATTTCGCGCTCGAAGAAAACGGCGAACGGCTTGTTTGTCGCCAGCTTTCAGCCGGAGCGGGGCATTATCAAACAAGGCGAGCTGCAATCCTGGTTGCTCACCCTGAAGACGGTTGCCGGCGCCCCCGTGGAAGGTGCGGCGATCTCGGTCTCCGGCGGCATGCCGCAGCACAATCATGGCCTGCCGACCAGTCCGCAGGCGACCGATTATCTGGGCGAGGGACGCTACCGCATCGAAGGGTTGAAATTCACGATGAGCGGCGTGTGGCAGTTGCGGTTCGCCATTTCGGCGGCAGCCGGTTCCGATACGGTCGTCTTCAACGTGGTGCTGTGACCAGATGAACCTGTTGCGTCTTCTGGCACTGGCGGCGGTTTTGCTGGTTGCCGGCTGCGGCAAGCCGCAGTTTTCCGACGCCGAGAAGAAGACCATTGCTTCGCTGGCGCTGAACGCTTTGCCGGCGCTGAAGCCCGACACCACCAACCGCTTCGCCGACGTGCCGGCCGCGGCGGCTTTGGGCTCCACTTTGTTCTTCGACCAGGGCATGAGCCATGACGGCAACGTGTCCTGCTCGACCTGCCACAAGATCGACCGCCAGTTCCAGGACGACCTGCCGCAGGCCGTCGGCGTCGGCCGCACCAACAGGCGTAGCATGCCGCTGGCCGGCGTGGCGCGCAATCCATGGTTCTTCTGGGATGGAAGGCGCGACAGCCTGTGGGCGCAGGCGCTGACGCCGCTGGAAAACCCGCTCGAGCAGGCGGGAAACCGCGTCGCCTTCGCGCATTACATCCAGAAGCGGTTCGGCGCGCGCTACGAGCGCATCTTCGGGCCGCTGCCCGACCTTTCCGCCGTGCCGGCCAATGCCAGCCCGCTCGGCAATGAGGCCGAGCAGGCGGCATGGAAGACGATGAGCGCGGCCCAGATGGACGACGTCAATCGCGTCTTTTCCAACATCGGCAAGGCGATCGCTGCCTTCGAACGGTCGATCGAACCGGCGCAGACGCGCTTCGACCGCTTTGCCATCGATTTGGCATCGGGCGCCAAGCCGAAAGCCGACGATGCCTTTTCGCCTGAGGAGATGCTCGGGCTGAAACTGTTCATCGGCAAGGCCAATTGCGTGACCTGTCATAACGGTCCGCGCTTCACCGACAACAGTTTCCACAACACCGGCGTGCCGCCAGTCAAGGATTTGCCGCTGGATCGCGGCCGTTTCGATGCCGTGGCTCAAGTTCAGGCCGACCCGTTCAACTGCTTCGGCGCCTTCCGCGATGGTGACGCGGGCGCCTGCGGCGAACTGCGCTTCATGGTCAAGGCAGGCCCCGAACTTATGCGCGCCTATAAGACGCCCTCGCTCAGGGGCGCGGCGACACGGCCGCCCTATATGCATGCCGGACAATTCTCCTCGCTGGAGGAGGTGGTGGCGCACTACGCGAAAGCGGAGGCGGCCGTTGAAGGCACCTCCGAAGTCCACCCGCTGCAACTGTCCGACCGCGAGCGCGCGGCGCTGGTGGCATTTTTGAAGACGTTGTCGGAGTGAGTCAGAATTCGTCCAATAATTGTCGTTGAAGGAATATTGCAAAAAAGGTATATTCCAACTCGATGGGATGGGTGGTCGAGTTTCTCAATGTCGAAGTTCGTCAGGAGCTTGAGGCTCAGCCGAAAGACATTCTTGCCAGCTTTCTGCGGATATCGCGTTTGATCGAAGCTCATGGCTTGCAGAAAGTGCATGAGCCTTATGTGAAGCATCTGGAAGGCAGGCTTTGGGAAATGCGGATGAAGGGCCGCGACGGCATTGTGCGCGCGGTCTATGTGACGGCGAGAGAGCGCCGCGTGGTTATCGTGCGGGTCTTCACCAAGAAGACCCAGAAAACGCCACGAAGCGAAATCGAACTGGCTCTGAAGAGAGCAAAGGAGGTTCTATGAGCCGGAAAGCAATTCCCGTGGAAGAAGCCGCCAAGGACTGGTTCAAGGATCCGGAGTTCGTTGCCGAATACGAAGCCTTGGAGGAGGAGTTCGCCATCGCCGAAGCCTTGATCAGGGCTCGCGGCGAAGCCGATATGACGCAGGAAGAGGTTGCCGCCGCCATGGGGACGACACAGGCTGTGATCGCCCGGCTGGAGAGCGGTCGAAACATGCCTTCAACCAGAACACTGCAGCGCTTCGCCAAGGCGACAGGATCGAGGCTTCGCATTAGCTTCGAGACTGGCAAGCCGAAGTCGCGCACCGGTCACTGAAAATCTACCGATCCTTCACCGTCTCCATCGCCACGAAGGTCGAGGTCTGGGCGACGTGCGGGAGTGCCGAGATGCGCTCGCCGAGGACGCGGCGATAAGCGGCGATGTCGGTGGTGCGGACCTTCAGGAGATAATCGAAGCTCGATGCCATCATGTGGCACTGCTCGATCTCCGGCACCGCCTGCACCGCGCGGTTGAAGGCGTCGAGGGCGGCCGAGCGCGTGTCGGACAATTTGACCTGGACGAAGGCAACGTGGCCTTCACCCATGCGCTCGCGGTCGATGATGGCCTGGTAACCCCTGATATAGCCGTCTTTTTCCAGGCGCTTTACCCGCGCCTGCACCGGCGTCTTCGACAGGCCGACCTTGCCGGCCAGTTCCGACATGGACAACCGTCCGTCGCGCGCCAGAGACGACAGGATGTTTTTATCGATGCGGTCCAATGGGTCTTCTGTCACGGGTATTGCAGTCCAATTGATGTGGAATTGGACGCAATCATAGATCGTTCGGCTTGCCTTGTCGATTTCTTTGGACCGACCGAAAATTCGGCTCTGTGCTAGCTTGCGCCATTCGGTCCGGCGACCGCCGGCCCGCTCCCAGATGCTCGCTCCGCAGGGACCGCCATGCCGCTCGACACCATCCGCCAGCAGATCCGCGCCAACTACCTGCCCGACGAAGACGCGGCGGTGAAGAGGTTGGCCGAAGCAACCGGGCTTTCCACCGAAGACCGCGACGCGATCTCGGCCCGTGCCGCCGATCTGGTGCGGGCGGTGCGCGGCTCCTCAGATCCACGGCTGATGGAGGTTTTTCTCTCGGCCTATGGCCTCTCCACCAAGGAAGGCGTGGCGCTGATGTGCCTGGCCGAGGCGCTGCTGCGCGTGCCGGACACCGAGACCATGGACGACCTGATCGCCGACAAGATCGCGCCGCACGACTGGTCGGCGCATTCAGGCGGTTCGAGCTCGATCTTCGTCAATGCCTCGACCTGGGCGCTGATGCTGACTGGTCGCGTGCTCGACGAGGGCGAGGGCGGCATCGAAGGCACGCTGCGCTCGATGGTGCGCCGGCTGGGCGAACCGGTGATCCGCAAGGCGGTCGCCGCCGCCATGCGCGAAATGGGCGAGCAGTTCGTGCTCGGCCGCACCATTGCGGAAGCCGTCAAGCGCGGCAAGGCGATGATCCAGAAAGGTTATCTCTATTCCTTCGACATGCTGGGCGAGGCGGCCCGCACCGAGGCCGATGCGCTGCGCTACCTCAAGGCCTATGCCGACGCGATTTCCTCGCTCGATTCAGGCTCGAACGGTCCCGATATCAGGCAGAACCACGGCATCTCGGTCAAGCTGTCGGCGCTGCATCCGCGCTATGAAGAGGCGCAGAAGGAAAAGATGCTGCCGGTGATGGCCGAGCGGCTGCTGTCGCTGGCGCTCGCCGCGCGGCATTCGCGCATGGGTCTCAACATCGACGCCGAGGAGGCCGATCGCCTCGACCTCTCGCTCGATGTGATCGAGCGCGTGCTGGCCGAACCGGAGCTTGCCGGCTGGAACGGCTTTGGCGTCGTCGTGCAGGCCTACGGCCCGCGTGCGGCCTTCACCATCGACTGGCTCTATGCGCTGGCGAAAAAGTACAACCGCAACATCATGGTGCGGCTGGTCAAGGGTGCCTATTGGGACACCGAGATCAAGCGGGCGCAGACGCTCGGGCTTTCCGGCTATCCCGTCTTCACCCGCAAAGCCAACACCGACGTTTCCTACATGGCTTGCGCCAAAAAACTGCTTGGCATGACCGACCGCATCTATCCGCAATTCGCCACCCACAACGCCCATACCGTCGCCGCCATCCTGTCGATGGCAGACAATCGCGACGCCTTCGAATTCCAGCGTCTGCACGGCATGGGCGAGGCGTTGCATGAGACGGTGCGCCAGAGCGAAGGCACGCGCTGCCGCATCTATGCGCCGGTCGGCGCGCACTCCGATCTGTTGGCCTATCTGGTTCGCCGCCTGTTGGAGAACGGCGCCAACTCCTCCTTCGTCCATCAACTGACGGACGAGGACGTCGAGCCGGAGGATATTGCGCGTGATCCGCTCGAAACGGTCGAGAGCCAGGGGTCTGCCGCCAATCCGGCAATCGCTCGCCCCGCGACGATCTTCGGTGCTGGCCGCCGCAATTCGAAAGGGTTCGATATTACCGATCCGGTGACGCTGGCGGCGATCGACAAGGCCAAGGCGGCCTTCGCCGGGCCTGAGCGCTGGCATGCCAAGCCGATCACGCGTGCGGCCGGCTACGGCAAGCAGCGCCCGGTGGTCAATCCGGCGAAGCCTGCCGAAATCGTCGGCACGGTCGCCGAAGCCGCCGCCAAGCAGGTCGCGACGGCCGTCCGCTTTGCGGTCGAGGCGCAGCCGGCCTGGGCAAAACGCCCCGTCGCCGAGCGCGCCGCGATCCTCAACCGCGCCGCCGATCTCTATGAGGCCAATGCCGTCGAATTCTTTGCGCTCGCCACGCGGGAAGCCGGCAAGTCGCTGGCCGACGGCGTCGCCGAAGTGCGCGAGGCCGTCGACTTCCTGCGCTATTACGCGGCCGAAGCGGCGAACAACGAAGCGGGTACTGAAGCGCGCGGCGCCATCGTCTGCATCTCGCCATGGAATTTTCCGCTCGCCATCTTCACCGGCCAGATCGCGGCGGCACTCGTCACCGGCAATTCCGTCATCGCCAAGCCGGCCGAGCAGACGCCGCTGATCGCTTTCCGCGCCGTCGAACTGCTGCGCGAGGCCGGCGTGCCGGAGGATGTCATCCAGCTTCTGCCGGGTGACGGCCCGTCAGTCGGCGCGCCCTTGACTGCGGACCCACGCATTGCCGGCGTCTGCTTCACCGGCTCGACGGAGGTCGCAAAGCTGATCGAGAGACAGCTGGCCGAGACAGCCGCGCCGGACGCCATGCTGATAGCCGAGACCGGTGGTCTCAACGCCATGATCGTCGATTCCACAGCACTGCCCGAACAGGCGGTGCGCGATATACTGGCGTCTGCCTTCCAGAGTGCCGGCCAGCGCTGCTCGGCGCTGCGCGTGCTCTATGTGCAGAAGGACGTTGAGAAGAAAATGCTGGAGATGCTGAAGGGCGCCATGGAGGCGCTCACCATCGGCGATCCCTGGCAGATTTCGACCGATGTCGGGCCGGTCATCGACGACGAGGCGCAAAGCTCGATCCGCGAGTATTGCACCACGATGGGCCTGCAGGGCCGGTTGATCGCGAAGCTCGAGGCGCCTGGGGATGGCCGCTTCGTGGCGCCGCATGTGTTCCGGGTCAAGGGCATCGAGGAGATGGAGCGCGAGGTGTTCGGGCCGGTGCTGCATGTCGCGAGCTTCGACGCCGACGGGATCGACGCCGTAATCGCCGCCATCAACCGCAAGGGCTACGGCCTGACCTTCGGCCTGCACACCCGCATCGAAGGCCGTGTCCAGCATTTCGTCGACGGCATCCATGCCGGCAACATCTATGTCAACCGCAACCAGATCGGCGCCGTTGTCGGTTCGCAGCCCTTCGGCGGCGAGGGGCTTTCGGGCACCGGGCCGAAGGCCGGCGGTCCAAACTATCTCCGGCGGTTCCGCAAAGGGCCGGAGGCCGGCACCGAGATTGCCGAGGGCCACAAGGTGACGGCGACCGAACTCGCCGACAATCTGCCCGATCCGACACTTGGCGGCTGGTCGACGCGGCCGGACCGTATCGCCATCCTCAGAAAACATCTGCGCGGCAAGGGCGCCGCGGCGATCGGCGCTGCCGCCGGCATCGATTTCGGCCAGGTCGACCTGCCCGGCCCGACCGGCGAGGCCAACACGCTGTCGCTGTCACCGCGCGGCCGGGTGCTGTGCCTCGGGCCGGACGCCGACACGTTGTTGGCTCAGGCGATCCAGGCGCTTGCCGCCGGCAATGCCGTGCTGGCCGTGGCACCGGGTGCGCCGTCAGCACTGTCGGCGCTGACCGGCAAGGGACTGCCGCTGGCAGCCATTGACGGCCGACCCGATCCGGTCGAGGCGCGTTCGCTGCGCGTTGACGTGGTTGCCTTTTCGGGTAAGCCGGAAGCGGCGCGCATCGTGCGCAAGGTGATCGCCAATCGGAGCGGTCCGATCGTGCCGCTGGTCAGCGAGGTGCTCAATCCCGCGGCCTATGCGCATGAACGCGCCGTCTGCGTCGACACGACGGCTGCCGGCGGTAATGCCAGCCTGTTGGCCGCGGCGTAGAGGACTGCCTCGCCGGGCGTCAGGCGCCTTCGACAACAGAAAAGCCTTCGAACTGCGGATGGCCGAGATAGTGCACCTTCGAGGTGCCGGTGTTGCGGTGGGCGGCGCGAAAATTCTCGGATTTGGTCCAGGCGACGAAATCCTCGTGACTTGCCCACACCGTGTGCGAGGCAAACAGCGTGTAGCCCTCGGTCTCGTTGACCGGGCCGCGCAGCAAGTGGAATTCCCTGAAGCCTTTCATCTCCGAGAGGCTGGAATCGCGGTTCTTCCAGACATCCTCGAAGGCAGTCTCCGAGCCGTTCTGGACCTTGAAGCGGTTCATGGCGATGTACATTGGCGTCCTCTCGAATTGGTGGATGGCGACATTTGGTGAACTACGAGGCGCCTAAAACGGACCGATCCGCGCCCTGAACACCCAACTTGATAGTCCGGTCTCGGGTGGAATGGGCGGGAACGGGGCTTGTTGGCGCACCAGTTTCAAAGCGAATTGGTCAAGCTCGGCGGACCCTGAACTTTCGGCAAGCTGCAAGTCGCTGATGCTGCCATCGGCCATGACGACGAAAACGACCCTGGCATTGTTGCGAGCCTTCTCTTGAATCTTTTTCGAAACGTGGCGGTTGGCGCGGACAAGCTTGTTCTGAACTTCAACGCTATAGCCGGATTCCATCGCATTGCCGGCCGCGCCCTGTTTTTCACCCCTGCTGGCAACCGCCGGTGCTTCGCGCTCCTCGCCATCTGCGGTGCCGCCAGTCTCTCCCGATATTGGCGCGCTTGGCCTCGGGCTTGGGACCGGTGGCCTTGCGGCGGGCAAATCAACAGCAGGCTCATCGGCGGGAGGCGCTTCTGAACTCTGCGTTTGAACGGCTGACGGAGCCAACGTCTCAGCCTCTGGGGCAACACTTTGGTCATTCGGGATGGCGGCCGTCAGTGTGTCCGGCGCTGCCTCTTTGACGGCTTCCAAGGGAGGCTCGGGCGTTGCCTCCTGCCTTACAGGTTGGGCGGCCTCGGTAGACGGCGCGGGTTGAACGGCCTCGGGTTTGGCCGGCTGCGGATCGGCCACCAGGGTAACATCGATCGCGTCAGGTGCCGGGTTTTTCAAAGCGGTGCCGAGGACGTCGGCGCCCGATTGATCGGTGCCTTCGGACTGTATCGCATCCCCGGTATCGAACGTCCCGGCGGGTGCGATCAGGAACGCTCCCGCGGCGGCGGCATGGAGCAGGCAGGACGCGATGATCGCCACCGTCCATTTGCGGTCCGCGGCCGATGGCTGCGCAAGTGGCTCGGCTGGCGTAATCGCCAGTTCACTGCCAGCGTTGGGGAGGGGGGTGATGTCCTGCATGTCTCGCGGCGAGACCTGCCGCGAGTGCGGTGGGATTGTCAAATCAAGATCGGTTGCCGGCCATGACGCTGGTCCGGGACGGTCCGCGCCGAACTATCTTGCAGGAAGGCGGGATGCAGGCCCACCTCAGACGCCGAATGCGATACCGGTCTTGGTCTGCGTCTTCAGGCCGCGCATGCAGGCTCCCGGCTCGACACCGGCGCCGGCGCATTCGGTGGCGCTGTTGATCAGCACGCGGCTGAGTTTGGTGCAGTCGGTGCCGGCGAGATCGAAGCGGGTCACCTTGGTCTTGCCGGCCGGCAGGTCCTTGAAGTCGAGCACGCTCAGGCGGTCGACGACGCCAGCCTCGTTGAACAGCGCAATCTCGAAGGCCGCCTTGGAAAGATCGGCGCCAAGCGCATTGTTGACGACGAAGGTCAGCCGGCAGCCCTTGTCGGAAGGCTGCGCGGCATTGAGTTCAAGGCTGAGTTGCGGAGCCGGCGCGGACTGAGCCGACGCCGGCACCGAGCCGAGCGACATCGCCAGCGTCGAGGTCAACAGACGAAGCGATGCCGTCAAGCTGGTCATTGACGTCAGCCTCCAAAGCGCATGGTTGCGGCCAGCTTCAGCGTGATGCCGGGTTCGTAGACGACGGCGGTGGTGCCGCCGTTCAGCGGGTTGGTGTATTTGACATCGAACAAATTGTCGGCGCGGAAGTCCACCTTCAAATTGCCGGTCGCCTGGTAGCTGGCGAAGGCGTTGACCAGCGTATAATCCTTGGCCACGGGATTGCCCTTCGGCTTGCCGTTGTACTGCACCTCGCCGCCGACGGTCAGCTTGTCTTCGAGGAAGCGGAAGCCGAGCTGGCCGGTGACCTGCGAGGACGGGATGGTGGCAAGGTCGGCGCGCTCACCTTCATAGGAGATGGTGTGGCCGTTGATGATCGAGGCCGATAGCCCGGCATAACCCCAGGCGGCATCGTAGACGCTTTCCAGTTCGAAGCCGCTGATCTTGGCCTGGGCGAAGTTCTGGTACTGGAAGCAAATCGGGATACCCGGGCCGAACGGGCAGCCGCTGGCCGGGTCGAATGGCGACAGCGTGACGCCTTCTATGTAGTCGTCGACATCGTTGTGGAAGTAGGCGGCCTTGAGCCGAAACGCGTCGCCGGCTTCGATGATGTCGTTCAGCTTGTAGTTGATGCCGAATTCGGTGGTCTTGCCGGTTTCAGGCCGCAGGTTCGGGTTGGGCAAGAACGGGAAGGTGACGCCGGCCGGATGGTTGCCGCTGATCAGCGTTTCGGTCAGTGACGGCGAGCGGTAGCCTTCCGCGTAGGTGCCGTAGAATTGCAGGCCGGCAAGGCTGGCGCTTTCGAAGGGCGAGACACCGACGGTGATGCGCGGCGACAGCCTGTCGCCTGAGGTTTCGTTATCCGAATCCTTCAGGCTGTAATTGTCGTAACGCAGGCCGGTGATGACTTCGAGCCAGTCCCAGCTCAGCTTGTCCTGGATATAGGCGCCCGAAACGTTCCGCTTGCCCGACGGCGTATAAAAACTGTCGCCGCCCGACGTGCCGCCGGTCTCCACATTGTCGCCGACCCAGTCGCCGCCATAAGTCAGCTCGTGCGCGATGCCGGCGGTCTCGAAGCGCGACGTGTTCCAGATGTCGATGCCGGTGGTGCCGACATCGAAGGTCGATGTCGAGCCTGCCGGCAGCACCACGGGAAGACCGGTGACCGGATCGAACCGGTTTTGCGGCACGAGCGTCGTCAGGTCCAGATTGGTCTTGTTGTAGGAGGCGTTGATGTGGAGATCGAGCCAGCTCTTGGCGTCGTCGGTGATGTTGTAGCGGGCGGTGAAGGTGTTCGACTTCAGGTCGACGTCGTTTGCCGGTACGCTGCCGCTGGTTTCCGTCCAGCCATCACTCGAGCCGACCCAGCCGAGCTTCAACTCGCTGTTTTCACTCGGGCGGATGGTGGTCTTGAGCAGGCCGCTCAGCACGTCGAAGCCGGTGCCGGCGACAGTGTCGCCGCTGCCGTTCTTGTAGTCGCCGTAGTCGCGATAGACGATGTTGCCCAGCACATCCCAGTTTTCGTTGAATTTGTAGGCGCCGCTGGCGCTGGTGGTCCAGCCCTTGCCATTGCTTTCATAGCGTCCGGTGACAGAGCCGGCCCAGGTCTCGCCGGGCTTCAAGAAGTCCTCAGCATCCTTGGAGTCGAAGAAGACGACACCGCCAATGGCGCCGGAGCCATAGGTGTTGGCAGTCGGTCCGCGGATGACGTCGACGGATTTGATGAGCTCGGGATCGACATAGAATGTCGACTGCGTGCCGTGGTCTGAGCGCTGGAAATTCTGCCTGGCGCCGTCGACGATGACCGCGACGCGACCGAAATCCTGCAGGCCGCGAATGTTGATGCTGGAGCTGACGCGTCGCGCATCGGCCTGCACCGTGACGCCCGGCACGCCGAGCAGCATTTCGTTTGGTGTCGTCGCCATGCGACGGTCGAGCTGTTCCTGGTCGACATGGCTGGCCGAGGCCAGCGATTCGATCGCCGTCTCGCCGGTGCGGCTGATGACAAGGATCTTGTCGAGCAACGTGACGCCGGCAGGGGCGGGCTCGGTGTCCTCGGTTTTCCTGGTCTGGTCGGCCTGCTGCTGATCAGCGGCTTGTTGAGCGCTGGCCGGCGGCGTCAGCAGCGCGACCGCTGCCACTCCCGCGAGCAAGGCTGCCATCGCCTTTGCCATAGGCCGATGCACCGGATCGGCATTTGCCAGACCCAGTCGTCCACGATTTGCCAACCCCATTGCCCCAACTCCAAATCCAGGTTCGATGCTGGCTGGCGGCGGCGCTCGCTGGCATTTTTCATTCTGTCCGGCGTCTTAAATGTTGACTCATTTAGTCCGGTATTGCACTGACTATTAAACATGATTATTCAAGTCAAGAAATGAATCGGCATTTTGCAACGCCTAGCCAGACGCCCGGCACAGGAAAGGGATAGACAGAAATGAACACCCACAATCCCAATGACTTCCGTTACCGCGTCCGCCGTTCCGAGGAGACGCCGACCCGTTTCGATCGGGTGCCGCTGGCGGTGAGGACGCTGTCGTCCAACACGCTGTTCCAGGGCGAGCACGAGATCGGCATCGAGCACCATGGCGCGCTCTATCGGCTGAAGATCACCCGTCAGGGCAAGCTGATCCTCAACAAGTGACGAACCAGACAAGGCAGACAGGTAAGCAGGACATGGACCAGCGCGTAAAACCCGCCCCGCACGAAATTCGGCGGGCGCGGGCAGACAATCCGAAAGCGCGCGAGCGCGATCTTGCCGCCGAACTCGGTATTTCCGAGGCCGAACTGGTCGCCGCGCATTGCGGCGACGGCGTCGTGCGCGTCGAGCCGCGGGTCAACGATCTTCTGACCGGTCTCGATGCCGTCGGCGAAGTGATGGCGCTGACCCGCAACGAAAGCGCGGTGCACGAGAAGATCGGCGTCTACGACAAGGTCGTGCCCGGCGCACACAATGCCATGGTGCTCGGCGAAAACATCGACTTGCGCATCTTTCCGAAGGCCTGGGCGCATGGCTTTGCCGTGGAGAAGCGCGACGACGGCGATATCCGCCGCAGCCTGCAATTCTTCGACGCGGCGGGCGATGCGGTGCACAAGGTGCATCTGCGGCCGGCGTCCAATCTCTATGCCTACCAGAAGCTGGTGGCGGCCCTCGAATCATCGAACCAGGAGTCGACCGTTTCTGTCGCAGGGGTGGCCGAGGATGACGCGGAGACACCAGGCGTTGCCGCAAACATCGACGATTTGCGCGACCGCTGGAGCCGGCTGACCGATGTGCATCAGTTCTTCGGGATGCTGAAAGCGCTGAAGCTCAGCCGCCGCCAGGCTGTGCGCATGGTCGGCCAGGATTATGCCTGGCTGCTCGACAATGATGCCGTCAGCGCCATGTTCCACCATGCTGCCGCCGACGCCATGCCGATCATGTGTTTTGTCGGAAACCGCGGCTGCATCCAGATCCATTCCGGCCCGGTCAAGTCGATCAAGCCGATGGGCCCTTGGATCAACGTGTTGGACGAGACCTTCCATCTGCATTTGCGCACCGATCACATCCAGGAGGTCTGGGCCGTGCGCAAGCCGACCAAGGACGGTCATGTCACGTCGCTCGAAGCCTATGGCGCCGACGGCAAGATGATCATCCAGTTCTTCGGCAAACGGCATGAAGGCGAGGGCGAGCGCGACGACTGGCGGTTCCTGGCCGAAAACCTGCCGCGCATTCCAAGCCCGACCGCAGCCTGAGGAAACGACGATGATTTCACTGTTCAGGACGCTTGCCGCGGCCATGGGCCTATCGCTGTTTCTTGCCGCGCCGGCGCCGGCCAGCGAAAACGTGGGGGTGTTTGCCGACACGTCGCGGACCGCGGCGATTGGCGGTTCCATCACCGAGATCGTCTACGCGCTCGGCGAGGAAGGCCATCTCGTCGCCCGCGATTCGACCAGCCGCTACCCCGCCGCCGCGGTCGCGCTGCCCGACGTCGGCTATATGCGCCAGCTGTCGCCGGAAGGTGTTTTGTCGGTCAATCCGTCCGGCATTCTGGCCCTGCATGGCAGCGGCCCGAAGGAAGCGGTCGATGTGCTGAAGAAGTCGAGCGTTCCATTCATCGACGTGCCCGAGCACTACAGCCATGACGGCATCCTGGAAAAGATCCGCATCGTCGGCAAGGCGCTCGGCGTCGACGCTAAGGCTGAGAAGCTGGTGGCCGAGACCGATGCCAAGCTGAAGGCGGCCGAGAAGCAGACGGTGTCGATCAAGGAGCGCAAGCGCATCCTGTTCGTGCTGTCGATTCAGGGCGGCAAGATTTTGGCCGCCGGCAGCGACACGGCCGGTGACGGCATCATCAAGCTTGCTGGCGCGGTCAACGCCGTCGAAGGTTTTTCCGGCTACAAGCAGATGTCCGACGAGGCCATCGTCACCGCCAGGCCGGACGTGATCCTGGCGATGAAGAATGCCGGGCCGCCGATCGCGGAGGCCGAGCTGTTCGCCATCCCGTCGATCACCTCGACGCCGGCGGGTGAAGGCCGCAAACTGATCCTGATGGATGGTGGGTATTTGCTTGGCTTCGGGCCGCGCACCGCCAATGCCATCCACGATCTCGCCGTCTCGCTCTATGGCGGTCAGGTCACGGACTGAGCCGATGGTGGATCAGTCGATCGCCGGCGTGGCGGGCAAAGTGGCGACGGCGGTCGACGGCGATCGTTCGGGGCGTGCGCGCCTGGTTATTTTGCTTCTGTGCCTAGTGCTTGCGCTTTCCATGTTCCTGTCGCTGACATCGGGCGCCTCCGATGCATCGGCCGTCGGCGTCATCCGTGACTGGCTGACCGGCGCTGTGCCTGGAGATGCCGCGCTCGGCGCGCGCGACCGGCTGATCGTCTATGACATCCGCATGCCACGCGTGCTGCTCGGCGTGCTGATCGGGGCGGCACTGGCCGTATCCGGCGCGGTCATGCAGGGCCTGTTTCGCAACCCGCTCGCCGATCCCGGCCTGATCGGCGTTTCCGCCGGATCGAGCCTCGGTGCGGTTGCCGTCATCGTGCTCGGCACGACATGGCTGGCGCCGCTGACTTTGGCGCTCGGCAGTTTGGCCTTGCCGCTCGCCGCCTTTTGCGGTGGCCTCGCGGTGACGCTGGTGCTCTACCGCGTCGCCACGCGGCAGGGGCGCACCTCGGTCGCCACCATGCTGCTTGCCGGCATTGCGTTGGCCGCCCTTGCCATGGCGCTGACCGGCATCCTCATCTTCATGGCCGACGACCGGCAGTTGCGCGACCTGACCTTTTGGCAGCTGGGCTCGCTCGGCGGCGCGACCTGGCCGAAGATTGCTTCCGTCGGCCCGATCATCGTGCTGGCGCTGGCGGCGATGCCGTTCCTGGCGCGCGGCCTCAACGCGCTGGCGTTGGGTGAGGCAACGGCCGGCCATCTCGGCATCCCGGTGCAGCGGCTGAAATACACCGCGATCGTCGGCGTCTCGGCGGCGGTAGGCGCTTCGGTCGCGGTCAGCGGCGGCATCGGCTTCGTCGGCATCGTCGTGCCGCATCTGCTGCGGCTGCTGATCGGTCCGGATAATCGCTATCTCTTACCAGCATCGGCGCTGCTCGGCGCCTCGATGCTGCTTCTGGCCGATGCCGTCGCCCGCGTCATCGTGGCGCCAGCCGAACTGCCGATCGGCATCGTCACCGCGATCGCCGGCGCGCCGTTCTTCCTCTGGATCCTGCTGCGCAAGCGCGGCCTAATCGACTTATGAGGCCGTCATGATCGAAGCACGCGATGTCTCGGTGGCGATTAGCGGCAAGCGCATTGTCACCAATGTCGATTTTACCGCGCGCCCGGGCGAGATCGCAGCCATTGTCGGACCCAACGGCTCGGGCAAGACAACTTTCTTGAAGGCATTGTCGGGCGATCTGGTGTTTACCGGAACGGTTGCTGTCAATGGTCGCGACCTCGCAACGATGAAGCCGGTGGAGGCTGCGACAGCGCGTGCCGTGCTGCCGCAGGCGACGACGCTGTCCTTTCCCTTCACTGTGCGCGAAGTGGTCAGGCTCGGCCTTGTCGGCGGCCGTTCCGGCGTTCTGCCGGGTGAAGACGAACGACTGCCGGAACGAGCGCTGGCGCGAGTCGACCTCGACGGCTTTGCCGGCCGCTTCTACCAGGAACTTTCGGGCGGCGAGCAGCAGCGGGTGCAGCTGGCGCGGGCGCTGTGCCAGGTCTGGGCGCCGGTGCTTGACGGCAAGCCGCGTTATCTGTTCCTCGACGAGCCGGTCTCCAGCCTCGACATCAAGCACCAGCTGATCATCATGAACATCGCCCGCGATTTCGCCCGGCGTGGCGGCGGCGTGATCGCCATCCTGCACGACCTCAATCTGACGGCCATGTATTCCGACCGGGTTTTCGTCATGCATCGCGGCCGGCTCGCCGCCAACGGCTCACCGCAAGAGGTGCTGAGCGACGACCTGATCGAGAAGGTCTTTGATTGCCGGCTGCGTGTCGGCGTCTTGCCGGTCGCCAATATGCCGTTCGTGTTGCCGCAGTCTGCCGCTTAGGAAAGTCAGGCGGCCGGGGCGCGCCGCTCCAGCATGTCGATGCCGAGCAGATGGCGCACATTCGGGCGCGCTGCCACCATATCGGCAATCGTGTAGCGGGAGAGCACTGCAAAGAAGGCATTGAGCGCCTCGCGCAGCGCCGAGTTGAGGGCACAGCTGTCGATCAGCGGACATTCGGCGGCGTCGTTCTCGAAGCACTCGGCCATGGCGAAGCTCTCTTCTGTCACCCGCACGACGTCGAACAGGTTGATCTGCTCGGCGGGGCGGCCAAGCCTGACGCCGCCATTGCGGCCGCGCACCGTCTCGACCAGGCCGTGCTCGACCAGTGGCTGCAGGATCTTGAACAGGAAAAGCTCCGACACCGAATAAGCGGCCGCGATCTCCGGGATGCGGCTCAGCCGTTCGGTGTTGGCCGCGCAATACATCAGGATGCGCATGGCGTAGTTGGTTTGACGCGTTAACCGCATTTCATTCCTCACCCAAGTGCTGGCGCGTTGCAACCGCACCAGATTTTAGATTCGTGCTGGCGCGGCTTCTCATCTGGAACTTCGGATTCGCCCGCACTGGCCTGGCCGGAATATGGCCTATACCTTGGAACAATTCCAGACTGGGATTGCATGATAGATGAATATTCTTGTCAACTTTGCGTGCGAAATCGGCAAGTCCCAGGCGAAATCGGCCTATCCGATCATGCCACGGGCCGAAACACTCCCTAAATAGCCCAGACCAGATAGAGATCGACCAGGAGCGCCTCATCCATGTCTCAATCGGTTTCGTCCGTGGCGCCCGCCGCTTTTGACAGCGAGGCGGGTGCCAAGCTTTCGGCGCTGCGGCGGACAAAGTTCTTCGCCACGGCTGCGCTGGTGCTTTGCGTCGTGGTCTTTGCCGTGGCCAAATCGTTCGAGGGCAGCTATCCGTGGCTGGGCTTCGTGGCGGCCTTTGCCGAGGCGGCGACCATAGGCGGGCTGGCCGACTGGTATGCGGTGGTGGCGCTGTTCAAGCGGCCGCTCGGCCTGCCGATCCCCCACACCGCCATCATCCCGGAGAACCAGAACCGCATCGCCGACAATCTCGGCCGCTTCATCGAAGTCAATTTCCTGGCGCCCGAGCCGGTGCGCGAAAAGCTTGCCGAGGTCGATTTTGCAGCGCTGGTCGCCGACTGGCTGGCCGATGCCGAGCGCGCCGCCGGCCTGTCGCGCTTCGTCGTGCGGCTGGTGCCGCAGACGCTTTCGGCAATCGAGCAATCCGGCCTGCGCGGCTTCGTCACCAGCCGCATGCTGGAGCAGATCGACAAGGTGCCGCTGGCGCCGCTGGCGGCCGAACTGCTGTCGGCGCTGACCGACGACCGCCGTCACCAGAAACTGTTCGACGAATTCACCAGGGTGATTGGCCGCTTCCTGAACGACGAAGAGGCGCTGGCGACCATGCGCGAAAAAATCCGCGAGGAATTGCCGTCGCTGTTCAACCTGTTTCGCGCCGACGCGTATCTGTTGAAGAAGATCGTCGCTTCCGCCGGTTCGCTGCTTGATGAGGTCCGTGCCGATCCCGATCACCCGATGCGCGCCGAATTCGACCGTTTCGCGCATAGCTTCATCGAGCGGCTCAGGACCTCGAAGCAATACGCCAAGCGGGCCGAGAAACTGAAGCGCGATTTCCTGGCGCGGCCGGAGGTCAAGGCGCTGGCCGGCGACATGTGGCAGAGCCTCAGCCTGTTCATAGAGCAGGACGCCAAGGCGGAGAATTCGATCGTGCGCGAGCATCTCGCCAACATGTTCGTCGAGGTCGGCCGCCATCTCTACGGCGATCCGCAGATCAGGGCCGACATGAACCAGGGCTTTGTCGTGGCGTTGGCTTCGTTCGTGGACAGCCAGAAGAGCGGTGTGTCGACATTCATCGCCGACCAGGTCAAGCGCTGGGACCTTGCCCAGCTGACCAGGCTGATCGAAATGAACATCGGCAGGGACCTGCAATATATCCGCTTCAACGGCATGATCATCGGCGGCCTTGCCGGCGTCGCGCTCTATGTGGGCGAGCGGCTGTTGCTTACTGGCTGACGCTGCATTCGCCGCCAAATTGCATTGCGCGGGCGAATGGACACGCGGCGCGCGAGTGCTATTGTCCAGCCTAGGGTTCAGCATTTGCGCAAACTGGGGAGCAAGCGACCAATGGCCAAACAACCCGACTCCGATTCGTTCCTGGACATGTTCAGCAAGTTCGGCCGTGACCTGAAGGTGCCGAATGTCGAGGCGATCCTTGCGCACCACCGCAAGAACCTCGAGGCGCTGGAAAAATCGGCGCGGGCAGGGGCTGCCGGCGCGACATCGCTTCTGTCCAGGCAGCGCGAGATGCTGCAGGACACGCTACGTGAAGTCAGCGACATGGCGCAGAGCTACAGGGCGCCGGGCAACCCGCAGGAACTGATGTCCAAGCAGGCCGAGTTCGCCAAGAAATCCTTCGAAGCCGCCCTGAAAAATGCCAGCGAAGTGGCCGAGCTGGTCAAGAAATCCGGCACCGAATCGGTCGAAATCCTGCGCGAGCGCATCAAGGAAGCGATGGAGGAGATCCGCTCCGGCTACGATAAGAAGTGATTCTTGGCGTTGCCTGATCGCGGCCCGCCGCCTCCTGTACAAGCGGGCGGTTTGCGGCGCGTGGCCATGGACGAGGCGTGCCGTTCGGCGGAAAGTGGCGGAACGGAATCGCAACAGGCGAATTGACAGGGGCTGTCGGTTCGTGGTCCGAGGCATTTGGAGCCATCGGGAAAGCAGGAATGACGGAAATACGGCCGAAGACGCCGCCGACCTTTGAGCAGCTGAAGTCGATGGCCGGGCAGGAGCTCGGTGTGTCGGAATGGACGACCGTCGACCAGAACCGCATCAACCAGTTCGCCGAATGCACGGGCGACCATCAGTGGATTCACGTCGATCCGGAGCGCGCGAAGCGGCAGAGCCCGTTTCGCACCACGATCGCGCATGGCTATCTGACGCTGTCGATCATCGGCGCGCTGGCTCTCGATTTGGGTATCGTGCCCGAAAACACCCAAGCTGCCTTCAACTACGGCTTCGACAAGGTGCGTTTCCTGGCGCCGGTCAGGGTGGGCGCACGCATCAGGCTGCGCACCACGCTTTTGTCGGTGGAAGACAAGGGACCGGGCCAGTATCTGATGAAGGCCGCCAACACGGTCGAGATCGAAGGCGAGCAGAGGCCGGCTTTGACCGCCGAAACGCTGGTCATGCTCTATGAGCGCCGCAAGCGGGCAGGGGCGTAAGCCCCCAGCCTCGATCGTGATGGCTGTTGCCGCGACGATGACCGCGCGGCGGCGCGGGCCGAGAGCAATGCCAGCACCAATGCAGCCACTGCCAGAGCCGTCGCCGTCTGAAAGGTGACGTGCATTCCGTGCGCGGCTGCCACTGATGTCAGCACGTCCTGAGTTTCCTGTCCTCCCGCCGAAGCGGCCGCGAAGATGGCACCCATCAGCGATGCTCCGGTGATCAGGCCGAGATTGCGCGACAGATTGAGCAGGCCGGACACGACGCCGCGCTCGGCCGAGGCGACACCGCTCATAACGGCCGCATTGTTGGATGTCTGGAACAGCGCGTAGCCGAAGCAGGTGACGGTGATGGGCACGACATAGCTGGCAATGCCGAGTTTTGTCATGGCGAACGACAGCAGCAAGGTGCCGATGGCGAGGCTGAGCAGGCCGGCAACCATCATCCTGTTGGCGCCGAAGCGATCGGTGAGGCGTCCGGCGATGAGCGCCGAGAGCGCCGAGACCAGCGGACCCGTCGACAGCACCAGGCCGACCATCGCGGCATCGAGCCCGAGCCCGCGCGACAGATAGAACGGCGCGACCACAAGGGTCGCCATCATGACGGTGGCGACGACGAGGCTCATGGCCAGACTGGCGCTGAGCTGGAAGTCGTACAACCGGGCAAGCCGGATCAAGGGATTCTTCGCCTTCGTCTGCGCAATGCCGAACAGAACGACGCCGATGCCGGCGGCGATAAGCAGGCCGATGTTTAGGGTGCCGAAATTGCCCCGACCGAGCGTCATGGCCAGTGCATAGGCCGCGAGCGTCAGAGCGAGCAGCGCGGTGCCCATCGCATCGAAGCTGCCTTGAGCGGCTTCCGTAGACTTGCCGCGGGCAGGCAGGGCCAGCCAGGCAAGCGCGAAGGTCGCGACGCCGAGCGGCACGTTGACGAGGAAGATCGCCCGCCAGCCGATACCGGCGATCAGCAAGCCGCCAAGCGAGGGACCGAGCGTGGTGCCGATTGCCGACATGGCGCCGAGCAGGCCCATGGCGCTGCCGGTTCTCTCCTTGCTCACGGTCTCGGTGACAAAGGCCAGCGTCAGCGCCATCATCAACGCGGCGCCAAGCCCTTGCACGGCGCGCGCCGCGATCAGCAGCCACAGTGTCGGCGCCAGGCCGCAGAGCACCGAAGCCAGCGTGAACAGCGCGATGCCGCCAAGCAGCAACGGCCGGCGGCCGACCATGTCGGCCAGCCGCCCGGCGCTGACGATTAGGGCGGTGATGGCCAGCAGATAGGCGAGAACCACCCATTGCACCGACTGGAACGACGCGCCGAAGGCCTGCATCAGGGAAGGCAGCCCGCCACTGGCAATGCTGGTTCCGAGCGACGACAGCAGCGTGGCGAGCGACAGGCTTGCCAATGCTAACACAACGGGCTGGGCCTGTTGCGACGCTGATGCGCGCTCGTTTCTATTCTGCTCAGCAATTGCCATGGCGATCTCCTTCTTCTTGGTCCGGGAAACGGACCTGTCGGAGATCTAATTTCCAATGTGGCATAACGGAAGGCGCAGCATTTGCATCTTATTCATGCATGGAACGCCATGTCATGATACGATGCGCCGATGACAACGCCCGATCTCAATCTGCTGTACGCGCTCGACGTTCTGCTCGCCGAAGGCAGCGTGGCGCGCGCCGCCAGTCGGCTGCGGCTCAGCCCGTCGGCAATGAGCCGGACACTGGCGCGGCTGCGCGAGGCGACCGGCGATCCGTTGCTGGTTCGTGCCGGCCGTGGCCTGGTTCCGACCCCACGCGCGCAGGAATTGCGGCAGCAGGCTGGCCGCGTCGTCCAGGAGGCGGAGATGTTGCTGCGCCCTGCCAGGCTTCTCGATCTCGCGAAGCTAGATCAGATTTTCACGCTGCGCACCAATGAAGGCTTCGTCGAGGAATTTGGACCGCGTCTCGTCACGCGCACCCAGACCGAGGCACCCGGCGCGCGGCTGCGCTTTGCGCCCAAAGCCGACAGGGATGTCGCCTCGCTGCGCGACGCGGTGGTCGATCTGGAAATTGGCGTCGCCGGCGAAACCGGACCGGAGGTGCGGATCCAGGCGCTGTTTCGCGACCGCTTCGTCGGTGCGGTGCGGGCCGGCCATCCGTTGAGCGAAGGTGCGATGACACCAGAACGCTATGCCGCCGGCCGCCACATCAGTGTTTCCAGGCGCGGTCGCGAAAAGGGGCCGATCGATGAAGCGTTGAGCGGGCTCGGCCTGCAGCGGACTGTCGTGTGCATGGTTTCCGGCTTCTCGGCAGCCCTGGCCATGGCACGTGCGTCGGACCTGATCGCCAGCGTGCCCGAACGGCATACAGAGAGCGCACGCGCCGGCATGGTCAGCTTTCCGCTGCCGGTCGCCACCGTCGAGGTCACCATCTCGATGCTGTGGCATCCACGGCTCGACGCCGATCCGGCGCAACGCTGGCTGCGCGATTGCGTGCGGGAGGTCTGTGCGGCCTCTCGCTGAGCGATCAGCGCGCCATCGCGGTCTCAAGCACCCGGAAAATCCGCTCGTCCTGGCACTGGGCAACGTTGAAGCGCAGGAAGCGGCTGGCGGTTCCCGACAGGCTGAATGCGTTGCCGGGCGCCAGCACGATGTTGTCGGCCAGTGCGCGGCGGGCGATTTCGGCCGCATCCACGCCATCGGGCAGACTGCACCACAAAAACAGGCCGGCGGGCTGGTCGATCCATGGGGTGATGCCGATTGCCTTCAGGCGGGCGCTCGTCTCGCCCATGGCGCGGGAAAGGCGCGCCCGCAGCAGGTCCATATGCTTGCGGTAGCTGCCGTCCTTGAGCAGCGCAAGCACCAGTTCGGCCGCCAGCCGGCCGCCGCCGAAGGTGGTGGCGATCTTGAGGTCGGTGAGCTGCTCGATCCAGTCGCGCGGTGCTGCGATGAAGCCGCAGCGCACCGAGGCCGACAGCGTCTTGGAGAAGCTGCCGATATGGACGACGCGGTTGAGGCCATCGAATGCCGCCAGCCGGGGGGCGGGACTGTGCTCGAAATCGGCGAAGATGTCGTCCTCGACGATGGTCAGGTCCGACTGATCGGCGAGTTTCAGCAGACGGTGGGCGGTGACCGGCGACAGGATCGCGCCGGTCGGATTGTGGATGGCGGAATTGGTGATGTAGAGGCGCGGCTTGTGCTCGGTCAGCGCCTGCGCGAACAGCTCGATATCCGGCCCCGATGGCGTGTAGGGCACGCTGACGACCTTGGCGCGGTGGGCGCGCAGCAGTGCGTGAAAATTGAAATAGCAGGGGTCGTCGACCAGCACGGTATCGCCTGGTTCGATGAGGAACCGGCACAGGAGATCGATGGCCTGCGTGCCGGATTCCGTCAGCATGATCTGTTCGGGCGAAACTTCGATGCCGTGCCCTTCCATTCGCCGCGCCAGCAATTGCCGCAGCGGCGGCAGGCCGAGCGGCGTGCCGTAATCGGCGAGGTCGACATCGTCGGCGCGCGCCACCGTGCGCAGCGCCCGGCGCAAGGCGGCCTGCGGCATCCACGATGCCGGCATCCAGCCGCAGCCGGGTTTGAGCATTTCGCCGCCGGCTTCCAGCGATTGGCGCGACACCCAGAGCGGATCGATGGCGCGGTCGAGCCGGGGTCCGATCTCCGCCAGCGACAATGGCGCCAGCGATCCGGCGGCATAAAAACCCGAGCCCGGCCGGGAGCGGATCGCGCCTTCGGCGGCGAGACGCTCATAGGCCTCGACCACGGTGGATTTGGACACCTGCATGGCCTTGGCAAAGGCGCGGATCGAGGGCAGTCGTGCCCCCGGCGTCAGGCTGCGCGCAGCTATCCGCTGGCGGATGGTCGCCATGACAGTCTCGACTAAGGTGGTCGCGACAAGGGCGTGTGCGCCGTCGGTTTTCAAAGCGAGTTCCGTCATCCGTACTGCTCGATTGGCCATTACAGTTTCATAGAATTGTACCGCATTGTCTCTGGCAGTTCCATACCCCCTGGCCCGATAAAGGGCGAAAGCAATGGAGCCTGGAATGGACAAGACCGCGAGCGGCTGGGTGAACGGATTCGTCGGCGTGTTGATCTTCAGCGGTTCGCTGCCGGCGACGCGTGTGGCGGTGGCGGATTTCGATCCGACCTTCCTGACCTCGGCCCGCGCCGCGATTGCCGGCCTGCTCGGCCTCGCAATGCTCGTCCTGTTCCGGCAGAAGCGCCCGGAGTGGAGCGATTTCCTGTCGCTGGTGATCGTGGCCCTTGGCGTGGTTGTCGGCTTTCCCCTGCTCACCGCACTGGCGCTGAAGCACGTCACCTCCGCCCATTCCATCATCTTCGTCGGCCTGCTGCCGCTGGCCACCGCAATCTTCGGCGTGCTGCGCGGCGGTGAGCGTCCGCGCCCGGCCTTCTGGCTGTTTTCCTGCATTGGCAGCGCGCTGGTCGCGGGCTTTGCCCTGATGCAAGGTGTGACGGCGTCGCCGGTCGGCGATGGCCTGATGCTGGCCGCCATCATCGTCTGCGGGCTGGGCTATGCCGAGGGGGCCGCGCTGTCGCGCAGGCTGGGCGGCTGGCAGGTGATCTGCTGGGCGCTGACGCTGTCTCTGCCGATCATGCTGGTGCTGACTTTTGTGACGCTGCCGCCATCCTTTGCCGCCGTCGGCTCCCACGCCTGGATCGGTCTCGCCTATGTCTCGCTGTTCAGCATGCTGATCGGCTTCATCTTCTGGTATCGCGGCCTGGCGCAAGGCGGCATCGCCGCCGTCGGACAGCTGCAGTTGCTGCAGCCCTTCTTCGGCCTGGCGCTGGCGGCGACGCTGCTGCACGAGCAGGTCAGCCCGCTGATGGTGGTCGTCACGCTCGGCGTGGTGGCCTGCGTGTTCGGGGCGAAGAAGTTTGCGCGCTAGTTTTGGTGGCGGAGGGCGACTCCGCACCTAAAACTTCGTCACCACGCCAATGCCAATCCCCTCGAAACCGCCCATCGCCATCAAGGCTGCGGGCGCCTCATCGAGGCTGATCTTCTTGCCGACCAGCAGCTCTGGTTTGAGCTTGCCGGTGCGGATCATCTCCATCATCGCGGGATAGCGGTAGGCCTGCATGCCGTGGCTGCCGAGGATTTCGAGTTCGAAGGCGATCACCTTGTCCATTGGGATCTGTGGGCGGGCATGTTCGCCCAGCATCAGGCCGACCTGAACGTGGCGACCGCGCCGGCGCAAATTGGCGATCGAATTGAACGATGTCGTGGGATGGCCGAGCGCGTCCATCGACATATGGACGCCGCCATTGGTGATCTGCTTGACCGCTTTGACGACGTTTGGCGTGGTGGCGGCGTTGATGGTCGCCACCGCGCCGATCTTCTTGGCGAAGTCCAGCTTCTCCTCAGTGAGATCGATGGCAATGACATTGGCGCCCATGGAACTGGCGATCATGATCGCCGACAGGCCGACGCCGCCGCAGCCATGCACCGCCACCCATTCGCCGGGCTTCACCCGGCCCTGGTCGACAATGGCGCGAAACGAGGTCACGAAGCGGCAGCCGAGGCTGGCGGCGGTGGCGAATTCCATCTCGTCGGGCAGGCGCACGAGATTGGTGTCGGCATGCTCGATGGCGACATATTCGGCAAACGAGCCCCAGGCGGTGAAGCCCGGCTGCGTCTGGTGCTCGCAGACCTGTTGGTTGCCGGAGGTGCATTCGAAACAGCGGCCGCAGCCGACGCAGAACGGCACGGTGACGCGTTCGCCGGCCTTCCAGCGGGTGACCTGCTTGCCAGCGGCGACGACGATGCCGGCCAGCTCGTGACCCGGCACATGCGGCAGCGTGATGCCGTCATCATGACCCATCCAGCCATGCCAGTCGCTGCGGCAGAGCCCTGTCGCCTCGACCTTGATGACGACACCATCGGCGGCCGGTTTCGGATCCGGCACGGTCTGGATTCTCGGCGCCTCGCCGAATTTTTCGAAGACGACGGCTTTCATCGGCAAGTCTCCATGCTCTGCTCCGGCAGTGTGCGCCTATTCCGCATCTATCTGATTCTCCGGCGCCGCCCTCTGGAAGGCCGATAGCGCCATGCAGGCGGCGTGGATGCGCGATATCTCGGGGTAGGGCGTCAGGTCGACGCCGAAGCGGGCGTTGCTGGCGATCTGGGCGACCAGGCAGATGTCGGCCAAGCCGGGCCTATCGCCGTGGCAGAATGTGCCGGTCTCGGCTGACGAAGCCAGAATCTTTTCAAGCGGCTGAAAACCTTCGTTCACCCAGTGGCGGAACCAGTTGACGACATCCTGGTCGCCAGCGCCGAACAGAGTGCGCAGCGAGGTCAGCACGCGCAGATTGTTCACCGGATGGATGTCGCAGGCGATCATCTGCGCCAGCATTCGCACCCGGGCACGGCCGAGCGCGTCCTTCGGCAGCAACGGCGGTTCGGGATGGGTCTCGTCGAGATATTCGATGATCGCCAGCGACTGCGTCAAAAGCGTGCCGTCGCTCAGAATCAGCGCCGGCACCAGCGCTTGCGGATTGACCGCGCGGTAGGCTGGCTCCAGATGGTCGCCATGACGCAGATGATGCGGCACGTACTCGTAGGTCAGCCCCTTCATCTCCAGCGCGATGCGTGCGCGGTAGGAGGTGGACGAGCGGTAGTAGTTATGGAGGACGAGGTCGCTCATCACGTCCTCAACTGGGTTGACCGACGGTCAGTTCGATCGTGCCGATGCCGTCGACGCCGCCGGTCATCGTCTGGCCGGACGCCACCGCGCCGACGCCGGCCGGCGTGCCGGTAAAGATCAGGTCGCCCGGTTGTAGTGCAACCGACTCGCTGCAGATCGAAACGATATCGGCGATCGGCCAGATCAGCTCGGCGAGATCGCCATCCTGTTTCACCGTGCCGTCGACGGCGAGCCAGATGCGGCCCTTTTGCGGGTGGCCGGATTTTGCGGCAGGGACCAGAGGGCCGCAGGGCGCCGAGCGGTCGAAGGCTTTCGACCAGTCCCAGGGCCGCGCCGCTTTCTTGGCCTCGTCCTGCAGGTCGCGGCGAGTGAGGTCGATGCCGACGCCGTAGCCCCAGACATGGTCGAGCGCCTGCGCGCGCGGAATGCGGAAGCCGCCCTTGCCGATCGCCGCGACCAGTTCGATCTCGTGGTGCAGGTTCTTGGTCAGCGGCGGGTAGGGGATGGCAACGCCAGAATCGACCACCGCATCGGCCGGCTTGGTGAAGAAGAAGGGCGGGTCGCGCTCGTCATTGCCGAGTTCGCGGGCGTGGGCGGCATAGTTGCGGCCGACACAGAAGATGCGGCGCACCGCAAAACGCTCGGCCGAGCCGGCGACGGCCACCGACGGGGTTGCGGGCAAGGGGAGGACGAATTCAGTCATGCGCGGTCTTTCTGCTTCAGCTGCCGGCACATTTGACCGATTTGAACCGCCGGGCAAGGCATGAGCGTTCGCAAAAGCGCCGGCTCGGCCTCCGACTTAAGATGGCGATAGACTATTTGCCAATAAGCTGGCCATACCAGCGGGAGTATCGTGCCCAGGGAGGACTGAAACGAACCCCATGACCGCAATCAACGATCGCGCCCGATTCCTGATCATCGACGACCACCCGCTGTTTCGCGAGGCGCTGCACAGCGCCGTGCAAATGGCTTACCCGGAAGTCGACACGGTGGAGGCGCGCTCGATCGCCGAAGCGCTTGATCTTCTCGCCGGGATAAGGCCGTTCGATCTGGCGCTGCTCGATCTCAACATGCCCGATGTCCATGGCTTTGATGGGCTGCTGCAGCTCAGGACCCGCCATCCGCGCCTGCCGGTGGTCGTCGTCTCCGGCTATGAGGAGCCAAGGATCATCTCCGAGGCGCTGTCCTATGGTGCTGCCGGCTTCATTCCGAAATCGGCGCGCAAGAGCGATCTCGCCGCCGCCATCCGCTCGGTGATGGAGGGTGCGATCTACGTACCGGAAACCTATGAGGGTCAGCCGCCCGACGCCGACAGCGCAGACCGCGCCGACATGGTGCAGCGGCTGGCGAAACTGACGCCGCAGCAGCTGCGCGTGCTGCAGATGCTACGCCAGGGCCTGCTCAACAAACAGATCGCCTACGAGCTGCAGGTCGGCGAGACCACGGTGAAGGCGCATGTCTCGGAAATCCTGCGCAAGCTCAACGTCTACAGCCGCACGCAAGCGGTGATCGAGGTATCGAAGCTGGACAATGCGGAGCTGTTTCGGGATCAGGCTGGGTTTTGAGTGCCACCTAGAAAATGCGCTGTCACCTTAGTTCGAAATTCTTACATCGAATGGCTAATTTACATCCCTTCGAAATCCCATTCCATGATCTTTGAGAGCTCATGAATACTCTCTCGAAAGTCCATTCTGTCGCAGCTAAATATCTTTTGATGGATATCCGATTTTATTAAAACAGGTGCGAATTCTTTGTATTTGAATACCTTTCCGCCATACGGCACGATGGTGGAGTCGTCGATTAGCTTTTTTACTAGACTCCCAGTTATGATTGCAGAATCAAAAACCTCTTCAAAATTGTTTTCCTCAAATCCGATGGTAACTCTAATATTAATATAAATATTAGACTGAATAGGTAAATCCCAAAGGTCTAATATTTTTCCTTCAACTAAAAGATCCCGGCTGTAGATATGCTTGATCACTATCATTGCGCTACCTGCATATGAACTATGGCAACAGTGCACTTTCTCCTCAGCTACCTGCCTCGGCTGCCAGATTTCTCGATTGGGCTAAGCCAGCAAGTGCGCCAGCAGCGCCCTTAGCTGCGCCGGTTTCAGCGGCTTGCGCATCAGTTCGATGCCGGCCGCACGAGCGGCCTTCACCACCGCTTCGGAACTGTCGGCGGTGACGATCAGCGCCGGCACGGCGCGGCCGAGATAGTCGCGGACTTCGGCGATGGTGGCAGTGCCGAGGTCGCCGTCGTCGAGATGCTGGTCGGCAATGACGATGTCGGGCACCCAGTCGGTATCGCCGAGCAGGCTGATTGCATCCTCGGTCGAGGTCGCGGCGCGCACCAGGCACTGCCAGCGCTCGAGCAGGAAAGTCATCGCCTGCAGCACGTCGGCGTCGTTTTCGACCAGCAGCACCTTGGTGCCGAACAGGCCATAGCCGCGCGGGCGCTCCATCTCGGCAAGGCTGGCGATGGCGTCGGCGCTGGCGCCGATGCCGACCGGCACATCGATGTGGAAGATGGTCCCACGTCCGACTTTCGAGGAGAAGGTCACGGGATGGCCGAGCGCGGCCGCCATGCGGCGCACAATGGCAAGGCCCAGCCCCAGCCCGCCGCCGGAGATCCCGGTATCGGCCGGAATGGCGGCGCCGCGATGGAACTCCTCGAACACCGCCTCACGCTGATCCTCGGGAATGCCGCAGCCGGTGTCGGCGACATCGATACGGATGGTGTCGCCGCGATGCCTGGTGCCGACCAGCACGCCGCCGGAGCGGGTATAGCGCAGCGCATTGGACAGGATGTTCTGCAGGATGCGGCGCAACAGCGTGCGGTCCGAACGCACCACCGCGCTTACCGGGCGGAATTTCAGCGCCAGGCCCTTCATTTCGGCCACCGGCAGGAAATCCGAGCGCAGCGAGGAAAACAGCGTCTCCAGATTGACGTCGCCGATGTCGGGCTGGACCACGCCGGCATCGAGCTTGGAAATGTCGAGCAGCGTGCGCAACAGGTCTTCCATCGTCTCCAGCGAGCGCTCGACCTGGCGGACGAGCTTCTTGCCCTCGTCGCTGGTCTGCACTTCGGCCAGCGCCGATACTGACAGGTGGGCGGCGTTCAGCGGCTGCAGAACGTCATGGCTGGCGGCGGCCAGGAACCGGGTCTTGGACAGGTTCGCCAGTTCGGCGTTTTCCTTGGCGGCGCTGAGGTCGATGTTCGACTGCTCCAGCCGGCGCAAGGTCGAGTGCAGTTCCTCGGTGCGGACGCGCACCCGATTTTCGAGCGAAATCGCGGTCTGGAACAGCGAGAAGGCGTTGCCCTGCTGGTCCATCGAGCGCTCGACGCGGCTGACCAAAGCGGCGTTGATCTTCTTCAGCCTGTCGATGTCGTCGATATCCCTGAGCGGCATGGAACCTATTCCGCCGCCTGTCGGTCGCCAAAGGCGATGCCGGTGAAAGTCTGGTTGAGGTGCATCGAGCGGTACTGCTCGCCATAGGTGCCGAAGCCTATGACGTTGTTGACCCGGTAGAGCTCCGAAATGTCGCGGAACACCTGGCGGTTGCGGGCATCGAGCCTGCGCAGCACGCAATCGAAGCCGAGGATCATGTCGATGCCGCCGAGCCGCTCCTCGACGTCGCGCAGTGCGGCGCGCGTCGATTCCACCATATCCTTGGGCTGGGCGATGGACAGCACGACGCCATCGTCTATGGCGCAGAAGAACGACAGCGAGCCGTCGGGATGCATCTTCTGGATCGAGCGGCAGTAATATTCGCCGCCCACCTTCACCACCACCGGATGCGAAGCGAAGCTCATTGGCGTCAGGTTCTGCGCAACGATGCCGACCGAGGCTGCATATTCCTCAGCTGCATTGGTGGCGTTGAATTCGCGCACAGTGCGGTGATCGGGATCGGATGCCGTCACCACCAGCTTCTCGTCGGTGGGGACGAAATTGTCGGTCTTGAAGACGTGGAAGGGAATTTCGGTCGATATCAGTACGATGATGGCGCTGTCGGAAGCCACCTTGCCGTTCGAGATCAGCCTGGTGGTTTCGAATTTCAGATCATCGCCCGCCGAGCCGCCGAGCAGCGGGATATCGTCCAGCCCCCAATGGATGGCCGAGGTCACCGCTTCCTCGGCAAAGGACAGGCCGTCGATGAAGCAGAGCGCGAAGGTGCTTTTGGTATGGCAACTGCCGGTGCGCCCGCGCAGCAATCGCCGCAAGGCTTCGACCTCGTCGGTGATCCTGTCCATGCCCGACGAAGAGAGATTGTCGACCATGGTGCTGACCGCCGAAAACGACGCGGAGGGAAGCAGAAGAGCCAGTACATGGCCGTCCTCGAGGCCCTGCGGCGTGATCTCGCCGGCGGTCGAGCAGGCGGCGTAGGCCAGCGCCGGCGCATGGGCCTTCAGCGCTTGCGACAGGGCGGTGGCATCGACCAGGCTCTGCGAGAAGAACAGCAGCGCAAAGCCGGCGTCGATGGCAGCGGCCTCAGTGGCGACCGCCCGGGCGAATGCATCCATGTCAGGCTCGTCGGTGGTTAGTGCCGACAGACCGGATGCATAGCTCGTCCGTGAACTGGCCAGCAGCTTTCTCCGCATTCCTCCGACGCATTTTTGTGCGCGCCTGTTTTTATGTCTTTTGGCGCCAGCGTCGATGACATTGTTGCCTTCAATCCGCACTTTGGCAATGGGGCGGTCGGGCCGATGATTTTCGGTTTCTCCATGACCGAAAGTACAATGAGCACCGTGTGTTTTTTGCGCGTTGTGCGGTGTACGAATAGCGCGTGGCCGAGCGCCAACGCCGCATCGGCAGCATGATTACCGAGGTTATACCCAGGGAGGATGCATGTCGGACGTTTCGTTTGTCGTGAACGGAAAACGGGTCAGTGGCGCTGTCGAGGACCGAACGCTTCTGGTTCATTTCCTGCGCGAAAATCTTGGTCTCACCGGAACGCATGTCGGTTGCGACACCTCGCAATGCGGCGCCTGCGTCGTGCACGTCGACGGCAGGGCGGTGAAGTCCTGTTCGATGCTGGCCGTGCAGGCTTCCGGATCGACCGTGGTGACGATCGAGGGGCTCGCCAACGGCGCCGATCTGCATCCGGTGCAGGCTGCGTTCAAGGAACATCACGGGCTGCAATGCGGCTTCTGCACGCCGGGCATGATCATGACGGCGACCGATATGATCGCGCGCCACCCGGAAGGCCTCGACGAGGCGACGGTTCGCGCCGAACTCGAAGGCAACATCTGCCGCTGCACCGGCTACCACAACATCGTCAAGGCGATCCTCGCCGCATCGAAGACGATGGCGAAGGTGTCGAAGGGCAAGGTGAAACAAGCAGCGTGAACAAGGCAGTAGGGAGTAGGCAATAGGGAGTAGGGCAAGCGGCCCACACGGATCCGAGAGCCCCTTTCCCCTACTGCTTAATCCCTACTGACTACTCCCTAAATTCCGGAGGAATTCCTATGGGCATTGAAGGTGTTGGCGCTCGGGTCGTGCGCAAGGAAGACAAAAGGTTCATCACCGGCGCCGGCCGTTATGTCGACGACATGGTGGTTCCCGGCATGAAGCATGCCGCTTTCGTGCGTAGCCCGCACGCGCATGCGCAGATCAAGAAGATCGACGTCAAGAAGGCGCAAGCCATGCCCGGCGTCATCGGCGTCTTGACCGGCAAGGAACTCAAGGCCGACGGCATCGGCAATCTGATCTGCGGCTGGATGATCCATTCCAAGGACGGCTCGCCGATGAAGATGGGGGCCTGGTCGCCGCTCGCCGTTGACAAGGTACGCTATGTCGGCGACGCCATCGTCATCGTCGTGGCCGAAACCAAGGGCCAGGCGCGCGACGCGGCGGAAGCGGTCGAGATCACCTACAAGGAATTGAAGGCGGTGGTCGATGCCACCAAGGCGCTGCAAAAAGGTGCGCCGCAGGTCCATGCCGAGGCCGAGGACAATCTGATCTTCGACTGGGAGATCGGCGACGCCAAGGCGACCGACGCGGCGATCAAGGCGGCTGCCCACGTCACGCGCATGAAGATCGTCAACAACCGGCTGGTTCCCAACGCCATGGAGCCGCGCGCGGCGCTTGGCCATTACGACAAGGCCGAAGACCATTACACCTGCTGGACGACCTCGCAGAACCCGCATGTGGCGCGGCTGGTGATGAGCGCCTTCTACAATGTCGCGCCGGAAAACAAACTGCGGGTCATCGCGCCCGATGTCGGCGGCGGCTTCGGCTCAAAAATCTACATCTACCCCGAAGAAATCGTCTGCCTGTGGGCGTCGAAGAAAACCGGCGTGCCGGTCAAATGGGTCGCCGACCGCACCGAAAGCTTCCTCACCGACGCGCATGGCCGCGACCATGTCTCGACGGTCGAAATGGCGTTCGACAAGAACAACAAGATCACCGGCTTCAAGGTCGACACCATCGCCAATCTCGGCGCCTACATGTCGCTGTTCTCGTCCTGCGTGCCGACCTATCTCTACGCCACACTGCTGTCGGGCCAGTACAATATCCCGACGATCCACGCCAATGTGCGCACCGTCTACACCAACACCGCGCCGGTCGATGCCTATCGCGGGGCAGGGCGGCCGGAAGCGACCTATCTGCTGGAGCGCACCATGGAGACGGCCGCACGCGAACTCGGCGTGTCGCCGGCGGAGCTTCGGCGCACCAACTTCATCACCACCTTCCCGCACCAGACGCCGGTGATCATGAATTATGACGCCGGCGACTATGGCGCTTCGCTCGACGCAGCGACACAGGCGTCCGACTATACCGGCTTTGCCAAACGCAAGGCTGCCGCCGCCAAGGCGGGCAAGCTGCGCGGCATCGGCATGAGCTGCTATATCGAGGCCTGCGGCATTGCACCGTCGGCGGCGGTCGGCTCGCTCGGCGCCGGCGTCGGCCTGTGGGAATCGGCCGAAGTGCGGGTTAACGCGGTTGGCACCATCGAAGTGCTGACCGGCTCGCACAGCCATGGCCAGGGCCATGAGACGACCTTCGCGCAGCTGGTCAACCAGCGTTTTGGCGTGCCGATCGACTCGGTGTCGATCGTGCATGGTGACACCGACAAGGTGCAGATGGGCATGGGCACTTATGGCTCGCGCTCGGGCGCCGTTGGCATGTCGGCCATCGCAAAGGCACTCGACAAGGTCGAGGCCAAGGCGAAGAAGATCGCCGCCCATCTGCTCGAGGCCGATGAGGGCGACATCGTCATCGAGAATGGCGAGGTCAAGGTTGCTGGCACCGACAAGAGCCTGCCCTGGTTCCAGGTGGCGCTTGCCGCCTACACCGCCCACAATCTGCCAGCCGGCATGGAACCCGGCTTGAAGGAAACCGCCTTCTACGATCCGGCGAACTTCACTTTCCCGGCGGGCTGCTACATCTGCGAGGTCGAGATCGATCCGGAAACCGGCACGACCGAGATCGTCCAGTTCGTCGCGGYGGACGAYTTCGGCAACATCRTCAATCCGATGATCGTCGAGGGCCAGGTGCATGGGGGTATCGCCCAGGGCATTGGCCAGGCGCTGCTGGAAGGCGCCCACTATGACGCCAGCGGGCAATTGCTGACGGCGAGCTACATGGACTACACCATGCCGCGCGCCGACGACCTGCCGTCGTTCAAGGTCTCGACCTCGAACACGCCGTGTCCGAGCAATCCGCTTGGCATCAAGGGCTGCGGCGAAGCCGGCGCCATCGGTTCGCCGCCCGCGGTCATCAACGCCATCACCGACGCTTTGGGGATTACCGAAATCGCCATGCCGGCCTCGCCATCCACCGTGTGGGCGGCAATCCGCGCGACGAAGAAGCACTGAGGAGGAACGAAGATGTATTCGGTCAATTACCACCGCGCCGCCTCGGTCGCTGACGCCGCCAAGCTGGTGAAAAGCGGCGACGCCAAGCTTTTGTCGGGCGGCATGACGCTGATCCCA
Organism: Mesorhizobium sp. P2_F5; assembly: GCF_056403715.1. Lineage (NCBI taxonomy): Bacteria > Pseudomonadati > Pseudomonadota > Alphaproteobacteria > Hyphomicrobiales > Phyllobacteriaceae > Mesorhizobium > Mesorhizobium sp. P2_F5. The sequence continues at coordinate 89,703 of NZ_JBFUEY010000012.1, read as the reverse complement.
GCGATGAAGACACGGCTTGCCGCGCCCTCCGACCTGGTCGACCTGTCGCGGATCAAGGACCTGCAAGGCGTCAAGGTGTCGGGAAAGACCGTCACCATCGGTGCCGCCACCACCCATTACGACGTCGCCAATGATGAGAAGCTGAGGAAGGCCTGTCCGGCGCTGGCGCATTTGGCGTCGCTGATCGGCGATCCGGCCGTGCGCCACAAGGGCACGATCGGCGGCTCCGTCGCCAACAACGATCCGGCCGCCGACTATCCGGCGGCGCTGTTGGCCCTTGGCGCCGCCATCATCACCAACAAGCGCGAGATTTCAGCCGCGAAATTCTTCACCGGCCTGTTCGAGACGGCGCTCAAGGACGGTGAGATCGTCACCGCGGTGAGTTTCACCGCGCCTGCGAAGGCGGCCTATGAAAAGTTCCGCAACCCGGCCTCGCGCTACGCGATCGTCGGCGTGTTCGTGGCCAAGGGCAAGGACGGGGTCAGCGTTGCCGTCACCGGCGCCGGCGATGACGGTGTGTTCCGCTCGAAGGAGATCGAGGCGGCACTGGCCAGGAACTTTGCCGCATCGGCGCTCGACGGCGTGAAAGTGCCGGCGAAGAATTTGATGACCGACCTCCACGCTTCGGCCGAATACCGCGCCAACCTGATTGTGGTGATGGCAAAACGCGCTGTGGCCGCGGCCAATGCCTGACACTGCCAACTACTGACAAGGAAAGGGGCCGTTGCGGCCCCTTTTTCGTGGAAGGTGGGCTGTACCTGCCCAGTTCTTCCCAGTGCGCCGCCGCGCGCGTATCCGTCGCTTCCGGTAATTCCCGTGCAAGAACAGACGCATACTTCCCAGGGACTGCCCCGGCGCCATTCTCGCACTTGCACAAAGCGATATTGCACTGCAATATGCTGGTGACCAGCGCGAGCTGGGTTCGGGGCGTTGCAAGCGGCCTGCGACCCTTTTCGTAGATTTCAATGCGAAGGGAGCCGGGATGACCGACATCTCCGCGACGCATGTCGTGCCGTCCAGATCCGTCACCGACAAAGCAGCCAGAGCAAGATTGGCCTATCTCGATGGCTGGCGCGGGCTGTCGATCGCGCTGGTGCTGATCGGGCATTTTTTCCCCGTTCCCGGGATCAATCTCGGCGTGCTCGGCGTCGAGTTTTTCTTCGTGCTCAGCGGCCGACTGATGGGCGAGATCCTGTTCATCGAACGTTTTCCGTTGAAAAAGTTCTTCAAGCGCCGCTTCTCGCGCATCTACCCGGCGCTGCTGGTGTTCGTGATCGCCGCCATGGTCGGGCTTTCCGGAACCTACATCGCCTTCAAATGGAAGGCGGCGCTGACGGCGCTGACCTTCACCTACAACTACGCCGGCATTCTCATTACCCGCGCCGGCGCGCTCGACCATATATGGTCGCTGTGCGTGGAAGAGCATGCCTACATCATCCTGGCGCTGATCAGCGTGGTGGTGACCGGGCGGGGCAATGTCGTGCGGTTGCTGGTGACGCTGTCGCTGCTGGCGATGGCCAACGGCGCCATTTCATACTGGGTGTACGGCATGGACTATGAGCACAGCTATTGGCGCACCGACGTGCATATCGCCTCGATCTTGCTGTCGGCTTCGATCTGCCTGCTCAAGCATGATGACCGGCTGCGGTCCCTGCTGAAAGGGCCCTATGTCAGCCTGGTGTCGGCGGCCGCGGCTATCCTCCTGTTCCTCGATCCGGTGCCTACGCCGATCCACTATCTCTTCGCGGTGCCGTTGCTGGCCCTTGCCGTCAATACGCTGGATAGCAGCAGCTGGCATCTGAGCGGCCTGCTGTCGTCGAGGCCGATGGTGATGATCGGCCTGTGGTCGTACTCGCTCTATCTCTGGCAGCAGCCCTTCTACAAATTCGTCGCCGAGCAGGGCAGCGCGCCGATCCCGATGCTGGCGGCAGTCTTCGCCTGCGCATTGTGCAGCTACTATCTGGTCGAGAAGCCGGCGCGGGCCTGGCTGAACCGCAATTGGTGAGTTCTGCGGCGCCGAGGCGGCATCAGGCCGCCTTCTTCTGCGCCGCGAGATAGCGGCGCAGGCCGGCTTCGCCGCGCGGGGTGGTCCAGCGATGGTTCCAGGCAAAGGCCGGGCGCAGCAGCGGCGCCAGGAATTTGAGGATCGGCCGCTCGACTGTCACCTGCCAGACAAGGTCGACGTGGGTGCCGGTTCCCGAAGGTGACAGCTCCGCCCGCCACAGGCCGTCGAAATCGCCGAAGGTCTTCACCACCACTAGGCGGCCGGGCTCGAGCTCAGCGGCTTCGACGATGAAGTTCAATTCATAGGGCAGGGCGCCGCGCGCCCGGGCTTTGGCCCGCGAGCCGACGACGCCCTTGCCTTTGCGGTCGAGCGGCACGACCTCCTTGTAGACGTCGCCCCACCACAGCGGCAGCAATTCGGCGTCAGAGAGCACGTCCCAGACATCTTGCGGCGTCGCCTCGGGGATGTCCCAGCTTTCATCGAAGCGGAAGACGTTGCTCGGCATGGTGTTTCGCCCCAACTGGCGGAGAGCGATTACACTAGCCTTGGCTTCTTTATGGCGCCAGTGGCGCCCGCGTCAGCCGGCGATCTGCCTGAGGTAGTAGCGCACCGCCTTCTTGCCGCCATGGATCACAGCGTCGCCGACCTCGGTGAAGCCGAGCGCGGCGTGGAAGGCGTCCGAGGCCGGATTGGGCGGTTCGGCATTGACCTCGCAGGTGACGATGCTGTGGCCCGCGCGGGCGGCTTCTGCGAACAGATCCTCATAAAGGCGGCGGGCAAGGCCGCGGCCGCGTGCCTCAGCGGCAACGACGACACGGTCGACATAGACGAAACGTGGATAGCGCTCACGGAACCAGAGGAAATTCGGACTGTCGTAGCGGGCATCCTGGTCGAAGGTCATGATGAAGGCTTCGAGGGAACCGATGCGCCTGATGTAAAACGCTTCGCCAAGCAGGAAGGATAGCCGTTCCGGCTCAAGCCATGACAGTTCGGCGGCGTGCTCGTTGTTGAGCGCGAGGATGGCGGCTTCATCGGGTGCCGAGACGCGGCTGATCGGCGAGGGCGCAGTCATGGCTTTGCTCATCATGCTCTGGCCGCCGCGATCGTCGCTGCCACCAGCGCGCCGTCGGTGACCGTGGTGCGGTACTCGCGGTCGAGATCGGTGCCGCCCATGCCGACTTGCGGATTGCGGTAACGCATTAGGCTCGGCACGTCCTTGAGCGCGGCGAAATGCATTTCTGTCAGCCCGGTTGATGCCAGTGCTTCGGCGATGTTTTCGGGATCGAGCGCGCCGCAGCCGAGGATGATGATGCGGTGGCCACCCTGGCGGACGAGATCCGCCAGCAGGCCGGCGCCTTCCACCGCGGTGTCCCTCTGGCCGCTGGTCAGCACGCGGCCGACCTTGCAGCGGATCAGCGCTTCCAGCGCCTCTGTCGGGTCGCGCGTCATGTCGAAGGCGCGGTGGCAGGTGACGTTGAGCGGACCGGCCGCCTCGACCAGTGCGCCCATGCGGGTTTCGTCGATGGTGCCGTCAGCATCCAGGCAACCGACAACGACGCCGGCGACGCCAAGATCGCGAAGTGCTGCCACATCGGCGAGCATCGAGCGGTATTCGGCCTCGCTGTAGAGGAAGTCGCCGCCGCGCGGGCGCACGATGACGTGGAAGGGAATGGTCGCGCTCTCAAGCGCAGCACGCACCGTGCCGAGGCTCGGCGTGATGCCGCCTTCGACGAGGCTGGCGCAGAGCTCGACCCGATCGGCGCCGGCGGCCTGCGCGGCGAGCAGCCCGTCGATGCCTTCGACGCAGATTTCGATCAGGGGGCGAGCATTTCCGGCCAAGGGGCGATCCTTCATGATTTAAAGACGGCCAGCCCTAGCATCGGCTCGATTGCCGGGGAAGCGGGAACAACCAGTCGCTGCTTGGGCCAGCCGGTACGCGGCCTAGATCCGTCGCGGGAGACCTATTGTTTCTGCAGGATGGTGTTCTTGGCGCCCTGTTCGACCTGGTCGATGACCAGCAGCTTGACCGGACCGTCGCCGATATTGGTGGCCTGGTGCCACTGGCCGATCATCTCGACGATGAAATCGCCTGTCTTGTATGTGTTGCTGTTGCCGGTCTCGACATTCGTCACTTTGAGCGTCCCGGCCTCGACATAGGCATAGCGGGCAAACGGATGCTTGTGCACCGGCAAGGTGGCGCCGACCGCAATGTCGTAGGTCGAAACCAGCACCTGGACATTTTTCTGCGGCAGCACGATCGGCTGGCCGGAAGCCGTCTGGGTACGATCGGCAAGCGGCGTCACGACCACCGGTGGGCTGGAACTGTCCAGCGCCGCAGCAGGGTTTGCAGATAATGCGACTGCGACCAGCAGCGCCGATGCCAGAATCTTTCGCATGGGTCCTCCAGGTTTTGCCGCCACCGTCCCGCGGCAGGCATCCGCGCGCAAGTGGGGCCAAGTTCAATTACCGAGGCATAACGTCATCCGCCCGTTCCATCGTCCATCATGATTGCGCGACAAGGGGCGTCAGGCTAATGCCCCGGCGCATCGTCGTCTTCCGCATCCTGCTGGGCGGTCTGCTCATGCACCGCCTGCCAAGCGGCGATGACGGTGCCGAGCGCGTGGTTGCGGTCATGCGTGGCGACATGGGCCTGCTGGCGCAGCGCCAGCCGCACGGCGGCGCGGGCAAAGCGGTTGGCGGGCATGTCGAAGCTCTCCGGTCCATCGCCGCTGGCAAGTTCGTCCAGCACATGCTGCTTCACCGCAACGATTTCGGGGTTGCCATAATTTTCCAGCAGGGCCTGGAAGTCGCGATGCAGGTCGGCGTCGAACGGCAGGTCTTCGCCCATCGGGCCGATCACCGGGTTACCGGGATGCAGGGAGCCGAGTGGCAGCAGGCCTTCGGGGATAGGGATGTTGGCCGAATGCGTGCGACCGCTCTTCAACAGCTTCGGCAGCAGATGCGTGTGCGGTCCGGGCGGCGAGACGCCGCCGGTCTCGGGTCCGCCGATCTTCTGATAGACCTCGACGCGGCCGATATTGGTCAGCGCAACGCGGTGCGGATGGCCGGCAAGAACTGCCATCAGCGCCGGATTGTCGTGCTCGAACAGCGAACGGCCAAGGCCGGCTCGCAAGGCCGAAAGCAGTTTCGGTTCGCTGGTGCGGACGCAGAAATCGCATTGCGGCAGCGACAGCCCCATGTCGAACAATATGCCGGTGCGGTCGATGCCGCGGATGGCGTCGTCGTCGGGGCCAAGTTCGGTCAGCACCGAGCGGGCCGAACGCCGCGCCCGGGCTTCGGGCAGGCACAGCGACACGGCCTGGCTCCAGCGGTGGCGTTTTGGGCTCACCGTCTCATGGGCAATGGCGCGGATACCGGCCAGCCGCCTGCGGTCGATGTGGATGGCGCCGCGCTTTGTCGCGCGCATCAGGCTGTGCGGCTCGTCCACCACGGTGATCTCGCCGGCATCCTGATGGAACTCGGCGATGGCGCCGAACGTGCCCATGCTCCAGCCAGTGCGCCAGTCCGCCAGATGCTCGCGCAGCAGATATTCGAGCTCGATCATCGCGCTCCTCCCGGTTTGATTGTCTGGGTGCTAGCAGCGGCGATATCGAGCGGCTGGACGACCATGCCGCCGGCTGCTTCGCCGAGATAGGTTTCGACGCCATATACCGAGCGCAGGCGCTCGGCGGTCAGCACGGTACGCGGCGGCCCGTCGGCGACGACGAGGCCGTGGTCGAGCAGGATCAGTCGCGAGCACCAGCGGGCGGCGAGGCCAAGATCGTGCATCGAGGCCACGACCGCGTGGCCTTCACGGCCAAGTTCGGCGAAGATCCGCATCAAGCCGATCTGGTGCGAGGGATCGAGCCCGGCCGTCGGCTCGTCGGCCAAAAGCAGCGGCGCATCCTGCGCCAGGGCGCGGGCGATCAGCACGCGCGCCTTCTCGCCGCCGGAGAGGTTGGTGGCCGGGTGATCGCGAAACGCCTCGACCTCCATGCGCCGCATGGCGCGCTCGATTGCATCGAGATCGGCGGCTGTCAGGCGCGAGAAGGCCGAACCGTACGGGGTGCGCCCGAGCGACACCAGCATCTCCACCGAGACCGCCCAGGCGATGTCGCGCTCCTGTGGCAGGTAGGCGACGTGTTGCGCGCGCTCGCGAATGGAGAGGGTTTCGTGCCCGTCGATGGCGATCCTGCCTTGGCTCGGAACAAGCCCAAGAGCGGCGCGCAGCAAGGTCGATTTGCCGGCGCCATTGGGGCCGATCAGGCCGACGAACTCGCCGGGTTGAATGTCGAAGGACAGTCCATTGAGCACCGGCTTGCCGCCGAGCGAGACGCGAACGTCGGAAAGGGAAAGCAGGCTCACAGCAGCTGCCTCCTGGTACGGTAGACCAGCCACAGGAAGAACGGTGCACCGACGATTGCGGTGAGCACGCCGAGCTTGAGATCGCGCCCCGGTGCGATGACCCGCACCAATATGTCGGCGGCAAGCAGCATGGCGGCGCCGCCGAGCGCGCTGGCCGGCAAGAGCCGCGACGGCCGCGCGCCGACCAGCGGCCGCAGCATATGCGGCACGACCAGGCCGACGAAACCGATGGCGCCGGCGACCGCGGTTGCAGCCCCCACTGAAGCCGCCGTGCCGAAAACGGCCAAAAACTGCACGCGCCTGGTATCGACGCCCATCGAGGAGGCGGCGTCTCTGCCGAGCGTCAGCGCGTCGAGCGAGCGGCCAAGGCTTGCCAGCATCGCCCAGCCCACGAGCATGAAGGGTGCTGACAACCAGACATGGGTCATCGAGCGGTCGGCCAGCGAACCCAGCATCCAGAAGGTGATTTCGAGTGAGGCAAATGGATTGGGCGAGAGGTTCAGCGCCAGCGAGGTCATGGCGCCGGCGAAAGCGGAGATGGCGACGCCGGACAGGATGATGGTCATCATGCCGCCGCGCATGCCAGCCATCGCCTGGACGACGAACACCGCCAGCACCGCACCGGCAAGGGCGGCCAGCGGCAGGCCGAGGGCAAAGACCGCGGCCAGGCCGGAATAGATGGCGATCACCGCACCGAGCGAGGCCGAGGCGCTGACGCCGAGCAGGCCGGGCTCGGCCAGCGGGTTGCGCAGCCAGCCCTGAAGCGCGGCGCCCGACAGGCCGAGCGTGGCGCCGATCATCAGGCCGAGCATGGCGCGGGGCAGGCGGATCTCCTGCATGATCAGCGAGATGGCGTCGCGCTTGTCGGAAAACAGCGCTGCCACGCTGTCACTAAGCCCGATCGCCGCCGGGCCGACGGTGAGCGACAGCAGGAACAGGATCACGACAGCCAGGCCGAGAAGGGAAAGCACCAGCCGGTAACGGGCAAGCTCGCTCATGGCGCACCGGCCGGCTTGCGCGCCGCATCCTGCAGCATGCGGACGGCTTCGAGCGTGAACGGCCCGCCGCAGATCGTGTATTTGGCCGGCACCGCGATCTTGCGGCCACTGAGCGCCTGGTAGGCCGGGTGGACGAAATTCTCCTGCGCCAAGGCCGGCGTCTCCTGATGGCTGCCGCCGTCGACGACGATGTCGGGATTGGCGAGCAGCAGCAGTTCGAGCGGCAATTTCGTCGTGCCGGTGAAACCCAGCGTGTCGGCGATGTTGGTCAGGCCCGAAGCCTTGACGATGGCGTCGGCCAGCGTGCCCGAACCGGAGGTGTAGCTGTTGGCGTAGTAGAGCGCGACGGTCTTGTCCGGCGGCTTTTTGGTGGCAAGCCCGGCCAGGCCGGCATCGAGTTCGGCGACCAGTTCGCCGGCGCGTCGCTGCCGGCCGAGAATGTCACCCATGCGGGTGAGGCTCGCCCTGATATCGTCGAAGGAATTTTCCGGCGCGAACTCCTCGACCCGGAAGCCGAGGCGCCGGAGCAGCGCAACGGTGGTGCGCGTCGTATAGGTGCCGGCAATGACCAGATCGGGCTGCATCAGGAAGATCTCTTCGGCGGCACCATGATTGACCACGTAGGAACCAGCCTGATCGGCCAGCACCGACGAGGCGCGGTCGCTGGCGAGATAGGACACGGAATAAAGCTGCGCCGGGCCGGCGATCAGCATCGCCATTTCGTCGGTGCACAGGTTCATGGAGACGACGCGCTTTGGCGCCTCGTCTGCCAGGGCCGGCAGGCATGCACTCAAGGCGAGGGCGGTAAACACTGCCCCAACTATCGTCGTTGAATAGGCTGTCGGCATCGCGCTCTATAGCTTCCTCTCAGGCCGATGAAAGCAGTTCGGCCTTGCGTGTTGTAGCCGAACGCTTCCTGGTACTGCTCGTCGAACAGGTTCTCGATGCGGCCATAGGCTTCACCAATTCTATGTCAATGCCGGCCTGCGCCGCGACCTCAACGACCGCTTCCGGGATGCCACCACCTGGAGCCTGTGCGGCGGTCCATCGCCTTGCCGTTCTCGATGTCGAAGACGATGCAGGTGAGCAGATCCAGCCGTTTGCCGTTCCACTTCGCCGCGGTATCGCGATGGACGGCGACCACCGATCCGTCGTCGCTCTCCGTTACGTGCAAAAGATTGGATGTGAAGCCTGCGCCATGCCTCGTTTCAGGATTTCCGCAAGGAAGATTGATCGCTATTGATGCAACGCCGGAAAAACCACGCGTCGGATACGACACCGATCCGTGGATCGTGACTGGCTTTTAGAGACTAGCCGCCGGCTACGCAGGCCCTGCCTGATGGGAATCAATAGGCGATGCGCGTAAGGCGCTAAAAGCCTTTGCGCAGGCGGCGACACAACCGGTGATAGCTGGGCGAGCTTTGAAGGTCTCGGGCTGCATGGATGAACAGCAGCACGACAAACAGAACCACCACTGCGGATGCGAACCCGGTGACGATCGCCATCAAGGCGAACGTCGCTGTCATGGAGATGTTCCGGGGAAAAATGGCCGACGCCGTTGGGGTATGCCTGGGTGGGCTTTTGGGGTGGCGCCGGCCTTAAGGCGGAAATGGGGTCCGCCGCTCATGAAGAATAGCGGACTCACCAGTCAAGGGTATGGTGTGATCGCGTAGGGCAAATAGCCTTGCCGGGTGGACGTGCGCCCTGCCTCGCTGCAGGATTCCCGCGAGGACACCTAGCCCGGAAGGCTTCTCCCTCAGGGCGGCTGCGCAAGCGACCGAACTGCCATACTTGCGCAATTGCTAAAATACTAAATAATGGTCAGGAGGTGCGGGGAGCCGTTGGGGAACGGCGGCAAGGGGTTTGGGTCAATGTATTTTCCGCGGTTTCTGGTGGGAATGCTGGCGACGTCGGTGCTCGTTGCAGTTTGGGCCTATCTTGACACGGGGTCCATCGGGAAGGGTGTAATCTGGGGCGTCATCGCCGCTTTTCTGCTGCAGGCGGGGTATTTCGCGCTTGTGTTTGGGCTTGTCTACGGGCGGCGGAACACTGAGCAGGAGGCGAAGGAGGCCATTCCGGACGCCGCCAAACAGCCGGTCAAACGCGCAGCTTCGCCCCCGCAAGGGCGTGCTTGACGATTTCAGACAACAATTCGGCGGCGTTTGAAGGCCTAAAGCGCGTCGCGTCTGAACGGCCTCATGCGACGCGCTTTAGGCTGTTGTATTTATGCAAGTCGTTGTCCCAAAACCGCTGCGCACTTTTGGGCGACATGCATTAAGCGAATGAAACGCACCGGGCGCCGATGTCTGGCGGGTAAACGCCCATCCGGCTCCGTCACGGTTGAGTGTGCCGCTCGCGATCCGAGTTGGACCATGTGCTCATATCGACCAGTCTTGCGCCATCGGTGGCGGTGACACGCGACAGATCACCAAGCTTCCCAACGACAATTCCAGGCGCGAACGCGCGCCTAGCCTGTCGCACTACGTCGAATCAGAATGGAGTCTTTAGACATTCGTTTATCTATTCGTGATTTCTAATAACATATGGCGTTCAACGCGTTCACCCGGATCCGGTTTGTTTTGGGCCGCCTAAGGCGCGCCACGAACGGTAACGTTGCCGTCATCTTTGCCTTTACCTTGCCGGTCGTGGTCGGCGGCGCAGGCCTCGGTGTCGAGACCTCCCTCTGGTACTACAACAGCCTGAAGCTGCAGGCGGTGGCCGATGCCGCGGCCTATGCCGGCGCGCTCGAGAAGGTCGCGGGTTCCGACGACCCGACCATCATCGCCGCCGCGACGCAGTCGGCGACCTCGAACAATTTTGCCACGCCGGGCACGATCCAGGTCAACACGCCGCCATTGTCCGGCCCGAACACCGCGAAGAAGGCGGTGGAGGTCATCGTCAAGCAGAACGTCGATCGCTACTTCACGGCGATCTTCAACAGCACGCCGGTTCCGGAACAGGCGAGGGCCGTAGCGCTCATCACCGACGCCTCGAAAGCCTGCGTGCTGGCGCTCAGCCCGTCGGCCGCCCAGGCTGCGCTCTTTTCCGGCAACACCACCGTCAACCTCACCGGCTGCTCGGTCATGTCGGACTCGATTGCCTCGGACGCCATCAAGACCCAGGGATCGGCGACGATAAAGGCCGACTGCCTGATCACGGTCGGCGGCATGGTGCTGAACGTTCCAGCAACCACGGTCTGCAAGTCCAACCTCACCAAGGCCTTGCCGGCATCCGATCCTTTCTCCAGCCTGGCGACGCCGACAGCCGGCAACCCATGCAAGAATGTCAACGGCAACAAGAACTCGCAAACACTCCAGCCTGGCACCTACTGCAGCGGCATGAGCCTCAGCGGCAACGTCACCCTGCAGCCCGGCGTCTATGTCGTGCAGGGCAGTATGAAGGTCAACGCTAACGCGGTCGTCGCGGGCAGCGGGGTAACCATCTTCATGGCCGGCAGCAACACCGTCAGCATGAACGGCAATGCCACGGTGACGCTGAGCGCGCCCACCTCCGGAGCCTATTCCGGCGTGCTGTTCTACGGCGACAGGACAGGGACCGCAGCGCAGAGCACCTTCAACGGCACGGCGAACTCGCTTTTGACTGGCGCCATCTATTTTCCCAAGCAGCAGGTCAACTACCTTGGCAACTTCTCGGGGAACGGCGGCTGCACCCAGGTCGTCGCCGACACCATCCAATGGTCCGGCAGTACGACCATCAAGCAGGACTGCACCAGCCTCGGGATGAAGAACATCCCGGCGACGCAGTCCGTTCAGCTGGTCGAGTAGCGGGATGGGTAAGCGGGCCTTGCGCATTGTCCGGGACAAAGCCGGGATGGCCGCCGTGGAATTTGCCATGGTGCTGCCCATCCTGTGCTTGGTCTGCTTCGGCATCGCCGATGGCTGGTCCTACGTGACGAGCTACCTGCAGATGCGGGCCGGCGTCAAAACCGCGGCCAATCTGGTGATGGCCGGCGCGGGCAGTGACGCGGCCAAAGACACGGGAACGCAGGCGGTCGCGCTTTCGAGCTGGGACAACAAGCCCGATGACGCCGCGGTCGTGCTGGTCCGCTCCTACTTGTGCGGCACCACGGTCGTGAATGCGACCACCATCTGCGGCGGAACGAAGCTGCCGACCGTCTTCGTCCAGATAACGGCGACAGGCACCTGGGTGCCCCCGTTCAACTTCGGTGTCTTCCCGGACCCGCGCGCGATCAGTCATCAGCAGGTGATCCGTGTCCGCTGAAAGGATGGGGTCCAGATGGCGCCGTGATTGCTCCGGCGCAGCAGGGCTGGAATTCGCCTTGATCGCCCCTGTCCTGGTGATGCTTTTGTTCGGAATCTTCGCCTTCGGCTGGGCCATGAATGCCGTGTCGACCGTCCGCTATACGCTGGAGACCTCTTCTCGGGCGCTGCAGCTGAACAACACGCTTTCGCAGAGCGACATCCAGGCCATCGCTACGCAGAAATTGGTGAACCTGGGTCTGCAGAACGTCATTGTGACGATCGCGATCGACCCTGCCAGCGGCGGCTTCAAGATGGCGCATCTGACCGCCAGCTATGGCTTCGTCATCGCCTTCCCGTATTTCGACCAATACCCCATCAATTACTCGACAACCGTCACCGTGCCGCTGGTTGCCAGCTAAGGGTACCGCCGGCTTCCGTTGAGTTGGCGCCGCCCAACTCAGACCGTAACGGATCCACCGGGAATATAGCCGCCCATCTGGAGTTGTATTTGCAAGGCGGTCGATTCCCTCTGTGGATGTAGCCGCTTAAAGCCCACTGCTGGGACCTCAGTGCTGGGCTTTTTCTATCAGACTAAAGTCTTGCGGCTTGCTTTCGAAGGTCTGGCGTGACCGCTTTGGTTCTGTCCCTGTCCATCTGATGTTCCAAACTTTTTAGTGAATCCTCATATATTTTGGGTGGTCCGGATGATGCTACCCAGCCGTAGATCGAGTGGCACGAAGTCTCCTGGGAGATGCTTGGCAACTTTCCGCACATCGAACCCGTACAGGTTAGAGGTCGCTCCGTTGTGTCCCTCGTGCCGGGGTGGCTGGCTCGCTGAGAACCCGGGTGGGTGTTCTCGGCGAGCCTGCGGGGACAGAACCCACGCAAGACCGGGGACTTCAGTCTTGATTGAGCAATAGCTAATGTACCTATAGGTTGGGCGTTGCGGGCCATACCCAAAATCTGAGCCCACCCGCAAATTGCAGGATTGGCCCGCTGCCGAGAGGTGGCGGGCTTCTACGTCAAACCCATCTTTTGGGTCACAACCCGGAACGATCGGAACGCAAGCCGGGCCTTGATCAATGAAACTTGAGGTTTCATTCCAATCACCAAGGGCTCCAAGTCGGCCTTGGTAACAGCCGAGAGAGGGCCGACAATGACCTGGCGGAGAACAAGCTGTTTGTCGAATGGCATGAAGTAGACACCGTGTGTTGGATCGCGGTCTTCCAACCGGGTCCAGACCCGATACTCCTCCTCATAACTCCAGTCTGGACCTTTCATGAACAGAAGGCGCCCGAGGTCGCTCTCTCGAGGTCCGCGAGAAAGATCAATCGCCGGTCGCTTCAGCGAATAGGCTACTTTCTCCGCAATGTCGTCGGAGACGTCAAATCCAAGGCAGATCCCTCTGTGGCGATCTGAATAGTGGCTCCACATCACAGCGTTAACCCAATTTGGCGAGAAGCAGAGCATACCGTATTTCCGACTCATGTCGTCCCGCCAATCCTCCCAACTGCGCCGCTCTCGACTGTTTTTGAGTCGCGGTGCTCGAAGGTCGAATGGATCGTTGAGGTCTTTTATCTCCGCGATTTTGAGCCGGCGATGCTCGATGTCTTGCAATGCATATTGAGCGGATGTGAAGTGATAGAGGCGCATCGGAGCAAGCCTCCTTATTGCGCCGACTGCGAGAAGCCGCCGAGCAAGCCGCCTACAAAAGAACCGATTTTCCCGTAGGTGTCAGACCCGAGGCCTCCATCAGGCTTTGATTCCACCGTCTCTCGGATCGATGCCTCTGGCCCGTTGAACGTGCCCTTTTCGATGGCGCCGATCCCTTTCGACGTCAATTGAACGCCCCAGGCTCTGCCATCTGAGTATATGCCGCCCGCGGTAATCAACCCCTCCGATCGCAACCAATGCGTCGCAGCCAAGAAATGCTGCGAGCCGTCCTGTATTACTGCATCCAGTGGCATCACATCGCGGGCCTCGATTTCCTGCCTTCGGAGCCCGCCAAGCACAAGCTTTGCCAAGATACGGCCGATCAGTTCGTAAGACTCATCTAGGGCAGTCAAAAATCGGCCTTCCGATGTGGCATCCATGTCGCGCGGACCGGTCGATAGTCGCAGGAATGAAATGGCACTGCAATCGGCACCGCTGAGCGATGATCAGGCAGCGTTTTGCAGAGGGTCTCGAGGAGGCCGTACCGGACCCCAAGATGCTTGGATTAGCGCGTAAGCGAGTGTCGAGACCGCGGCGAAGGCTTCGCAGATCTCAAAATAATCAGACTGGGGACGCTGAGCGTCTGTGCCCGAGATATCGAAGTGAACGGTCCGCGTTTCATCTTCAAGCCTCGCCACTGCGGTCCACAGGTGACGAAACGACAGATGAACAAAGTCGGAAGTCTCAGTGTAGACCTTGTCGATCCATGGATGCTCAGCTGAAAGGCGTTTCCTGAGATAGGCGTCGGTAAGGCGCTCTCGCTTTCCTCCATCTATAGTAGTCATCAGCCTATCGAACTGAATCTCGCTCGCCATCAACCTCTTCATGCTGTTTTCACGGTCATCGATGAGGGGCAGGGCATTAATCCGCATCGCCGTGTCGATTTGAGTCCTGAGCAGGACCGTCGCCGATGGAAAGTTCTTGCTCTCAATCAGACGCCGAAAACCCCGAGATTGACATAGGGTCCGCTGAGTAGCTCCCAGAAGAAACATGTGGGTGAGATACATATCGCCGGCATCAAAATGGGCCGCCGCCTTCTTTATGAAGGCTTTTTCGAGCTTCTCAATGGCCTTCAGCCGGCCCTTCAGGGGGTTCGTCATAAAAGAATGCTCCGTCGGCGAGTCGGCAAACGCAAATCGGGGAAGCAAACGGCGGCGGCGTACATATGCCGTACATAACCGGGAAATGGCCGGTTTTCCGTATCGCCTAACTATTTGGAAATGTTGGCTCCCCGGGCCGGATTCGAACCAGCGACCAACCGGTTAACAGCCGGTTGCTCTACCACTGAGCTACCGGGGAACAGAGGCTCTCATGTGAGTGGCGCAGCCTATAGCAAACCCGTTTCGGCTTTGCAAAGAAGCATTTCGCATTTTTTTAGCGCTTTTTCATGCAATGGTTTCTGGCAATCGCCTGATGACACCACATATGAGCGGTCTTGGGCGCCGTCCGGCCATGGTCGGCGGAACCCAAAAGGCGATTGCAGCCTTTACGGCATATGGCTTTACTGATGGCAACCGGATCGACTTTCGACATGACTGCAGCAGGCGAAAACCAGGCACCGGCGCGGAAAATTTCGGTGTTCGGCCGCGAGTTCACCATGCCGCGCTCGCGCGGGCTCAGGATCGCCATCGGCATCGTGCTGGTGTTTTTCGGCATTCTCGGCTTCCTGCCGATTCTCGGCTTCTGGATGATTCCGCTCGGCCTTTTGGTGCTTTCCTACGAATTTGCCGCGGTGCGCCGCCAGCGGCGGCGGTTCGTCGTCTGGTGGGAACGACGCCGCCGGCCGAGTTGAAAGCGATGGGCACGCGGTCCCGGCTCAGCGGTCGCTGCGCTTTTCCAGCCCCTCGCAGATTTCCTTGAGAACGGCAGCCGCTGAAGCCAGCCGCGCGCGATCATGCGGCGAAAGCCGGTTTGCACCCTCGATGGAGAGGCGGTCGATCGCGTAGCGCACAAGCTGTTCGCAGCGCAGCAGCGACAATTTGGCCGAAGCGCTGGTTTCCCGGTCTGTTGCGGCCCTGGGCATGGGCTACCTCCATCTCCCGCAACGTAAACCCGCGGGTTCGAGTTTCACCGATCGGCAGGCCATGCTTAACGACTGCCTAATATACCGCTGCACCAAGCGGTTACACCGCTCGGGAACCACGTTGCGGAAGCTGACGAGGAAAGCGCGCCGGAATGCTGCGCGGACGCTTGACGACCTTTCGCTGCCACCATATTGAGTTCGCTCGCCGGGAGCGACGAGGCCTCGTGGCGGAGTGGTTACGCAGAGGACTGCAAATCCTTGCACCCCGGTTCGATTCCGGGCGAGGCCTCCAGTTGCTTCAGCTCCCGCGCGGCGGGGGCTTGAGTTCCGGTCGAATGCGCCGCAGTGTTGGCGCGGCAAGCGCATTTCAGCGCATTGGTTTTTGACGGATTGGTTGGGACATGAGCGGTGATTTCTCCGAACTTCGCGTCAAGATGGTCGATGGCCAGGTCCGCACAACCGATGTGACTGACGCAGCATTGCTCGATGCCATGCTCGCGGTGCCGCGCGAGGCCTTTGTCGGGGCCGGCCAGCAGGCTCTTGCCTATATTGACGAGGATATCCGCATCTCCGACGGCGCCAACGGCAGCGGTGCACGCTACCTCATGGAGCCGTCGCCGCTGGCCAAGCTTTTGCAACTGGCCGAGATCGGCGCCGGCGATTCGGTGCTCGATGTCGGCTGCGGCACCGGCTATTGCGCAGCGTTGCTGTCCAGACTGGCAAAATCCGTCATGGCGCTGGAAAGCGATGCCGGACTGGCGGAAACGGCCAAAGCCGCACTCTCGGCGCAGGGCTGCGACAATGTCGCCGTGGTCACCGGGCCGTTGCCGCAAGGTCATGCCGCCAAGGCGCCCTACAATGTGATTCTGATCGGCGGCAGCGTCGAGGACGTGCCGGCGGCGCTGCTCGGCCAACTCGCCGAAGGCGGCCGTCTGGTCGCCGTCGAAGGGCAGGGCAATGCGGGTGTGGCCCGGCTTTTTTTCAAAGCAGGGGGGGTTGTAACCGGAAGACGAGCATTTAATGCGGCAATTAAGCCACTACCGGGATTTGAACGTATTCATTCGTTCGAATTCTAAGTGATTTTGCCTTGCAGCAAAAACGCTGTCATGTTGGCTTGCGATTGAACAATCGTTGCTGATTTGGTTAACCGGTGTTTTCGGGAGGCTGTCAGCGGGGGAACGATATATCGACGCGGCGCTGGCTGATCCCTAGGGATGGGCTGGCGCGGCGTGGTTCCCGTGCAAAACGAATGAGGGATTAAAGTGCCGTCCTTAGCCAAGAGTTTGTTTGTTACCGTCCTCATTTCCGCGACAGCGCTTTCGCCGATAGCCGCCTCGGCGGAAACCATTCTCGGCGCGCTTTCAAAGGCCTACCAGAACAATTCGTCGCTGAATTCCGCCCGTGCGGGCGTGCGCGTTACCGATGAGGGCGTCGCTATCGCCAAGTCGGGCTGGCGCCCGACCATCAATGGTTCGGCTGACATTGACTATACGTCCAGACACATTGTCGGTGCTAACAGGAGCCTGGCCCTGACCACCGGCAGTTTCGGTATCCAGATCAACCAGACTCTTTTCGACGGGTTTCAGACCAAAAACAATGTCGCGGCGGCCGAAGCGCAGGTCAGGGCCTCGGTTGAGAGTTTGCGCAACACCGAAGAGAACACCCTGTTCAACGCGGCAAGCGCCTACATGGATGTGATCCATGATCGCCAGGTGGCGGTTCTGACGGAACAGAATTTGCAATTCCTGACCGAGCAGGCGCGCGCGGCGCGTTCGCGTTTCGAGGTCGGCGAAGGCACGCGCACCGACGTGGCACAGGCCGATGCCTCGCGCTCGGCCGCGGTGGCGCAGTTGAGCGCTGCCCGCGCGCAGGCGCTCGCCAGTGCGGCGACCTATCGCCAGATCGTCGGCGACGAGCCGGGCAAGCTCAAGGCGGCCTCGCCGCTGGCGAAGCTGTTGCCGAGGAGCCTCGATGCGGCGATCGGTATCGCGGCGACCGAACACCCGGCCATTCTCGCCACCGAGCATCTTGTCGATGCGGCGGGTTTTGCGGTGAAGTCGCAGGAAGGAGCATTGTTGCCGCAGCTCACCGCCAGCGCCGGCGTTTCCCGCGCCTACAGCAACACGGTTCCCAGCGCCACCAGCGATGCCACGTCAAATGCCGCCAGCATCGGCGCGTCGCTAACGATTCCGATCTACTCGGGCGGCCGCACCTCGGCCCTGGTCCGCCAGTCGAAGGAATCGCTTAGCCAGGCTCGCATCGAGGTCGATGTTAGCCGCGACCAGGTCCGCCAGGCGGTGACGTCGGCATGGACGCAATATACCTCTGCGCAGGAAAGCGTTGACGCCAACCGGCAGGTGATCGCCGCCGCGCAACTGGCGCTCAACGGCGTCATCGAGGAGCGCAATGTCGGCCAGCGCACCACGCTCGACGTGTTGAACGCCCAGAACGCCGTCATTTCGGCCAAGATCGACCTCGCCAGCTCCGAGCGCGATGTGGTGGTGGCGAGCTATGCCATCCTTTCGGCCATGGGCCGCCTGTCGGTCGAGCGGCTTGCTCTGCAGGTGACGAAGTACAAGCCTGAAGAGCACTACAGAGCCGTCAAGGACAAATGGATCGGCCTGCGCACGCCGGACGGCCGCTGATCGCATCCAGACGGTTCAAATCCCGCCAGGATTGAAGCATTGGAGCGCCGCGCATCTTAGGGATGCGCGGCGCTATCCTTTTGTAGCGACATGATCTTTTCCGAAAGAAAGGTCTTCGGCTCTGAGCCATGTCTAAATTGTTGAAATCCCGCATCTCCCGAGATTGGGGATTCTCGGATGGCGATCCGTCGGCTACGCTGTCGCCATGATTCGTGCCCGGCTTTACCGGACAGGAATCTGCAAAACGGGTCACAAGGGCGGCGGATGTGACGATGGCGACGGCAAGCAGCGCACAGCGCGAACCATCCATGGAAGAAATACTGGCTTCCATCAGGAGGATCATCGAAGACAGCGACACCGGCCGCAAGCAGCCGGGTGACGCCGACGAGTTGCGCCAGGATCTTGCGCCGGCCGCCGGACCGGCCTCCGATGTCGAGGCCTTCCGCAGCGAGTTGCACAGCGCGGCCGAAAGCAAGAAGCCGGTGACGCTGGCCGATGTGCAGGCCCAACTGGCCGAGCCTGTCGTGACGCGGCTGGAGCCGCGCTCCGAACCGGCGCCAGTGAAGCCGAGCACTCCGGCACCGGCAAATCCAGCCGCTACAACCGCTGCGCCTCCCGCGCATGCGCCGATGACCCTGGCGGAAGTCAGCGCCAGAATCGCCGGCGAGTCTGCGCCGGCGGCCAAGGTGGAAGCGCCGGCCCGGGCAAAGGCGGAAACCAGCGATTCGATCGTCACCGATTGGCGGCGCGAAATTGCCGCCGTGGGCAGTCAGACAAAGCCAGCCGATGTGGCCAAGCCGCAGGAAGTCAGGCCGCAAGAGATCAGGCCGCAGGAGACTAAGCAGCAAGAGACGGGGAGACAGCAGGCTGTATCCGTGGAGATCGAGGCTTTCGAGGACGATCTGGCGGCCGAGCCGACTTTCGAGCCTGGCCCTTCGCGCAGCGAGCAGGCGCGCCAGGCCGATGCAATGCCGGTCCGTCCGGCGATCGTTTCGGAACATACGGGACGGCAAGTCGCCGCAGCCTTCGGCGAGCTCTCCGACGCCTTTGCCAGCCGCAGCAAGAAGACCTTCGACGAGATGGCCGAGGAGATGCTGCGGCCGATGCTGCAGGACTGGCTGGACAACAATCTGCCGACGCTGGTCGAGCGCTTGGTGCGCGAGGAAATCGAGCGCGTCGCGCGCGGCGCGCAGTAAGAGTTACAGCCCATTCCGGATTAAAGCGCTGCCCTTGGGCGGCGCTTTTTCGTTGCGGGTAGGTAGAGCTTGGCCTGTTTTCTGTGGTGCTCGAGTGTTGGCATGGCGTAGGCGGGGAATGCCCCTCCGGCCAAAAGCCGATGCGCCCTACAGCAGCGAGAGCAAGGTATGGCGGGTTTGTTGTGGCTTGCGGCCAAGGCCAGGGCCGCGCCCGGGCCTGTTGCCTCGATCCATGCCGCCCTATCTAATGGCTGGTACCGTTGACCGCCCTTGCGGTTGACTTGGCCAAGACCTTCCGATTTACACCGAACCAGCAAAAATCCCGACAGCGCGGACCATTTTCCCATGCTTGAAAAGACCTACGACGCCAAAACCGTCGAGCCCAAGATCGCCAAAATATGGGAGGAGGCGGACGCATTTCGCGCCGGCGCCGGCGCCGAGGAAGGGGCCGAAGCCTTCACCATCGTCATTCCGCCGCCCAACGTCACCGGCTCGCTGCATATGGGTCACGCGCTCAACAACACGCTGCAGGATATCCTGGTGCGCTTCGAGCGCATGCGCGGCAAGAACGTGCTGTGGCAGCCCGGCATGGACCATGCCGGCATCGCCACGCAGATGGTGGTCGAACGCCAGCTGATGGAAAAGCAGATCCATCGCCGCGATCTCACCCGCGAACAGTTCATCGAAAAGGTCTGGGAGTGGAAGGCCGAATCCGGCGGCGCCATCTTCAACCAGCTGAAGCGGCTTGGCGCCTCGGCCGACTGGTCGCGCGAACGCTTCACCATGGATGAAGGCCTGTCCAAGGCCGTGCTCGAAGTTTTCGTCACCCTCTACAAGCAAGGGCTGATCTACAAGGACAAGCGCCTTGTGAACTGGGACCCCAAGCTGTTGACCGCGATCTCCGACCTTGAGGTCGAGCCGCAGGAGGTCAACGGCAATCTCTGGCACTTCCGCTATCCGATCGAGGGCGAGATTTTCGATCCGGAAAATCCGGCGACATTCATCACCGTGGCGACGACACGGCCCGAGACTATGCTGGGCGATACGGCAGTCGCCGTGCACCCGGACGACGAGCGCTACCGGCATCTGGTCGGCAAGAATGTCGTCTTGCCGATCGTCGGCCGAAAGATCCCTGTTGTGGCGGACGAGTATTCCGATCCGGAAAAAGGCTCCGGCGCGGTCAAGATCACGCCGGCGCACGACTTCAACGATTTCGAGGTCGGCAAGCGCCACAAGCTGCCGGCAATCAACATCCTGACCATCGAGGCAGCCATCAAACTCAAGGACAACGAGGACTTCCTCGCTGGCCTTGAGATCACGCCCGAGCGTCAGGCCATCTGGGACGAACTCGACGGTCTCGACCGTTTCGTCGCGCGCAAGAAGATCGTCGAGCTGATGGAGGCCGGCGGCTTTCTCGACAAGATCGAGCCGCATCGCCACGCCGTGCCGCATGGCGATCGCGGCGGCGTGCCGATCGAGCCGTTCCTGACCGAGCAGTGGTATGCCAATGCTGCGGAGCTGGCCAAGCCGGCGATCGCCTCGGTGCGCGAGGGCCGCACCAACTTCGTGCCGAAGAATTGGGAAAAGACCTATTTCGACTGGATGGAGAACATCCAGCCCTGGTGCATTTCACGCCAGCTGTGGTGGGGYCACCAGATCCCGGCCTGGTACGGGCCTGACGGGCGCGTCTTCGTCGAGAAGACCGAGGAAGAGGCGCTGGCCGCTGCCATCGAGTATTATCTGGCACTGGAAGGGCCGTGGAAGGCCTGGGTCGAGGACAAGCTCGAGAATTTCAAGCCGGGCGAAATCCTGACCCGCGACGAGGATGTTCTCGACACCTGGTTCTCCTCGGCGCTGTGGCCGTTCTCGACGCTGGGCTGGCCGGATCACACGCCGGAGCTGAAGACCTATTACCAGACCGACGTGCTGGTGACCGGCTTCGACATCATCTTCTTCTGGGTTGCCCGGATGATGATGATGGGCCTGCATTTCATGCATGAGGAGCCGTTCCACACCGTCTATGTGCATGCGCTGGTGCGCGACAAGAACGGGCAGAAGATGTCGAAGTCGAAGGGCAACGTCATCGATCCGCTCGACCTCATCGACGAGTTTGGCGCCGACGCACTGCGCTTCACGTTGACGGTGATGGCGGCGCAGGGGCGCGACGTGAAGCTCGATCCGGCGCGCATCGCCGGCTACCGGAATTTCGGTACCAAGCTGTGGAACGCGACGCGCTTTGCCGAGATGAACGAGGTCGCCCGCAATGACGATTTCTGGCTGAACGACGCCACGCTGCCGGTCAACCGCTGGATCCTGACCGAGCTGACCAGGGCGTCGCACGCGATCACCGAGGGCATCACCTCATACCGCTTCAACGAAGCGGCCGGCGCTGCCTACCGTTTCGTCTGGAACCTGTTCTGCGACTGGTATCTGGAACTGTTGAAGCCGGTGTTCATGGGCACCGACGAGGCGGCCAAGGCGGAAAGCCGCGCCTGCGTCGCCTTCGTGCTCGACGAGATCTACAAGCTGCTTCATCCGATGATGCCGTTCATGACCGAGGAATTGTGGGCGCAGACTGCAGGTGAGGGCATGACGCGCGACTCGCTGCTTTGCCACGCCGCCTGGCCGTCGCCGGACTTCGAGGACGCTGATGCGGCCGCCGACATCAACTGGCTGGTCGATCTGGTCTCCGGCATTCGTTCTGTGCGCTCGGAGATGAACGTGCCGCCGGCCGCGATCGCGCCGCTGGTGGTGGTCGGCGCCAGCGCCGAGACCCACCAGAGGCTGGAACGCCATGCTTTCGCCATCAAGCGGCTGGCGCGGGTCGGCGACATCTCGCTGCAGGACGCAGCGCCCAAGGGCTCGGCCCAGATCGTGCTCAACGAGGCGACGATCTGCCTGCCGCTCGGCAGCCTGATCGATCTCTCCGCCGAGGCGGCGCGTCTGCAGAAGGAACTGGCCAAGGTGACCGAAGAAATCGCGCGGCTGCACAAGAAGCTGTCGAACGAACGATTCGTCGCCAGCGCGCCGGAAGAGATCGTCGCGGCCGAGCGCGAAAAACTCGACGAATACCGCGATCAGCAGGAGAAGCTTTCGGTGGCGTTGACCAGGGTGCGCGACGCCGGTTGAGCACCGGATTCAAGAGGCGCCGACAAGCGCTTCGCGACGGCTCTTTTGCCCAAAAAACAGGCATTCCGTAACGTTAATATTGACGTAAACGGAAAGTTTCAGCCCCATTGTTGCCATAATGTAACAATCGGGCGGAATGCCGGCAAAATAGCCGGATTTCGTGCCGTTTTAAGCGTTTTTTTCTGATTTTGTTCCTAGTGTGCTCCCAAATGGTCATTTTCGGACCTGCTGGCCAAGGTCGCCACTGTGTTCGAAATGCGGTCCGCAAGAGTGTACGTGTACGCTATCTGAATTCATTGTTGCACCGTTAACCTGAATTGGTTCTAGCTTGACGCACTAGTATTTCGGGGAGGACATCCATGAGCAATTTGCGTTTGAAAACACTGCTGGGGGCGGGGTGTTTTTCGCTGGGTCTGATCGGTTCAGTGCATGCCGGCGGCCTGGAGCGCGGCGGCTACGACATCGACCTGCTGTTCGATCCGGCGCCGGTCACGGCCGAGTTTACCGGCACCTATGTGATGCCGCAACGCGACCTCAAGAATGTGGTGGACACGAATCCGGCTGACGGCCCCCTTAACCTGATCGGCTTCTCCAACAGCGCTCGCGATACCGAAAGCTATTGGGTGCCGAGCGTAGGCATCAAGGCCGGATTGGGGCCTGTCGATTGCCTTATCGACTACGGCCAGCCGATCGGTGCATACAGCAATCCCGGCGCCGATTGGGCCGGTGCGAACGGCAATATCGTAACCAAGATCAAGAGCGAAGCCGTGGGCGGAACCTGCTCGTACAAAATGGACCTCGGCAAAGGACAATTTCGTTTCATCGGCGGCGTGTTCCACGAGGACGTCTCGGGTTTCAAGGAACAGTTGGTCGCCCCTATTCCTGCCTTTCTTGGTACGGGCATTGGGCGCCTTGATCTCAAGGGCGACGGTTATGGATGGCGCGTCGGTGCCGCCTATGAAATTCCTGATATCGCGCTGCGCGCCAGCCTGGTCTACAATTCAGCCGTCAAGCTCGACAACCTCTCGGGGACGCTTGATCTGACCCAGGTTCCCGGATTCCTCGATCCCACCAATCCAATTCTGGGTCACATAACCGACGTAAGCGGTTCTTCGGAAGTGCCTGAGTCTTTGGAACTCAAGCTCCAGTCAGGTATTGCTCCTGGTTGGCTCGCGTTTGGATCCATTAAATGGGTCAATTGGAGCGTATTGCAGAGCGTACCATTCTGCCCGACCGCCGCCCCCGGTGCATGCACCACGACCGGCCCGACCCGGGTTACTTCACTTGATCTGCTCTATCGCGATGGCTGGACGGTGTCGGGCGGTATTGGCCACAAGTTCAATGACCAATGGAGCGGCGCCGCCGGTCTGACATGGGATCGTGGAACCACCACTGGCCTCAGCGCCCAGACCGATACCTGGACAGTCAGCGGTGGCGTGTCCTACACCCCGACCCAGAACATCGAGGTTCGTCTTGGCGGCGCGTTGGGTGTACTCACCAGCGGCTCGATCCATCCAGTCGTAGGCGACGATGGCGTTACCTACGGGACGGATTATACCGCCGACTTCGGCAACGATCTTGTCTCGGCTATCTCCACCTCGTTGAAGGTGAAATGGTAAGCCTTTAAAATTGAATAGAAAAAGGCCGGGCACTGCCCGGCCTTTTTCGTATGCGGGCACAGTTTCGAGCCGTGCTGGCGAGGGCTGGCGTTGCAGATACGTCGCACATGTGTCGCCTCCCGCGATTGTGACGTTTTGGCAACAGTTTCTGAACAACCCCCGCGCTACAGTTCCGCCCGACCAAATTGCCCATTTCCCGCCATAAACCCGGCGCACCTCAAATTTGTCTCGGGACACGCGCCAGAAGGCTCGGCGATGAGGCAGGCCGCACCGCCCGCGGCAAGGAAGAGTATGGACGCCAGAGTCATTTCCAAGGCTAAGCTGCCTAGCCGCCATGTGACCGTCGGTCCGGCGCGTGCGCCGCACCGTTCGTATCTCTATGCCATGGGCTTGTCGGCGGCCGAGATCGCGCAGCCGCTGGTCGGTGTCGCCTCCTGTTGGAACGAAGCGGCACCCTGCAACATCTCGCTGATGCGCCAGGCGCAAGTGGTCAAGAAGGGCGTCGCCGCCGCCAACGGCACGCCGCGCGAATTCTGCACCATCACCGTCACCGACGGCATCGCCATGGGCCACCAAGGCATGAAGTCGTCGCTGGTGTCACGCGACGTCATTGCTGATTCTGTCGAACTCACCATGCGTGGCCATTGCTATGATGCGTTGGTCGGGCTTGCCGGCTGCGACAAGTCGCTGCCCGGCATGATGATGGGCATGGTGCGGCTCAATGTGCCGTCGATCTTCATCTATGGCGGCTCGATCCTGCCTGGCAGCTATCGCGGCCGGCAGATCACCGTGCAGGATGTGTTCGAGGCGGTCGGCCAGCATTCGGTCGGCACGATCAGCGACGCTGAACTGCTGGAAATAGAGCAGGTCGCCTGTCCGTCGGCCGGCTCCTGCGGTGCACAGTTCACCGCCAACACCATGGCCACCGTCGCCGAGGCGATCGGTCTGGCGCTGCCCTATTCCTGTGGCGCGCCGGCCCCTTACGAGATGCGCGACCGCTTCAATTTCGCCTCCGGCGAAAAGATCATGGAGCTGATCGCCAAGAACATCCGGCCGCGCGACATCGTCACGCTAAAGGCGCTGGAGAATGCGGCGACCGTGGTCTCGGCCACCGGCGGCTCGACCAATGCGGCTTTGCACCTGCCGGCGATCGCGCATGAGGCAGGCATCAAGTTCGACCTGTTCGACGTCGCGGCGATTTTCGAGAAGACGCCCTACATCGCCGACCTCAAGCCGGGCGGCAAATATGTCGCCAAGGACATGTTCGAGGCCGGCGGCATTCCGCTGTTGATGAAGACCTTGCTCGACCACGGCTATTTGCATGGCGACTGCCTGACCGTGACTGGCCGTACTTTGGCCGAAAACATGGAGCACGTTGTCTGGAATGATAGCCAGGATGTGGTCCGTCCCGCCAACCGACCAATCACCCAAACCGGCGGTGTCGTGGGCTTGAAGGGCAACCTTGCCCCCGAAGGCGCGATCGTGAAGGTCGCGGGCATGACGGAGCTGAAATTCTCAGGCCCGGCACGCTGTTTCGATTCGGAAGAGGAATGTTTCGAGGCGGTCACGCACCGCAACTACCGGGAAGGCGAGGTTCTCGTCATCCGCTATGAGGGACCGCGCGGCGGCCCGGGCATGCGCGAGATGCTGTCGACGACGGCGGCGCTCTACGGCCAGGGCATGGGCGGCAAGGTGGCCCTCATCACCGACGGCCGTTTTTCGGGCGCGACGCGCGGTTTCTGCATCGGCCATGTCGGCCCCGAAGCTGCTGTTGGCGGTCCGATCGGGCTCTTGAAAGACGGCGATGTGATCTCGATCGATGCGACCAAAGGCACGATCGAGGTCGATCTGTCCGAGGCTGAACTGGCAACGAGGGCAAAGACTTGGAAGGCGCGCACGACCGACTATCAATCGGGCGCGATCTGGAAATACGCACAGACGGTAGGGCCTGCCCGCGACGGCGCGGTCACCCATCCGGGCGGTGCCAAAGAAACACATTGCTATGCGGATATCTGAGTTGTTGAGGTCGTCTGTCCTTCCGGCACTGGTCGCTGTCGCGATCTTTGGCGCCGTGGGTCAGGCCATGGCCTTCGACGACAAGGTGTTCGACGACAAGACCGGCGTGAAGCCGCAGTCGAGCCCGTGGGCCGTGTTCCAGTTCGGCTTCTCCGCCTACAAGAGCGGCCACAAGGAACAAGCGGTCGAGGCCTATAAATACGCCGCCGAGAACGGCCAGATCGGCGCCACCTGGAAGCTCGCGCGCATGTATGCCGAAGGCGACGGCGTGACGCGCGACGACTATGCAGCCTTCAAATTCTTCTCCGAGATCGTCGACCAGGACGTCGAGCCGGGATCGCCGGAGGAAAGCTACGTCTCCGACGCGCTGGTGGCGTTGGGCGACTATCTCAGGACAGGCATTCCCGGCAGTCCGGTCGAGGAAAACGAGGTCGCCGCGCAGGAATATTACATGCGCGCGGCCGCCAATTACCGCAATCCGAACGCCCAGTTCGAGATGGGCCAGATGTTCCTGAAGGGCGAGGGCGGCGTGAAGGCCAGCGTCAAGCAAGCTGGCCGCTGGTTCCAGCTCGCTGCTGAAAAGGGCCATGCCGGCGCCCAGGCGACGCTCGGCAATCTTCTGTTCCAGAGCGGCAAGATCGTGCGCGGGCTGGCGATGATGACGGCCGCGCTCGAACGCGCCTCGCCGGCCGACCAGCCATGGATCCGCGGCATGCAGGAAGAGGCGTTCGCCGCCGCCGGCGAAGCCGACCGCCGCACAGCCATTTCCCTGGCCGACGACATCCTGACCAAGGGCGGCGGCGACCAGTAAGGTTGCCGGCCTCAAAACAATCGGAAAATCAGTTCTCGATCGGCTCGGTCGGCACCATGCTGGGCGCCGGCATCGAGATCGGCGTTACGTGCAGATGAGGCTTCATCGTGTTGTCAGGGCAGGTGTCGCCGATCTTCGTCCATGAGGTGTTGTTGAGCACCAGGTCGCAGCGGGCCATGTGGCTCTGGTCGGAAACCGTCAGGCAAGCGACCTGGCCGACCTGGTACGACTTGCCATTGGCCAGGCACTGCTGGTCGGCGAAGGCCGTCGCAGGTGCGCCCAAGGCAAAAGCCAGGCCGATCGGACAAAGAAGGAATCGTATGATCATGGAACCCCAGCCGCCATGCTGACTTTCAATCAACGTCGCGATTGTGGCGATATCAGGGTTCTCGGGCGTTGTCAGGCCGGCTGCAGCGCCAGATCGATCGCCACCGGCACATGGTCGGAAGGTTTTTCCCAGGCGCGCACATGCTTTTCGATCGAGGCCGAGGAAAAGCGGTTGGCGGCTTCGGGCGACAACAGCAGATGGTCGATGCGGATGCCGTTGTTCTTCTGCCAGGCGCCGGCCTGATAATCCCAGAAGGTGTAGACGTCGGCAGCGTCGGTGACGGCGCGCACCGCTTCGGTGAAGCCGAGGTTCTTCAGTCGGCGGAAGGCCTGCCGGGTCTGCGGCTGGAACAGCGCGTCGCCCAGCCAGTTCTCGGGGAAGCGCGCATCGATCGGCTCGGGAATGACATTGTAGTCGCCGGCCAGCACCAGCGCCTCTTCCAGGAGCAGGCGCTGCTCGGCCCAGCGATGCAGCCGCTCCATCCAGGACAGCTTGTAGGGGAACTTCTTCTCGTCATCGATCGGATTGCCGTTGGGCAGATAGAGCGAGGCGACGCGCAGCGCGCCCTGGTCGGTCGAGAACACGCCTTCGATGAAGCGCGCCTGTTCATCCGTGTCGTCGCCGGGCAGGCCCCTGATAACCTCGCCAAAGGGAAGCTTCGACAGCAGGGCGACGCCGTTGAAGCCTTTCTGGCCATGCGTTTCGACGTTGTAGCCGAGCGCCTCGATCTCGGCGCGCGGGAACTGCTCGTCGACCGTCTTGATCTCCTGCAGGCAGACGATATCGGGCTGGCTCTCGGTCAACCAATGGGTGAGGTTGCCGATGCGGGCGCGAACGCCGTTGATGTTCCAGGTGACGATTTTCATGGGCGGCCTCAGGGATGTTCAGGCGGGAGACGTTCGACAAGCCCGATCGTATTGCCAGCCGGGTCCTTTAGAAAGGCCATCCACTCGCTTTCCCCCGCTGGACCGAACGTACCTTCGGTATCGTTGTGAACGAGTACGGGCGGTGCGGTGAAGGGAACGCCGGATGCTTTCGCCTCGGCGTGGAAGGCTTCGAGGCCTGTTATGTCGAGATAGACGGTGCCGGCCGGCACGCCGTCGGTGAACAGCAGCCTGATATCACCGGCCATGATGAAGGCCATGCCGGGCGGATCGTAGCGGGCGTGCACGCCCAGGCCGAGTACGTCGCGCCAGAACGCCAATGTGACGTCGAGATCGCGCCCGGCCGACAGCGCGACCTGACGGACCGCGCCGATGGCAGACATCTGCTTAGATGGAGAAACTGGTGCCGCAGCCGCAGGAGGCTACTGCATTCGGGTTGCGGATCTGGAACGACTGACCCATCAGATCGTCGACGAAGTCGATGACCGAGCCGCCCATATAGACCAGCGACAAATCGTCGATCAGCACCGTCGCGCCGTCCTTCTCGATGGCGACGTCGTCGTCATTGCGCGTGTCGACCAGGTCGAACTTGTAGGAAAAGCCGGAGCAGCCGCCACCCTCGACGGAAACGCGCAGCGCCGTCTTGCCGGCTTCGCCAGAGACGATTTTCGCGATCCGCCTGGCGGCGGAGTCGGTCATCTCGACTTTCATGGCAGTCTTGGCATCAGCGCCCATGGGCGTCACCTTGCTTTCGGTTTCACATGATAGGTATGAAGCGGGAAGGGGCAAGTCAACTGCGGCGGCATCAGCCATGACAAATGAGCTTGGCGACATTGGGTTCGGCTATCGGCCGCGCGCGGCCTATGCCAGCGATCCGGCCAAGTCTCGCGGGCGGCTCTATGACGAGGTCGAGAGCCCGACGCGCACGCCGTTCCAGCGCGACCGCGACCGTATCATCCATTCGACGGCGTTCCGCCGGCTGAAGCACAAGACGCAGGTGTTCGTCGCGCATGAAGGCGATCATTATCGCACAAGGCTGACCCATTCCATCGAGGTGGCGCAGATTGCGCGGGCTCTGGCGCGGGCATTGCGCGGCGATGAGGATCTGGCCGAGGCGGTCGCCCTGGTCCACGATTTCGGCCATACGCCGTTCGGCCATACCGGCGAGGACGCGCTGAACGGGCGGATGTCCCAATGGGGCGGCTTCGACCACAATGCGCAGTCGCTGCGCGTGGTGACGCGGCTGGAACGGCGCTATGCCGAGTTCGACGGGCTGAATCTGACCTGGGAAACGCTGGAAGGTCTGGTTAAGCACAATGGCCCGCTGACCGATGCTAAGGGAAAAGGCCTCAAAGGCCCGGTTCCGCAAGCGATCCGCGACTATTCCGAACTGCACGACCTCGAACTCGACCGTTTCGCCGGCATCGAGGCGCAATGCGCGGCGATCGCCGACGACATCGCTTACAACACCCACGACATCGATGACGGCCTGCGTTCCGGCTTCCTGACGCTGGACATGCTGGAGACGGTTACGCTGCCGGGATCGATCCTGGCAGGCGTGCGCGCGCGTTACCCGGGCCTTGACGATGTCCGCACCGGCCATGAGCTGATGCGCCGGCAGATCACGATGATGGTCGAGGATGTCATCGTTTCGACCACCGCAAACCTGGCGCGTATAAAACCTGACAGCGCCGAGGCGGTGCAGTCGGCGGGCGAGACGATGGTGACGTTTTCGGCGCAAATGGCAGCGACCGAGAAGGAATTGAAGACCTTTCTCTACAAGCACCTCTACCGACATGACGAGGTCATGCGCGTGCGTGGCGATGCCGAGCAGATTGTGCGCGACCTGTTCGATGTCTATTTCGCCGATCCGCGCGCCATGCCGGATGGCTGGCGCGAAGGGCTCGACCGAGCCGAGGATCGCATCAAGGCGCGCAGCGTCGCCGATTTCCTGGCGGGAATGACGGACACCTATGCCTTGAAGGAACACCGCCGTCTGTTTGACCATACGCCCGATTTAAGCTAGGGCGGGCGCGATTTGCCGGCCAACGAGCCGGTCACCCTGCACAGTCCGCCAGAGTCAGACCCATGAACATCTTCGCCGATTTCAGCGCGCGAATCACAAAAGCTGTCGAAGCGCTTGATTTGAAAGACAGTAATGGCGTTACGCCCGACCTGTCACGCATCGCCGTCGAGCCGCCGCGCGACGCCAGCCATGGTGATCTCGCCACCAATGCGGCGATGGTGCTGGCCAAGCCGACGGGGCAGAACCCGCGCGCGCTGGCCGAACGGCTGGTGGAAGTGCTGCGCACGGACGCCGATGTCGCCGCAGCCGACGTCGCCGGCCCCGGCTTCGTCAATCTCAGGCTCAAGGACGCCTTCTGGCAGACGCATCTGACCGCGCTGCTCGGCCAGGGCCGCAACTATGGCCGCTCGACCATCGGTGGTGGCCGCAAGACCAATGTCGAATATGTCTCGGCCAACCCGACCGGGCCGATGCATGTCGGCCATTGCCGGGGTGCGGTGGTCGGCGACACACTGGCCAATCTGATGGCCTTCGCCGGCTACGACGTCACCAAGGAATACATCATCAACGACGCCGGCTCGCAGATCGACGTGCTCGGGCGCTCGGCCTTCCTGCGCTACCGCGAAGCGCTGGGCGACGACATTGGCGAGATACCAGCCGGCCTCTACCCCGGCGATTACCTGGTGCCGGTCGGGCAGGCGCTGGTCGCGGAGTTCGGTCGCAAGCTGCTGCAAATGCCGGATGACGAGGCGCTGGCCATCGTCAAGGACCGCACGATCGACGCCATGATGGCGATGATCCGCTCGGATCTGGCGCTGCTCAACGTGCATCACGACGTGTTCTTCTCGGAGCGCACGCTACATGCAGACAATGCCAAGAAGATCCGCTCGGCGATCAACGATCTGACGCTGAAAGGTCATATCTACAAGGGCAAACTGCCGCCGCCCAAGGGCGAGAAGCCGGACGATTGGGAAGATCGCGAGCAGACGCTATTTCGCTCGACCGCGGTCGGCGATGACATGGACCGGGCGCTGGTCAAGTCGGACGGCTCGTTCACCTATTTCGCCGCCGACGTCGCCTATCTCAAGGACAAGGTCGATCGTGGCTTTGTCGACCTGATCTATGTGCTGGGCGCCGACCATGGCGGCTACGTCAAGCGGCTGGAAGCACTGGCGCGGGCGATTGCCGGTGATGATCTGAAGCTGCAGCTGACCGTGCTGCTGTGCAATCTGGTGAAGCTGTTTCGCGACGGTGAACCGGTCCGGATGTCGAAGCGGTCTGGCGACTTCGTGACGCTGCGCGAAGTGGTGGAGGAGGTCGGCCGCGATGCGATCCGCTTCATGATGCTCTACCGCAAGAGCGACGCGCCGCTCGACTTCGACTTCGCCAAGGTGACCGAGCAGTCGAAGGACAATCCGGTGTTTTACGTGCAGTATGCCTCGGCGCGCTGCCATTCGGTGTTCCGGCAGGCGAGCGAGCAGCTGGGCGAGGCCAATTTCGACCGCAACAGCCTGGCGGCCGCCTCGGCGTCGCTCACCGACGAGGGCGAGATCGGGCTGATCCGGAAGCTGGCTGAATATCCCCGGCTGATCGAATCCGCGGCCCTTGCGCTGGAGCCGCACAGGCTGGCATTCTACCTTTACGACCTGGCCTCCAGCTTTCATGGACACTGGAACCGGGGCACCGAGAATCCAGACTTACGTTTTGTTAAGGTTAACGACCGACAATTGACGCATGCCAGACTAGGGCTGGTGCAGGCTGTTTCGGATGTTTTGACCTCCGGCCTGACGCTGATTGGGGCTGATGCGCCCACCGAAATGCGTTAGGTTTAACTAAAACACCTGTCACCATTTGCCCACATTGCGCTGGTAAGGGCCAACCCTACGCGACGTCCATGGCGTCCGAATGAGTGCGAGTTCGGGAACAATAATGGCAGACAGAACCCAGCTGAGAGTAGCCGACAACAACGACCTCGCCGAGGATGATCCGTTCGCGGAACTGACCAGGATCATGGGTTTCGATCCGCGCCAGCCGGTCAAGCCACAGGCGCCAGCCGTCGAGAAGGCTGCGGACGAGGGTGATTTCGACATCGACCTCGAGAAGGAGTTGATGGGCGAATTCGGCGACGACGTCGCGTCCATGGAGGTTAGCCAACCTGCCGCAGAGATTCGCGAGCCGGCTTTCGAAGTTGCCGACGCTGCGATGGACGACGCGCTTGCCGCCTCTCTGGACCATGATTTCGTCTTCGAAGATGCCGCCGATCATCATTTTGGTACTCCCCCGCAGGCTGCGGCTTCTGCGGTCGAACCTTCGTTTGCCCAGCCCGCATTCGACGAACCGGCATTCGATGATGATTTCGACACTGCCGTCGCCAGTTCGCTGGAGAACGTGTCGCCGCTCGAAGATGATCTGCCGATGGGCGACGAGCTTGCCGCTTCGCTTGAGCAGCGGTTGCTGCTCGATGACGATGTGACCGATGACGTCGCCCATGGCGTAGATGTCGCCGAGGTTGCTGCTGCGCCTGTTGACGATGTCGCGTTCGACGATGATTTCGACAATGCCGTCTCGATGTCGCTGGAAGACGAGTTGACGCTGGACAGAAATGTGCCGGCGCAGGACCAGTATGCCGCTCCGGCAACCGAGTCGCCGGTCGTCGATGCCGGCGACCACGCTGTTGCCGACGAATACTTTGGCGGTCATTTCGACGACGCGATGGCCGATGTCGACATGGATTTTGCAGCCCAGGATGTCGAGCCTCAGGCTTTCGAAACTCAGCCTGTTGAAGCCGAGTATCCGGAAGAGCGCGATCTGGATGTCAGCGATATGGAGGCCAGCGCGCCGGTTGAGATCGATGCGCCGGAAGCCGATGAGATGCCGGCCTGGACTGCGGAGGCTCCCACTGCGGAGGCTCCCCATGAGACCGCGCACGAAGCATTCGACGATTTCGACCTGAGCATCGACGATGCGGTTGCCGACCACGAGCCGGTTCCCGAAATCGCCGCCGCTCCGGTACAGCCAGCCCCGGTCGAACCCGCCTATGTGGCGCCCACCGTCGTGGCGACCCCGGCAGCGCCGGTTGCGGACGAACGGACTTTGGAAGACGAACTCAACGCGCTGCTTGGCGCGATGACCACGCCACGGCCGGCGCCAGTCATCGAGCCCACAAGGGTCTATGAGCCTGTCGTGCCGGTGCAGCGGTCCGCTGCGGCGCCGGCGGCTCCTGCCGACAATCTCGATTGGAACCTGGACGAACACGCGCCTGCGCAGGCTCCTCAAGCCGCCGCGGCCCAGAACGATACCGATTTCGACGATCTGCTTGCGGGTGAACTCGAGGGTCATGAGCCCGAGATCGAGTTCGATCATCACGCCTTCGATGCGGCCTTGGCCAAGGGCATCGATCTCGGCGATGACGGCACGTCCGAACGCTCCGCTGATGATTGGCGCTCGACGCCGCCGGAGCCGGCGCGTTCGTGGAGCCGCGTGACCCCGACCCCCGCGCAACCTTCTTTTGCAGCGCAACCTTCTTTTGCAGCACAGCCGCAAGCTTCTTTTGCAGAAAAGCCTTCGATGCCGCCGGCGGCAGCGCCAACCTATCGCGACCAGCCGGTCGCAGCCGCCCATGTTGCGCCGGCACCAACGCGCCAAGCGCCGCCTCCGGCTTATGACGAGATGCCGGATGTCGAGACGGTCGATGTGCCGGAGCGTGTCGTGGCGATCACCGACGACCTCGATATTCCCGAGCTCAGCTTCCAGGAAGACGAGCCGGCCGCCTATGACGATATCGACGCCGAATTCGCCGGTCTGCTCACTGACATGAACGCGCTGGAAGTGGCGCCGCCGCCTGCGGCCACGCGCAGCGCCGCTTATGACGACGATTCCTACGGCTCGGGCTTCAGTTCTGGCCACGAGCTCGACCAGCGTGCCTATGCGGCGCGGCCGGCAGAAGCGCCTGTGGCCGCAGCGCAACCGTCCTATGCCGGTGGTGCCGCCGGTGGCTTCGACATGAACGATCTGCCGGGCAGCCGGCCGGTTTCGCAGGCTGACGATTTCGCGGTCGACGAACTCGACTACGATCCGGATCTGGACGAGGCGATGGCGGTGCCGGGCCTGTCCGAGCAGGAAACCGCACGGCCGCGCAGGAGCGGCCTGCTGATCGCGGGCGTCGTTGCTGCGGTGGCGATTGCAGGCGGCCTTGGCGCTTTTGCCCTGTCCTTTGGCGGCAAGGGTGGCAGCGACGCTCCCGTCATCGTCAAGGCCGACAACACCCCGATCAAGGTCAAGCCGGAAAATCCAGGCGGCGCCGTGGTGCCGAACCAGGACAACAAGGTCTATGACGCGGTGGCCAAGGGCACCAAGCCGGCCGAGCCGGTGCAGGAAAAGCTGGTCACCAACACCGAAGAGCCGGTTGATGTGAAGGCGAAGGAGCCGGAAAGCCGCGTCGTCGACCTGTCGCCAGATGATACCGATGCTGCCCCGGGCACCGACGCTGCCGGCAATCCCGACGCCGCCGGCAATCCTGACGCAGCTGTGGCACCGGCACCCAAGTCCGAGGACCGCATCGCGCAGGTGCTGCAGGAAGCCGACAAGAACCCCGATACGGTCGCCGTTGCCCCGCGCAAGGTGCGGACCATGGTGGTCAAGCCTGACGGCTCGCTGGTGGCACGCGAGGATCCGGCGCCTGCCGCGCCGCAGATTGCGGCTGCCGAGCCGCTTGACCCGGCGCCACAGCACGTCGCCCCCTCAGCCGATGCCGAGCCGACCGGCACCGTGGCGCCTACCGCCGATCAGGCAAGCAGCGACCAGGCGAGTGCCGAACCCGCCAAACCGGTTAAGCCAGTGAAGCCGGCGGCTGCACCGAAGGCTGAGGCGCAGTCCGCCAATACGCCGGAGACGGTTGCCGTGGCGCCGCAGCGCCCGTCCGACCAGCCGGTCGATGTGGTCGGCGAGGTCAAGCCCGACCAGGTTGCCTCCATTCCGGCGACGGCTGCGACATCAGGCGGTTCGTGGTCGATGCAGATTGCTTCGCAGCCGACGGTCGAAAGCGCCCAGGCCAACTATGCAGACCTGCAGCGCCGCTATGGCAGCGTGCTCGCCGGTCGTACCGCCAACATCGTCAAGGCGGAGATCGCCGGCAAGGGCACTTTCTACCGTGTCCGCGTCCCGGCGCAGTCGCGCAACGATGCGATCAATCTGTGCACCAGCTATAAGGCTGCCGGCGGCAACTGCTTCGTGTCGCGCTAAGACCTGACCAATCATCAAAGCCGGCGCGTTCCCAAGGGGTCGCGCCGGCTTTTTCATGCGGATGGGCGAGGGGTTCAGACGGTTGCCGTCCGGGGTGATTCCCTTTGACGGCGCGAAGCCCTAAACTCACGGGATGACCGAATCAAAATCCATGATCCTTGGCTGTGCCGGGAAATCGCTCACCCGCGACGAAATCCGTTTCTATCGCAATGAATGCCCGTGGGGCTTCATCCTGTTTGCGCGCAACATCGGCGAGACCGAGCAGATCCGCGACCTGGTCGCCGAGATGCGCGACTGTATCGGGCGCCCCGATGCGCTGGTGTTCATTGACCAGGAGGGTGGCCGGGTACAACGCCTGCGGCCGCCGCTGGCGCCGAACTATCCGGCCGGCGGCGCTCTCGGCGCATTGTGGCGCAAGGACCATGATGCCGGCACCCGCGCCGCCTGGCTGATGGCGCGGCTGCACGCCTTCGACCTTTTGCGCTACGGCATATCGGCCGATTGCCTGCCGGTGCTGGACGTGCCGATCGAGGGCGCCAGCGACGTCATCGGCGCGCGCGCCTACGGCAAGGAGCCGCGCCCGGTTATCGAGCTTGGCCGCGCGGCGGCGGAAGGGCTGATGTCGGGCGGCGTGCTGCCCGTCATGAAGCACATTCCGGGCCATGGGCGCGCCTTTGCCGACACGCATTTCGAACTGCCTGTGGTCAACGCCCCGCTGAGCGACCTGCAGCGGCATGATTTCGCCCCGTTCCGGGAGCTTAGCCATCTGCCGATGGCGATGACGGCGCATGTCGTCTACAGCGCCATCGATCCGAACAACCCGGCGACCACGTCGGGCAAGGTTATCGACGAGATCATCCGCCGCGAGATCGGCTTCGACGGGCTGTTGATGAGCGACGACACCTCGATGAAGGCACTTTCTGGGGATTTCCCGACAAAGGCGGCCTTGATCCTTGCGGCGGGCTGCGATCTGGTCCTTCACTGCAACGGCGTTTTCGAGGAGATGGCGGGCATCGCATCGCGAACCACAGGACTTGAAGGCACGTCGCTGGAACGCGCCAAGCGGGCGCTGACCTATATACAGGACCACGACCGGGCCGACGAAAGCGAAATACGCGCCGAGTTTGCCACCTATTTCGACGCGGTGGCCTAAACAGGAGACAAAGGGGCAAGTGGCGGAAACATTGGACAGCAAGGCTACGAAGGCCGCACCGATGGACCGTCTGTGGGCCGAGAACGACGATTCACGCGTCACGGGTGATCCGTCGCTGGTTGTCGACGTCGCCGGCTTCGAAGGTCCGCTTGACCTTCTGCTGCACCTTGCCCGCACACAAAAGGTCGACCTGGCGCGCATTTCGATCCTGGCGCTGGTCGAGCAATATCTGACCTTTGTCGAGACGGCGAGGGCGCTGAGGCTTGAGCTTGCCGCCGACTATCTGGTGATGGCGGCGTGGCTGGCCTTCCTCAAATCGAAGCTTTTGATCCCCAAGCAGCCCGGTGAGGAAGGCGAAAGCGGCGAGGAACTGGCGGCGGTGCTGCAGTTTCGGCTGAAGCGGCTGGAAGCCATGCGCGACGCCTCGGCAAGGCTGGTCAACCGCAACCGGCTCGGCCGCGACGTGTTCGCGCGCGGCATGCCGGAAATGGTTATCGTCGAGAAGCGCAACGCCTATTCGGCCTCGCTCTACGATCTGCTTACCGCGTACGCCCAGCAGCGCCAGAAACATGCGATCACCAATGTGACGATCGCACGGCGGGGCGTGTGGTCGCTCAAGGACGCGCGCGACATCCTGGCCCGGCTGATCGGCTCGCTGCGCGACTGGACGGCGCTGGACGGCTTCCTGATCGATTATCTGACCAGCCCGGAAGAGCGGCGCACCGCGATTGCCAGCTCGTTTGCGGCGTCGCTTGAGATGGTGCGCGAAGGCAGCATCGAGATGCGGCAGGACCAGGTGTTCGCGCCGCTCTATCTGCGCGGCCGCGCGCAGCCAATCAAGGCAGTCGAGGTGGCATCATGAGCGAACGCGCCAACGCTTCGGTCATTCCGTTCAAGGTCGAAGAAGAGACGGAGGAGGGCATTATCGCCCAGGACCCGACTGAGACCCAGAACTCGCCCCAGAACGCGCCCATGAATCCTGGCGAGCGGCTGCATATGGCGGAAGCCGTGCGCATGGCCGAGGCGATCGTGTTCGCCAGCGCCGAGCCGGTCAGCGAAAAGCAGCTCGCAGCCAGGCTGCCCGACGGCATCAACATTGCCACTGCCATGGCCGAGTTGCAGCAGATCTATGCCAGGCGCGGCGTCAATCTGGTGCGGGTCGGCGACGCCTGGGCGTTCCGCACTGCCGGCGATCTCGCCTTCCTGATGAGCCGCGATACGGTCCAGCAGCGCAAGCTTTCTCGCGCGGCGCTCGAAGTGCTGGCAATCATCGCCTACCACCAGCCGGTGACGCGCGCGGAGATCGAGGACATCAGAGGCGTCGAGACCTCGAAGGGCACGCTCGATACGCTGCTCGAGACGGAATGGGTGCGCATGCGCGGCCGCCGCCGCACGCCGGGCCGCCCGGTCACCTACGGCACGACGGACACTTTCCTCGACCATTTTGCGCTCGAGGAGATCCGCGATCTTCCCGGCATGGACGAACTGAAGGGCGCAGGGCTGCTTTCCGGCCGCATGCCGTCGAATTTCGCCATCCCGCTGCCGCCTGCCGATCCGGATGCGCTGACCGAGGACGAGGATGCTTTGACCGACATCGACCTCGAGGAACTCGGCCTGTTGACGCCGCGCGTCACGGAAGATTGACCGCAAGCCGCTGTCAAAAAGCTGCATTGCTGCTGTAGATGCGCCGATTGGTAGCGGGCAGCTTTGCCGAAAATGCGTGACATAAGCCGCGCCTTCATAAACTTTGTCGCGGTTGTGTTTGAATCCCAACGCGAAAACGCATAGATCATCGCCAGGGAAAACATTCGAGAGAGAGTTACAATGGGTTCATTTTCGATTTGGCACTGGATGATCGTGCTGGTGATCGTGCTGCTGGTGTTCGGCCGCGGCAAGATTCCCGAGCTGATGGGCGACATGGCCAAGGGCATCAAGAGCTTCAAGAAGGGCATGGCCGACGACGAAACCGCCGATGACAAGCGCACTGTCGAGCATCGCCCTGACGAGACCGTTTCGGCAGTGAAGGAAAAGGCCAGCAAGAGCTGAGCCCAAGGTTCTAGTCGGAACAGATTGCCATGTTTGAAGTCGGCTGGACCGAAATGCTGGTGATCGCGATCGTCATGATCGTGGTCGTCGGGCCTAAGGATTTGCCAAATATGCTGCGCACCTTCGGCCGCACGACGGCGAAGCTGCGCGCCATGGCTTCCGACTTCCAGAAGCAGTTCAACGAGGCGCTGAAGGAAGCTGAACTCGACGACGTCAAGAAGTCGGTCGATACGCTCAGGAGTCTCAATCCGGCAGCCGAGATCCGCAAGCAGCTCAATCCATTCGAGCAGGCGGCAGCCGATGTGCGCTCCGGCGTCGATGCGGTGATGAAGCCCAAGCCCGCCGCTGATCCCTCAGCGCCGGCGGCAGAGACGCCACAAGCCGCCGAGCCGCTGAAGAACGGTGCGACGGTGATGCCCGGCGTGAGCGCGCCGGACGCCGTCCCGCCAGCGCCGATCTTTCCGGCCATGACCGATGAGTCCGTGGTAACACCGCCCGCTGCAACGACAGCGCCGCAAAAAGCGCCTGCAAAGAAGGCAACGGCACCGAAGCAAGCTAACGCGCCGGCAACCAGGACGGCGGCAACCAAGGCAGCACCGGCAAAGGCTACACCTGTGGCTAAAGCTTCGGCCAAGCCGTCAGCAGCGCCCGCCAAGGTGGCGCCGGCAAAAGCCGCCAAATCAGCTGTTGCACCAAAGACTGCCGCAAAGGCTGACCCGAAATCTGCGCCGGCCAAGAAGCCTGCGCCTAAGAAGACGGCGGGAGCCGCCAAGTGAGCGTTTCGGACACCGAAAAGGACGAGATCGAGAAGTCGTCGGCTCCGCTCATGGAGCATCTGATCGAACTGCGGCGGCGGCTGATCTGGTCGATCGGCGGCTTCTTCGTCGCCTTCCTCGTCTGCTTCTTCTTCGCCAAGAAGCTGTTCAACCTTTTGGTTGTCCCGTTCAAATGGGCGACGCAATGGGCAGGGCTCGATCCGCACAAGGTCGAGCTGATCTATACGGCGCCGCAGGAATTCTTCTTCACGCAGGTCAAGCTCGCCATGTTCGGCGGCATGGTCATCGCCTTTCCGCTGATCGCCACGCAGATCTACAAATTCATCGCGCCCGGCCTCTACAAGAACGAACGCAACGCCTTCCTGCCGTTCCTGATCGCTTCGCCGATCCTGTTCTTGATGGGCGCGTCGCTGGTCTATTTCTTCTTCACCCCGATGGTGATGTGGTTCTTCCTCGCCATGCAGCAGGCCGGCACCGACGATCAGGTGCAGATATCGCTGTTGCCGAAAGTGTCGGAATATCTCAGCCTGATCATGACGCTGATCTTCTCCTTCGGCCTGGTGTTCCAGCTGCCGGTGGTGACCAGCCTGATGACGCGCGTCGGCATGCTGTCGTCGAAGGCGCTGGCCGAAAAGCGCAAATGGGCGATTGTCATCGCCTTCGTCGTGGCGGCCGTGCTGACGCCGCCCGATCCGATGAGCCAGATCGGTTTGGCCATCCCGACCATCCTGCTCTACGAGGTCTCGATCTGGGCGGCCCGGCTGATCGAGCGCGATCAGGTCAAGCAGAAGCTGGCGCGCGAAAAGCAGGAAGCCGCCGAAGCGGTGGCCGAAAAGGCAGCGAAAGCGTCCTCAACGCAGGCTCCTTCCTAGCCGACAGCGTTCCGCCAGCGGAAAAACGCGACAGCCGCCGAACGCTCGTCTTGCATCGATCAAGGATGCGGTTTACGCCCTCTGGCTGAAACGCATCGCTATCAAAGCGATGCGTTTCAGTTTTGTTTGAAGCATGTCGTCGTCCCAAAACCGCTGCGCACTTTTGGGCGACATGCTACCCAGGAGCGTACTACCCATGCTTGATATCAAATGGATTCGCGACAACCCGAAGGCCCTTGTCGAGGCGCTGGCCAAGCGCTCGTGGTCGGCTGACGAGGCGCAGTCCACGGTTGATGATCTGATCGCCAGGGACGAGGCTCGTCGCGAGCACGTCACCGAATTGCAGACCAAGCAGGAACGCCGCAACGCCGCCTCGAAGGAGATCGGCAACGCCATGCGTTCGGGCGATGCAGCACTTGCCGAAAAGCTCAAGGCCGAAGTCGGCGACATCAAGACCTTCATCCAGAATGGCGAGGCGCGCGAGCGCGAACTCGACAAGGCGCTGAACGACGCGCTGGCGGTGCTGCCCAATGTGCCGCTCGACGACGTGCCGGTGGGCAAGGACGAGCACGACAATGTCGTCAGGCACATCGTCGGCAAGATACCGACCCGGCCGAACTGGGTGAAGGAGCATTTCGAGATCGGCGAAGCGCTCGGCATGATGGATTTCGAGCGGGCGGCAAAGCTCTCGGGGTCGCGCTTCACCGTGCTGAAGAGCGGACTGGCGCGCATGGAGCGCGCGATTGGCCAGTTTATGCTCGATTTGCACACGACCGAGCACGGCTATGAGGAAATCATCCCGCCGCTCATGGTGCGCGACGAAGTTTTGTTCGGCACCAATCAGTTGCCGAAATTCGAGGACGATCTGTTTTTCGTCCAGCATGGCGAGGGTCGGCTCGGGCTTATCCCCACCGCTGAAGTGCCACTCACCAACCTCGTCCGCGAGGAAATCACCGCGCATGAAAAACTGCCGCTGCGCTATACAGCGCTGACGCCATGTTTCCGCTCGGAAGCGGGCTCGGCCGGGCGCGACACGCGCGGCATGCTGCGCCAGCACCAGTTCTACAAGGTCGAGCTGGTTTCCATCACCGATCAGGAGTCCTCGCTCGCCGAGCATGAACGGATGACCGAGTGCGCCGAAGAGGTGCTGAAGCGGCTGGAACTGCCG
Organism: Mesorhizobium sp. P2_F5; assembly: GCF_056403715.1. NCBI lineage: Bacteria > Pseudomonadati > Pseudomonadota > Alphaproteobacteria > Hyphomicrobiales > Phyllobacteriaceae > Mesorhizobium > Mesorhizobium sp. P2_F5. The sequence goes on along the minus strand of NZ_JBFUEY010000012.1, from coordinate 48,466 downwards.
TTCCGCACCATGGTGCTGTGCACCGGCGACATGGGTTTTGGTGCGCGCAAGACCTATGACATCGAGGTCTGGCTGCCGGGGCAGAACGCCTATCGCGAGATCTCGTCGTGCTCGGTCTGCGGCGATTTCCAGGCCCGGCGCATGGATGCCCGCTACAAGGACAAGGATGGCAAGGGCAACCGCTTCGTGCACACGCTGAATGGTTCGGGCACCGCCGTCGGCCGCGCTCTCATAGCTGTCATCGAAAACTACCAGAATGAGGATGGCAGCGTAACCATTCCTGAAGTGCTGCGGCCCTATATGGGCGGTCTGGCGAAGATCGAATCGAAATAATGCGCATTCTTCTGACCAATGATGACGGCATCCATGCCGAGGGCCTGGCGTCGCTCGAGCGCATCGCCCGCACCCTGTCGGACGATGTCTGGGTGGTGGCGCCGGAGCAGGACCAGTCGGGCTACGCGCATTCGCTGTCGATTTCGGAGCCGCTCAGGCTGCGCAAAATTGGCGAGAAACACTATGCCGTGCGCGGCACGCCGACCGACTGCGTCATCATGGGCGTGAAGAAGATCCTGCCCGGCGCGCCCGACCTGATCCTGTCCGGCGTCAATTCCGGCGCCAACATCGCCGACGATGTCACCTATTCCGGCACGGTCGCCGGCGCCATGGAAGGCGCGTTGCTCGGCATCCGCTCGATCGCGCTCAGCCAGGGCTATTCCTATGTCGGCGAGGATCGTGTGGTGCCTTATGAGACCACCGAAACGCTGGCGCCGGCGCTGCTGAAAAAGCTTGTGGCCATGCCGCTGCCGGATGGCGTGCTGCTCAACGTCAATTTCCCGAACTGCCAGCCTGACGAGGTCGCCGGCACCGTCGTCACCTCGCAAGGCAAGCTGGTGCACAGCCTGTGGGTCGACGAGCGCCGGGACGGGCGCGGCCTGCCTTACTACTGGCTGCGCTTCGGCCGCGAGCCGGTCGAGGGCAAGCAAGGCACCGACCTCCACGCTTTGCGCAACCGGCTGGTGTCGGTGACGCCGCTGCAACTCGACCTCACCGCGCATGAAATCCGCGACCAACTGACCAAGGCTTTGTCCGAATAAGGGTCTGGCATGAACAAGGTTTTTGCATGAACTTGCCGCTCGACGACCGCGAGGGTTTTGCCGCTTTCCTGTTGCGCCTGCGTGGCCGCGGCGCGGTGCCGAAGGCGCTGATCGCTGCCTTCGAGGCGACGCCGCGGCGCGGCTTCCTCAACGGACAATACCATTCGATCGCCTGGTCGGACGGCATGCTGCCGATCGACTGCGGCGAGGCGATCGAAGGCGCCGACCTGCAGGCGGCGGTGATCGCATCGTTGGCAATAGAGCCCGGCAACCGGGTGCTCGAGATCGGCACCGGCTCGGGCTATACGGCAGCGGTGATGTCGCGACTGGCGGCGCGCATCGTCAGCGTCGACCGCTACAAGACGCTGGCCGAACAGGCGAGGCAACGCTTCGAGGCGCTCGGCATCGGCAATGTCATTGTGCGCCAGGCGGACGGTTCCAACGGGCTTGCCAATGAAGGGCCGTTCGACCGCATCGTCGCCTGGGCGGCTTTCGACACCCTGCCGCGCTTCCTGCTCGACCAGCTGTCGAGCGGCGGCATTGTCATTGCGCCGATCGGGCCGGAGGAGGGCGAGCAGGTTCTTGCCAAGCTGACCAAGGTCGGCAGCCGTTTCGAGCGCGAGGATATCGGCACGGTGCGCTTGCAGCCGATCATGCGCAGCGTCGCGGCGGTGATTTGATCTCTGTGCATCGCTTGCTTCGAAGGTAGGCCGACGCCTATTGTTTCGTCATCCACGGGCGGAGCAAGGAGCAAAGCGACGCAGCGCAGACCCGAGGATCCATGCCGCGACTCAAACGCTTCACCACGGTGCACAATTCTGCTCCGCTGCACTCGACGGCCAAGGTCACGGCATGGCAACTGTGTTTACGCGAATGCGGTTTTGTCTCGAATGACGGCGTTTAGGACGACCAGGAGCTTCCTTGCGACGGCAATGATGGCCAGTTTCTTGGAACCCGAGCGGGCTGCGATGGCGCTATAGAAAGCTCTGAAGCGCTGACAAGCTCGGATGGCGCCGAGCGCTGCCATGTAGAGGGCGCGACGTACGCGCGATCGGCCGCCCTGAATCTGGCTCTTGCGCTTGAGCTTGCCGCTTTTGTTGTCGAAGGGGGCAAGGCCGGCGAGTGCTGCGATCGACTTTGGCGAGCGCTGGCCGAGTTCGGGCAGATGCGCCAGGAGCGAGAACGCGGTGATCTTGGAGACGCCGGGTACGGAGATCATCAGCGCGTTGTCGCGTGCAGTATCGTCGGATTGACGAATGACTTGGGCGATCCGGCTCTCAAGCGCCTTGATGCGTGTGTCGAAGTTAGTGATCAGCTCTTCGATCTCGGCGATGACAATCTCGTTGAAGGCTTCAGTGCGATACCTCTTCAGCCTTGCCCTGATCTCGACCAGCTGGTCACGGTGGCGTGCAAGCGATTGAAGCTGTTCGCCTCCTTCACAGGGCGCTGGCTCGGCTTCAGGATGATAGCGGCGGCCATAGCCGCTCAGCATCCTGGCATCGAGAGGATCGGTCTTGGCGCGCCGTCTCGTCGACTTCGCATAGTGGTGAGTGTGGGCCGGATTGTGCCGCGAGAACGGCACGCCGGCCTTGGCCAGCGCATGACGCAGCAGCCGGTCATGAACGCCTGTCGCCTCCATGACCACAAAATCTCGACCGGGGTGAAGACCTGCCACATAGGCAGCGATCGCATCGGCCTGGTTGTCGATGCGCTGGTAGTGACCGCTCGCCTCATCGAAAAAGTCCAACCACTGCTTTGAGATGTCGCAGCCGACATAGTTCTGCATTATCATGTCCACGCCTCTTCCTGTGGTGCGGGGTCTGCTTGGAACAGCCCCGTGCAACTGTTCAGGTTGATGGTTCATCGGTGGGAAGGGACCGGGCCATTCCACGGCCTGTCCGAAAGGACGACCAGGATCCACTCGGTCTCCTTCCCACTTCAACCATACAACAGAGCCAACACACAGGATCCCAGGGTCTCCGCGACGCCGCTTCGCGGCTGCTTCGCCCAGGGGTGACGAAGCTGGCGCTGACCTGAATCTCAACGCACCTTCGGCGGCTTCGAAAATGTTTTAAGAAAATTTGCGTCTGATTCTATGGGGTTAACCCGCCAGTAACATTAACGCGCTTTAATCATGACCAGTGTGTACCGGGTCTGTGCGGGTTAGTGCGATGCAATTCAGTGTTTTGAAGGCAAACGGGCGTACTCTGTCGCGGGGTTGCGCTGTCCTCATGCTAGCCGGAGTGGCGGCGGGGTGTAGCTCCCAGGCCTCACGGTTCAACGGTGTCGACGACGTCTTCACCTCCTCGACCAACAATCAGCGCGCCATTATCGACAAGCAGAGCACCGCGCAGCCCTATCCGGGCGACGTGGCGGCCGAGCCGATCGCTGCTGCACCGATCGATGGCAGCCATAGCCAGTCGGTCAGCCGTTCCAGCCTGGAGCCGGTCACCGTCCAGCAGCTGCCGCCGCCAAGCCAGGCCAAGGCTGCTCCAATGCGCACCGCCTCGGCGCCCGCCCTTGCGCCTGCACCGCATGTCGACAGGACGACCACTGGCACCGTGCAACCGGCGAGGCCGTTCAAGAATGCTGGTGAGCCCGACGCGCCGAAGCCGGCTGCTGTCGGCACGCCGCACGCCACCGAGATCGTCGTCAGGGACGGCGAGACCATTTCCGGCATCGCGCAGCACTATCACGTGCCGGCCGACGTGATCATGAAGGTCAACGGCCTGAGCGCCACCAAGGGGCTCAAGACCGGCCAGAAGCTGGTCATTCCGGCCTATGCCTATTCGAGCAAGGGGACCGAACCGAAACTTGCCGATGGCAAGCCGGCGAACAGCCCCAAGGCACCGGCGCCGGAGAAGGTCGCCGTGCTGCCGCAGCAGCCGAAACTCAAGGACGGCAAATCCGCCGCGCAGGTCGATGCTTCGGCCGCGAACAAGCCGAAGACCGACAAGCCGGCGCAGCAGACGGCTGCGGCCGCACCCAAGGCGGGCGCGGGCACCTATACGGTCCAGCAGGGCGATAGCCTGTCCTCGATTGCACGCAAGACCGGTGTTGGCGTCGTCGCGCTGAAGCAGGCAAACGGCATGCAGGACGGCCTGCTCAAGATAGGCCAGACGCTGAAGGTTCCGGCCGGCGGCACGGCAACGGTCGCCAGCGCCAAGCCGGCGAAGGTCGATCCGGTGACGACGGCGGCCACCCAGCCGGCGGCAAAGCCGACGGAGACACTCGCCACCTACACGCCGCCGAGGAAGGACACCAAGGTCATCCAGCAGGCCGAGGACGACGACGCCGTGGCGCCGGACGCCACCGGCATCGGCAAGATGCGCTGGCCGGTGCGTGGCCGCGTGATCTCCAGCTTTGGTGGCGGCAAGGATGGTGTCGACATCGCCGTGCCGGAAGGGACGCCGGTCAAGGCGGCTGAGAATGGCGTCGTCATCTATGCCGGCGACGGCCTCAAGGAATTCGGCAACACGGTGCTGGTGCGCCACGAAAACGGTCTGGTCACCGTCTACGGCCACGCCAGTTCGATCGAGGTGCAGCGCGGCCAGAAGGTCAAGCGCGGCCAGGAAATCGCACTGTCGGGCATGAGCGGCACCACCGACTCGCCGAAACTGCACTTCGAAGTGCGCAAGAACTCGGCCCCGGTCGATCCCTCAGGTTATCTCGAATAGTCGCGCTATCTCGAATAGAACAATAAACGATTGCAGGCCGTCTGACCTCCAGTCCGGCCCGCCGGCTCAGCCCGCTCCGCAAGGGGCGGGCTTTTTCAATGGTTTTTGTTCGACCACGATCTTGTCCGAAAACCGGCTTCCACTTTTCGGGATCGTGGTCGGATATCAATCGTTGAGCGGCTTGCCGAGGCGGCCGGCCAGATCCTGGGTGAATTGCCAGGCGACACGGCCCGAGCGGCTGCCGCGCGTCGTTGCCCATTCGAGCGCTTCGGCGCGCAACTGTTCCGGGTCGATGGTGAGCCCGTGATGGCTGGCATAGCCGTTGATCATGTCGAGATATTCGTCCTGCGAACATTTGTGGAAGCCGAGCCACAGGCCGAAACGATCGGACAGCGAAACCTTTTCCTCGACCGCTTCGGACGGATTGATGGCGGTCGAGCGCTCATTGTCGATCATGTCGCGCGGCAACAGGTGCCGGCGGTTCGAGGTGGCATAGAAGATGACATTGGCCGGGCGACCCTCGACGCCGCCTTCAAGGGCTGCCTTCAGCGACTTGTAGGACGTGTCGTCATGGTCGAACGAAAGATCGTCGCAAAACAGGATGAAGCGGAAGGGCGCTGCCTTCAACTGGCCCATCAGCCTGGGCAGCGTGTCGATGTCCTCGCGGTGGATTTCGATCAGCTTCAGCGGCAGATCGGACTTGGCCTTGGCGTTGATCTCGGCATGCACGGCCTTGACCAGCGAGGATTTGCCCATGCCGCGCGCCCCCCACAACAACACATTGTTGGCGGCGTGGCCGGCGGCGAAGCGCTCGGTGTTTTCGACCAGAATGTCGCGCACGCGGTCGACGCCGCGGATCAGGCCGATGTCGACGCGATTGACCTTGCGCACCGGCTCGAGATAGCCGGGATCGGCCTGCCAGACGAAGCAATCGGCCACGGCAAGATCGGTCCGCGGCACCGGCGGCGGGGCGAGGCGGGTGACCGCCTCTATCAGGCGGTCGAGCTTTTGGTTCAGGGCCTCGATGGTGCTGTCGGTCATGTCTCGGTCTTTGTTTGTTTCTGCACGAACGTGCGCAGGGGGAAATCGTGCTGGTCCGGGTGAGATAGAAACGGGTTCCAAGCTTTTGTTTGAGCATGATCTTTTGCGAAAACCACGCCCGTTATCCGGGAGCATGCTCTAACACGGGTCACGGGGCTGGAAAAGCAGCCGAAAGCCGGGCCGCGCAGTTGCATTGGCAACTTTACCCACTATATTCCGGCCAAATTTGGCGAGGCCGCCTTATGGCCTTCTTCGTAACCAGGAGTTCTTGATGTTCGTCACACCGGCATACGCCCAAGCCACGGGAACTCCGCTTGGTCCGTTCGGGGATATCGGCATGATACTCCCGTTCGTCCTGATCTTCGTGATCATGTATTTTCTCATCATCCGGCCGCAGCGCGCGCAGCTGAAGAAGCGCCAGGAGATGATCTCGGCGGTGCGCCGCGGCGACACGGTCATCACCGGCGGCGGCTTCGTCGGCAAGGTGACCAAGGTGATCGACGACAACGAGCTCGAGATCGACCTCGGCGGCGGCACCAAAGTGACGGCGCTGCGCTCGACGATCGCCGATGTGCGCGTCAAGGGCGAGCCAGTGGCCAACCAGAACGCCAAGAAGTAAGCATCCGGAGATACGGGCCCTTCGGGCGGTGTCATCCGCCGATACGACGGGTAAAAGCCGGATGTTGATTTCGCATCACGCCTGGCGGTGTTCCGAGTTATAATAAGGCCGAAAATCAACCGATTGACGCCGGAACCCACCCCGGCGGCAGCGGCAATCTGGCGTTGGCGCGCTCGACAATCGACGGTGTGCGGGGTAAGGGCGAGCCGGTGGCAAATAACAACGCCAAGAAATAACCGAATTGTCGGCGGAACGATCCGCCAGCACGCCCTGACGGACAACGCCATATGCTGTATTTTTCGCGCCTGAAGATGATCCTGATCTGGCTGGCTGTCGCCGCCACGTTCATCCTTGCCGCGCCCAATCTCTTCCCGGCCAGCACATTGGCGCAGTTGCCCAGCTGGGTGCCGAAGCGGCAGATGACGCTCGGTCTCGATCTGCAGGGCGGCTCGCACATCCTCCTGCAGATGGACCAGAACGATCTGGTGAAGGCTCAGCTGGAGACGACGCGCGACGAAATCCGCACGCTGCTGCGCGACGCCAAAGTGGGCTATACCGGCCTTGGCGGCACCGGCAGGACCGTGCAGGTGCGCATCACCGACCCGGCTCAGATCGATGCCGCCAAAACAGCGCTGAAGCCGCTGACAGATCCGGTCGCCGCCGGCCTGTTCACCGGCGGCTCCATCCAGGAAATGTCGCTCGATGATTCCGAAGCCGGCCTGTTGAAATTCACCGTCACCGACGCCGGCATCAAATACCGTACCTCGGCCGCATTGGCGCAGTCGATCGAAGTCGTCGAGCGTCGCGTCAACGAACTCGGCACCACCGAGCCGATCGTGCAGCGGCAGGGCGACGATCGTGTCCTCGTCCAGGTGCCGGGCCTGCAGGATCCGCAAAGGCTGAAGGAGATCATCGGCCAGACCGCCAAGATGACCTTCCAGATGGTCGACACTTCGATGTCGGTGCAGGATGCGCTGAATGGCCGCCCGCCGGCAGGCTCCTCGGTGCTTTACTCGCAGGACGATCCGCCGGTTCCCTATCTGGTCGAGAACCGTGTCATCGTGTCCGGCGAAGATCTCGCCAAGGCGACGGCAACCTACAATTCGCAGAACAACGAGCCGGTGGTTTCCTTCACCTTCAATTCGCGCGGCGCGACGCGGTTTGGCCAGGCGACGCAGCAGAATGTCGGCAAGCCATTCGCCATCATCCTCGACAACCAGGTGATTTCGGCGCCGGTCATTCGCGAACCGATCCTTGGCGGCAGCGGCCAGATTTCGGGCAATTTCACCGCTGAAAGCGCCAATGATCTTGCCGTGCTGCTGCGCGCCGGCGCGCTGCCGGCAAAGCTGACCGTGATCGAAGAACGCACTGTAGGTCCAGGCCTCGGCCAGGATTCGATCCATGCAGGCAAGGTCGCCGGCATCATCGGTTCCATTCTCGTCGTCGCCTTCATGTTCGTCGCTTACGGTTTCCTTGGTTTCCTCGCCAACATTGCGCTGGCCGTCCACGTGGCGATGATCGTCGGGCTTTTGTCGCTGCTTGGCGCAACGCTGACCTTGCCCGGCATTGCAGGTATCGTGCTGACCATCGGCATGGCGGTCGATTCCAACGTGCTGATCTATGAGCGCATCCGTGAGGAGCGACGCGCCGGCCGCTCGGTGATCCAGGCGATCGATACCGGTTTCACTAAGGCCCTGGCGACGATCGTCGATTCCAATGTGACGTCGCTGATTGCGACGGTGGTGCTGTTCTATCTCGGTACCGGTCCGGTCAAGGGCTTTGCCATCACCTATGCCATCGGCATTCTGACCACGGTGTTCACCGCCTTCACCTTCACCCGCCTGCTGGTGTCGATCTGGCTGCGCCGCGCGCGTCCGAAGGAATTGCCGCGCGCGCCGATCACCTTTGTTCCGCCCGGCACCAAGATCCCGTTCATGGGCATCCGGCGCTGGACCTTCGCCCTGTCCAGCCTGCTGTCGATCCTGTCGGTGGTGCTGTTCTTTGCCGTCGACATCAATTACGGCATCGACTTCAAGGGTGGCTCGATCATCGAGGTTCAGTCCAAGCAAGGTGATGCCAATATCGGCGATATCAGAAGCCGGCTGTCGGAACTGAACATCGGCGAAGTCCAGGTTCAGCAGTTCGGTGCCCCCAATGACGTGCTGATCCGTGTCGGCACCCAGGAGGGCGGCGAGAACGCCGAGCAGACTGTCATCGACAAGGTGCGCGGCGAGCTGCAGGATACCTATGATTTCCGCCGCGTCGAAGTGGTGGGACCGACGGTTTCGGGCGAGCTGGCCAAGCAAGGCACGATTGCGATGATCGTCGCGCTGATCGGCATCCTGGTCTATGTCTGGTTCCGCTTCGAATGGCAGTTCGCGGTCGGCGCCATCGTGGCGACCGTCCACGATGTGGTGATGACGCTGGGCTTCTTCGTCATCACCGGGCTCGAGTTCAACCAGTCGTCGCTGGCGGCAATCCTGACCATTATCGGCTATTCGCTCAACGATACGATCGTCGTCTATGACCGCGTTCGAGAAGATCTGCGCAAATACAAGCGAATGCCGCTGCCGCAATTGTTGAACAACGCCATCAACGAGACGCTGTCGAGAACGACGCTGACCTCGGTGACGACCATCCTGGCGCTGCTGGCGCTGGTACTGTTCGGCGGCGAAGTGATCCGCTCGTTCACCATGGCGATGCTGTTTGGCGTCGTCTTCGGCACCTATTCGTCGATCTTTATCGCCGCACCCTTGCTGATCCTGTTCAGGCTGCGGCCACAGGCGAGCGCCGACGAGGAGAAGCCGGTTGGTGGCGGCAAGGCCGTGGCGACCTGACGGCCGCTCACGTGGCAAAAGGCATCGTCATCCGTGAGGCGCACTTTCCTGGCCGGGCGCCGATCGAGGCCTACGGCAATGGCGGCTTTCGTTTCGCCGACATGTCGCATCGCGGCTCGCTGCTGTGCCTGCCCTCCGGCATCCATGGCTGGGAGCCGGCCGATCCGCTGGCGCTGACGGCGGCCGATTTCGGCTTGCTGCTGGCCGAGGCCGGCACGGTCGAGATCCTGCTGGTAGGCATGGGCAAGGATTTGCGGCCCTTGCCGGCGGCACTTCGGGCGGCGCTGAAAGCGGCGGGTATTGCCTCCGACCCGATGTCGACGGGAGCGGCGGTGCGAACCTACAATGTGCTGCTCGCCGAAGACCGCGCCGTGGCTGCGGCGCTGATCGCCGTCGACTGACGTGACCGACGCCGCCAACATCGTCATGGAGGCGGTGCGCGCCGGCGACCATGACCGCTATGTCAGCGCACTCTACTCACCGGCCGACAAGCGCCAGGCGCTGTTCTCGCTTTACGCCTTCAATGCCGAGATCGCGTCGGTTCGCGACCGCATTCATGAGTCCTTACCGGGCGAGGTGCGGCTGCAATGGTGGCGCGATATCGTTGCCGCCGAGGCGGCGGCCACCGGCAACCCGCTCGCCGATGCGCTGAAGGCGACGATTGCCGCCCACGGCCTGCCGAAAACCGCGTTCGACAACATGCTCGAAGCGCGCATCTTCGACCTCTATGACGATCTGATGCCGTCGCGCACCGATCTCGAAGGCTATTGCGGCGAGACGGCGGCGGCGCTGATCCAACTGGCGGCGATGGTGCTTGATCCCGTTGAGGCGCCGCGCTTTGCTGAACTTGCGGGCAGGGCGGGCTGTGCCCAGGCGATGACCGGCCTTTTGCTGCTGTTGCCGCTGCATCGCCGGCGCGGGCAATGCTTTGTGCCGGCCGATATCCTGGCGGCGGCGGGCTCGTCACCGGAAGAATTTGTCAGTGGCGATGGCGGTCCCGGCGCGGCGCGGGCGGTGGCTGCAATGATCGCGCTGGCGCAGGAGCATCTCAGTGCTTTCGAGCAGGGAGCTTCGGCCCTGCCGGAGACGCTGCGCCCGGCATTTTTGCCGCTGGCCCTGACCAGCGCCTATCTCGGCAAGATGGCGAGTGGTCGCCGATCGCCGTTGGCCGGGACCGTGCGGCTTTCGGCCTTGCGCCGGCATTGGCTGCTGCTCAGACGCGCGACGCGGGGCTGGCGGCCCATTTGACGTAAACGTCAATCGTGCTAGGACTCCGTCGGCCCGAAATTGCCGCCGAAAGACGCGACCGGTCCGGAGGAGACAGCTGTTCATGAGCCTGCCTGTGCTGGTCGCACTCGTCGTTGTCGGCATTGCGCTGTCGGTTCTCGCCGTGCACTTCACCGGCGGCAGCAAGGTTGCGACGCTTGACGGCGCGGATCAGGCGCTTAGCCGTTTCGCCGATGATTTTCCTGACGAGAGGATGGCGGCGGTACGCCTGACGGCGGACGCCAGGACGGCGTTCCTCGATCTCGGGGAGGAGCGCATCGGTATTGTTCACAGTGTTGGCGACTGCTTTTTGACGCGCATCGTCACGCCGCACGACATCGTGGCCCTGGACATCGATGAAGCCGGCGCCGTCTCGCTCGGGCTGGCTGACTTCACCTGGAAGGGCGGACGCTTCGCCTTCGCCGACAAGGCTGACGCCAAGGCTGTTGCGGCAGCGCTTGGGCCGCACAATCCGAGCCTGGCGAAGGAGGCCGCGTGATGGACGACTACAATTTCCCTGAGGTGACCCAGCTTGCCATCCCGTTCTTTGTCGCCGCCATCCTGATCGAGCTTTGGCTGGTGCGGACCGGCCGCGCCAAGGGCTCATTCGAGACGCGCGACACACTGACCAGCCTGATGATGGGCACCGGCAACGTCGTTGCCGGGCTGCTGCTCGGCGTCGTCTCCTACTGGGCGCTGCTGTGGCTCTGGCAGTTCCGCCTCTTCAATCTCGGCCTGTCCGCGTGGGTGTTCCTGGTCGCCTTCCTGCTCGATGATCTGCGCTACTACATCTACCACCGTATCGCTCACCGGGTGCGCTGGGTGTGGGCAGAACACGTCAACCACCATTCCAGCCAGCATTACAATCTGTCGACGGCGCTGCGGCAAAGCTGGACCGGGCTGTTCACCTTCATGTTCGTGCTGCAGGCGCCTTTGGTGCTGCTTGGCTTCCATCCGGCGGTCATCGCCTTCACCTTCGGCTTCAATCTGGTCTGGCAGTTCTGGATTCACACTGAAGCCATCGGCAAGATGTGGGGCTGGTTCGAATTCATCTTCAACACACCCTCGCACCACCGCGTCCACCACGCCACCAACCCGCGCTATCTCGACGCCAACTATGCCGGCACGCTGATCATCTGGGACCGCATGTTCGGCACCTTCGTCGCGGAGCTGGAGGAGGACCGGCCGCGCTATGGCATCGTCAAAAATCTCGGCACCTTCAATCCGCTGAAAGTGGCGTTCCACGAATGGATTGGCATGTTCAGGGATGCCTTCGCGCCGGGGCTGACGATGCGCGATCGCCTCAACTACCTGATCAAGCCGCCGGGCTGGAGCCATGACGGCTCGCGCGAAACTTCGGAGAGTTTGAAGGCGGCGTATGTCAGGCGCAATCCGGGGGAGGCGGGTAAGCCGGGGCTGCCGATGGCGGGTGCTGAGCCGGCGGAGTAGCTGCTTTTCAGGATGGGTCGCCCGATCCGCCATCCCGCATAAGTGCCTCATAGTCGCGACCGCCGTAGAAGATGTTGACGATGAGAACTGCATCGCTCTCGATCACATAGGCGATGACGGCTGAATGCTCGAACGGGACAGTGCGCAGTCCAAGCGAGATATCATCTCTCGATCGGCCGCCGCGAGGCGCGTTGCCGATGCTCTGGCAGCGCTCCCTGATCCGATCCACGAAACCTTTGGCTACGTTTTCGCTGCCGCTTGCCTCAAGGATGTAGCTGGCAATCGCTTCGAGATCGGAGATCGCGTTTTCGCTAAGAACGACGACGAGGCGCTGGATCATCATAGTCCTGCGCCAGTTGCGAGATTCGGCTCTTCACCCGATCAATTGCTTCGTTGAGAGGGACAGCGGGCCTTGTGTCCTCGATCGATGCCTTCACCCGCGCTCGGATCGAGGCAATGCGCTCTGCGTGCTCATCTTCCTCACGCTGGAAGGCGCGAAGTGCCGCGCGGATAACCTCGCTTGCCGAGCCAAACGAGCCGTCCTCGACCTTTTCGCGGATCATCCGCGCCATGGCAGGAGTAACGGTGACTGACAGCTTTTCGGCGGATTCCATGATTGGGCTCCATCATGCACAAAGTAGGATACTATCCTACTTTGTGCCGAGCGTCCAACCTGAACGTGCTTACTCCGCCGCCTCTGCCCGCGACGGCAGCCCTAGCCACTCCCGGCAATCGGCCTGGGCGCGCGAGGTGATGGCGTGTCTTTTGGCCACCGTCTTGTCCTTGCCGCGCAGGCGTTTGCCTTCGATCTTCACGGCTTCGACCGGCGGGAACAGGCCGAAATTGACGTTCATCGGCTGGAAGGAGCGTTTTCCCGGCTCATCGTCGGAGACGATGTGGCCGCCGGTGATGTGGTTGAGTAGCGCGCCGAAGGCGGTGGTGAGCGGCGGCAGCGACAGCTCATAGCCGAGACGCTCGGCGGCGGCGAAGCGGCCGGCGAGCAGGCCGATCGCTGCACTTTCTACATAGCCCTCGCAACCGGTGATCTGGCCGGCAAAGCGCAATCCTGGCCGGGACTTCAGCTGCAGCGAAGCGTCGAGCAAGGTCGGCGAGTTGATGTATGTGTTGCGGTGCAGGCCGCCCAGTCGGGCGAAGTCGGCGTTTTCCAGGCCCGGAATGGTGCGGAAGACACGCACCTGCTCGGCATGCTTCAGCTTGGTCTGGAAACCGACCATGTTGTAGAGCGTGCCCAGCGCATTGTCCTGGCGCAGCTGCACCACGGCATAGGCTTTGACCGTCGGATTGTGGGCATTGGTCAGCCCCATCGGCTTCATCGGGCCGTAGCGCAGCGTCTCGACACCACGCTCGGCCATAATCTCGATCGGCAGGCAGCCGTCGAAATAGGGCGTGCCTTCCCATTGCTTGAATTCGGTCTTCTGGCCGTCGACCAGCGCCTGCACGAAGGCAAGATACTGGTCCTTGTCCATCGGGCAGTTGATGTAATCCTTGCCGGTGCCGCCGGGGCCGACCTTGTCGTAGCGCGACTGGAACCAGCAGGTGTCCATGTCGATGGTGTCGAAATGGATGATCGGGGCAATCGCGTCGAAGAAGGCCAGCGCATCGGCGCCGGTTGCCTCGGCGATCGATTGGGCGAGCGAAGGGGCAGTCAGCGGGCCGGTGGCGATGATCGCCTGATCCCACTCCGCCGGCGGCAGGCCCGGCACTTCCTCGCGCTCAATGGTGATCAGCGGGTGGGCTTCGAGTTTTTTGGTCACCGCGTCGGAGAAACCGTCGCGGTCGACGGCGAGTGCGCCGCCGGCTGGCACCTGATTGGCGTCGCCGGCGCTCATGATCAGCGAACCGGCCAGCCGCATTTCGGCATGCAGCAGGCCGACGGCGTTGTTCTCGGCATCGTCGGAGCGGAAGGAGTTGGAGCAGACGAGCTCGGCCAGACCGTCGGTCTTGTGCGCATCGGTGCCGCGCACCGGGCGCATCTCATGCAGGATTACCGGAACGCCAGCTTGTGCCGCCTGCCAGGCGGCTTCGGAGCCGGCGAGGCCGCCGCCGACGATGTGGATAGGATTTTTGCTCATGAGCGCCGGAATAATCGCTTGGCGCGCTGTTTGCAATTGGCCGGCTGCGAGGGTAGGCCGTTGTTGCCCCCGTAACCACTCCGCCGGACCGTCTGTTTACACGGCAGAAAAATAGGGATATTTCATATCCTTAATATAAGTTCGATCGGTATCGACCCGGAATCCATTGATGATCCTGAAAAGCCAAGTCGAATGGGCGCTGCACTGCTGCGCCATTCTCGCGGGCCTGCCTGCAGGGCGTTATCTCTCCACAAAAGCGCTCGCCGAGTTCCACGGCCTTCCAAAAGAGTATCTCTCCAAGGCGCTGCAAAGCCTGTCTCAGGCGGGCCTGGTCGATACGACGCTCGGGCCGTCAGGCGGGTACCGGCTGGCACGGCCGCCGGCCGAGCTGACCTTTCTCGAGATCGTGGAAGCGGTGGAGGGCAAGGCGCGGACATTTGTGTGCACCAACATCCGCGAAAACAATCCGTGCCGTCCGCAGGGCTATTGCGAAAGCAGCCCATGCGCGGTGTCGCGCATCATGTGGGAAGCCGACGAGGCCTGGCGGGCAAAACTGCGCAGCGTCAGGCTTTCCGACCTCACCGAAGCGCTGGCGCAGGAGATCCCGCCGGAGCTTTGGAAGGACAGTTTTGAATGGGTGCTAGAGCGCGCCGGATGAACGTGAACGCATGACCGTCGCGGGCGGCTGGTCAGCCGTCGCCGGCAATACCACGGCATAGCTCTGGGGCGACATCGCAAGGAACAGACCATTCGCCTCGCAGTGGCGATGGACAAGGTCGATCACCTCATTCCTGGCCAGCAACCGGTCGCCCGGACCGGCCACGCAAAAGAGCAGGTCGATCCCGATTGCCACCGCGTCGATCTCCTTGAGCGCGACGAGCGGTGCCGGCTCTTTGACGATCCGTTGGCATTTCTGGAGAGCCGCGTGCATGGCCTCCTCGATGATGTGCGGCGCGTGCGTCGCGGCAATCCGCACGGTCAGGCTTATCAACTGCCTCTCGTCGGGACGGCTGAGATTGGTCAGGCTGATCTTCGCCAACACGCTGTTGGGCAGGACGACGATGTTGTTGGCGCCGGTAAGCAGGTGGGTGGAGCGCCAGGTTGTTTCGACGATGCGTCCTTCCGTACCGTCGCTCAGCATGATCCAGTCACCGAGCGTGTAGGGTCGGCCCAGTGTCAACGCGATGCCGGAAAAGACGTCACCAAGCGTGTTCTGCAGCGCAAACCCGACAATGATGGCAACCACGCCCGACGTTGCCGCCAGCGTTGCGACGGGAACTCCGAAGACGAAACCCGTTATCGACAGCGCCACGCCGAGATAGATGACTGCGACGACCAGTTCCTGGAGCAGGCGCGCTTCTCGTGGCCGGTGTTCCACGACGACATAGAGGCGCACAAAGCCGACGAGCGTCCAGGCAAGGTGTATCCACCAGAGGATGCGCGCCGACTTTGCCAGATACACGCCCGCGCCTTGGATATCTGTGAGATCTGTCTCAGCCACCCAATGCGGCAGGATACCGCTGAAGCCGAGCACCGCGGTCATGCCGGCGAAGAACAGGATCTGGACGATCAGGCGTGCCATCGAGCGCCCGCGACCCTGAAAACGCCAGACGACAATGCCGGCAAGCCCCAGCAGATTGATCAAGACCAGGGCAAGGAAGTGATGATCGCCGAACATGGGTCCCCGATATGATACAAACTCAAGGCAGGGCCGGACGCCAGCAAGGCGCCCGGCCTCTTCGGCCTACTTCGTGACCGGATAGGTCAATTCCTTCTGAGCGGTATCGACGACGAAGACGGCCAGTAGTTTTGCGGGCTTCGTCTTGCTGCCGTTCTCGCTCACGCTGTGGCGATCGCCCGGCATCTCCGAAAAGCTCTCGCCGGCCTTGTAGACCTTGGCCGGATCGTCATTGACCTGACTGCGGATGGAGCCTTCCAGAACCGTCGCGTAGATGAACGCCGAGCTTGGATGCGTGTGCGCCTCCGAGAAGCCGCCGGGGCCGTATTCGACCAGGATGCCCTTGATGCTCTTGCCCGGCGCATTCGGCAGTTCATGCTCATAGACGAGGGTGACCTTGGCAGCTTTTTCGCCAGCGGGATGTGTATCTGTGGCTCCGGCCGGGCCAGCCACAGCGGCCGTCACGATGAGGGCAGCGACGATTGATTTGATCATTTGAGAACTCCTTTGTGTGAGGCAATGCGCTGCGCCTGGACTAACAGCGCAGCCTGACGGTCATTTCCGCGCCGAGGTCGGAAACCATTGCTCGAAGGTGATGTGGCCAAGGCGGGGATTGTTGTTGGAGACGAGCGAATTGTCGTTCAGCCGCGCGCCGAAGTAGAGCGCCTCCGGATCGGCCACAACCTTGCGGGGATCGCCGACAGCCTTGAGGTAGCGGGTGACGAGTTCGCTCATCCGCACGCGCTCCGGACCGGAAATCTCGATCATGCCGTTGATTGGCGCGGCGAGCGCGACACGCGCCATGACGTCGGCGACGTCGTCGGATGCGATGGGCTGCACATAGGCCGGCGACAGATGCACGGCTTCGCCGACCGTGCCCGACTTGGCGATGCCGGCGAGGAATTCCATGAACTGCGTGGAATGAACGATGGTGTAGGGAATGCCGGACGCCTTGATCAGCTGTTCCTGGACGAGTTTGGCGCGGAAATAGCCGCAGTCCTGCAGGCGTTCGGTTCCGACAACCGAGAGCGCGATATGGTGCTTGACCCCGGCAGCCTTGCCTGCCGCGAGCAGATTGCGGCCGGAAATCGTGAAGAAATCCATGGCGGCCTTGTCCTCGAAGGAGGGTGAGTTGGCGAGATCGATCACGACCTCGGCGCCGGCCAGCGCCTCTTTCAGGCCTTCGCCGGTGATGGTGTTGACGCCGGTATTCGGGGCGGCGGCGATCACCTCGTGGCCCTGTTTGCGCAGGCGTTCGGTGGTTTTGGTGCCGATGAGGCCGGTTCCGCCGATGATAACGATTTTCATGATGCTCTCCGTTTGCGGCGCGCTGTCGCGCCGCGTCGATTGATGGGTTGCTCTGGGAACGCGTTAATTCAGGCCGGCCTTGTCGAGGCCGTAGAACTTGTCGGCGGAGCCGGGCACGGCCTTGAAGGCAACACTGACGCGGTTCCAGGCATTGATGGCCATGATCGAGAAGGTCAGGTCGGAGATTTCCTTTTCCGAAAGCTGCCCGCGCACGCGCTCATACAGGTCGTCGGGAATGCCGCCTTCGGGCAGTTTGGTGACGGCTTCGGTCCAGGCGAGGGCGGCGCGTTCACGCGGAATGAACAGGGTCGATTCCCGCCAGACGGCGACATGGTAGAGCCGCAGCTCGCTCTCGCCATGGATCTTTGCTTCCTTGACATGCATGTCGAGGCAGAAGGCGCAGCCATTGATCTGCGATGCCCTGATATGGACGAGATCGCGGATCTTCTCTTCGATGGCACTGTGTGCCTCGGCCATGCTGAGGTCGGAAAGTTTCTTGAACAGCTCGGGCGATTGTTGGGCGGCGTTCAGACGCTGTGTCATTGCTTGTCCTTCCGGGGGTTTTGAGGATATTTTGTGTCCTTAAGGATAATTAATATCCATAATAGCTGGACAGTAAAGCGCCTGCCGCCTAGGATGCGGACATAAGGCATATGTCGAAAGGTAATGGGGATGAGGATGGACGTCGTATCGGCGTTGCGAACGTTCCTGCGGGTGGCGCAGACAAGGTCCTTCTCCGCGGCCGCGATCGACCTCAATCTGACGCAGCCGGCCGTATCCCGGCAGGTCTCGGCGCTGGAAGCGCATCTGAAGACGCGCCTTTTGCATCGCACGACGAGCGCGCTTGCCCTGACGGTGGAGGGTGAACAGATGCTGCCGATGGCTCAGCGCGTGGTGGAAGCGGTCGAAGCGCTGAGCGAAGCGAGTGGCACTGAGGGCGCAACCGTATCGGGAAAAGTGCGGCTTAGCCTGCCCACGCCGCTCGGGTTGTTTATCGGCGACCGCCTTGCAAGGCTGCTGGAGAGCCATCCATCTCTTGCCGTCGAACTGATCTTGCGGGAGGAACCCTCGGATCTCGTCGCTGATGCCATCGATCTCGAGGTGCGCCTCGGCCCGGTCGGCGACAGCAGCCTGATCTGCCGCCGGATCGGCTGGACGACTGCCTTTCTCGTGGCCTCGCCTTGCTATCTCGAAGGGCGGGATACACCGCAAACGCCGCAAGACATCAGAGATCACAGCTGCATTTGTTACAGCCGTGCCGGCGATGGCCGGTCATGGTCGTTCTCCGACGGGGCGGATGATGTTGTTCTGCGGGTTGAGCCTCGCCTGGTCGCCAACAATTCAATGGCCGTCCATCGGGCAACGCTGGCGGGAGCAGGGCTTGCGGTGCTGTCCCATATCCTGGCCGGGCCGGACATCGAGAAAGGCAGGCTGGTCAAGGTGATGCCGGATTTTCCGCCGACGCGGCTGCCGATCAACGTCGTCTACCCATCGCGCAAGAACATGCCGCTGCGCGTGACGACGGTGCTCGACTTTCTTGTCCAGTCTGTCCGCGACGATGCTCTCATGGCGGCATAATCGCCCTGGTCGACAGCGTGCTCAGCTGAAAACCTGCCCTAGAAACAACAACACCCGCCGGGGGAGGATCCGGCGGGTGTCGTTTTGGGGGCCGATCCTCGGGAGGAGGTGGGGATCGGCCTTATTCGTCATCGCCGGGGAGGAGGTCGGCTTTGACGAAATTCTTTTCGCCGGATCGAGGGAGGCGAAATCCCTGGAAGACGAACTACGTTCGCTTCGGAAACAACGCCCGCCGCGGGAGGAGGTGCGGCGGGCGCCGTTTTGGTGGTCAACCCTCGGGAGGAGGTGAAGGCTGACCGTTTCCGTCAGGGTCGGGGAGGAGGTCGACCCTGGCGAAATTCTGGTTAGATCGTCGCCTTGCGGGCGATGATCTTGATCTCGTCGCGGACGATACCGAGATCATGGAGCTGGCGGTTCGAAAGGCGACCCAGCTCGGTAACGGTGTCGCGATAAACGCGCCAGTTACGATAGTTGCGGATCAGGTTCATTGTCGTTCTCTTTTTCAAAACAGGTTCGGACCATTTGCGATCCGAAGAGGATTAGACCGCCTTGCGGGCGACGTAGTGGATGTCGCTGCGGCTGATGCCGAGGTCGGTCAGTTCACGGGTCGACAGGCGGCTCAGCTCGGAGACCGTGTCCCGGTAGCGGCGCCAGTTGCGGTAGTTGCGGATCAGGTTCATGGTAGTACTCGTTTCGTCTTTCTTCGGATCATTCCGTTTGTGTACGAACAGAAAATAGGTGGGACTATATCGATTTAAAAGTGCCATTGACGCATGGCAGCAATGCAAATTGTGCAATGCAACATTAACGCCCGTTCACGGCTTCGACATAAAGAAACCCGAATCGGAAAATGCCGTGGCGTCAATAATTTGACCCGATCGGCTGTCAGAAAGACCAAACTGGGGGAGACGCGGCATGGCGAGCTATTCGTCACGGGTGAGGTCGGATATCGGGCGTTGGCTGCAGGCCGGTCTGATCGATGCGCCGACGGCCGATGCGCTGACGCGCGATATCGAGGCAAACGAACGCAAATCGCTGAGCTTCGGCACCATCCTGGCAATGATGGCGGCGCTGCTGTTTGGCGCCGCGATCCTATTGTTCGTCGCTTCCAACTGGGACGCCATCCCGCGGTTGGTGCGCGTCGCGGCACTGTTTGCCGTCATTCTCGCCGGCTATGTCGGCGGCGCGCTCTTGAAGATGCGCGACCATGCGGCGATCGGCGAGGCGCTGTGGATCGTGGCGGCCGCGGCCTTCGGCGGATCGATCGCGCTGATCGGCCAGATGTACCATCTCACAGGCGACGAGGCCTCGGCCATCGTCACCTGGGGCATCGGCACGGCGCTTGCCGCAGTGGCGTTGCGCTCGAACCCGCTGACCGTCGCGGCCGTCGGCATATCCGTTGCCTGGCTGTTCGTGCGCGAGTTCGACTTCTACAGCCGCACCGAATTCCCGAATTTCTTCGTCATCATGGCGCCGGTGCTGTTTGTTATCTCGTTCTGGACGCGCAGCCAGCCGGCCCGCCACCTGATCCTGCTCTCAGTCATTTTCTATATTGCGGTGCGCGGCATGGACCACAACACGCTGCTGCTGGCCATCCCGCTGGTCGTGGTGTCGGCGTTGCTGTTTGCGGTCGCGATCTTCGCCGCCGAGCCGGTCGACAGGATTTTGCAGCTCGGCGGGCGGCTGCCCTTGCACGCCTTGATCGGCTTTCTGACCGGCCTGGCCATGATCCAGTTCGAGCTTGGCGATCACAGCACATTCAACGGCGGCTTTGCCATCGCCTCGGTCGTGGCACTGGCCGGCATTGCTGCGGCGATCATGCTGGGCGGGCGCGAGAGCAGGGGGCTGCGCTGGGTCGCCTATGCCGGCTTTGCCTTCGAACTCGCCATCATCTACGTGGTGACCTTGCAGTCGATGCTCGACACGGCCGGCTTCTTCCTGGCCGCCGCGGTGCTGTTCGGCATCTTGGCCCTCGTCATCATCCGCGTGGAAAAGCGCATGAAGGCCCCGGAAGGAGCGGCAGCATGATATCGGGAAAGAAACTTGTCATCTCGGCGCTGGTCCTGGCGCTCGTCCAGATCGGCTTCCTGAGCTGGATCATCGCCGGCCGCGCGGCAATCCTGCGCAACGGCAAGGAAGTGTTGCTGAAGATCGAGCCGGTCGACCCGCGTGATCTTTTGCGCGGCGACTATATCATCCTAGGCTACGAGATATCGCGCTTGCCGGTAAAGCTGATCGCCAACATTGCGGCCGGCCAGACCACCAGCGAGAACACGCCGATCGTGGTCCGGCTGAAGTCGGGCGCCGACGGCTACTGGCATGCGACCACGGCCTGGTTCGGCAAGGCTCCGACGCTGGCAGCCGCCGACGAAGCCGATATTGTCGGCCAGGTCGCGCCGGGCTGGACGCTTGACCCCGAATCCACGATCGCGCCGCAATACGGCATCGACCGCTTCTACCTGCCGGAGGGACAGGGCATGGCGATCCAGAACGACATGCGGGTGCGGCCATTCGGGGTGCGCATTGCGCTCGCGGCCAATGGGGAGGCGCAGATCAAGGCGCTGATGGACGGCGACAAGACAATGTTCGAGGAACCGCTCTACTAGAATTGACGACTGGAATTCATTTCAGGGCATGGGTTTCGGTAAAGATCGATCGCTTCGCCCGCAGGCAACAAAGTTCGGGCGAAGAACCATGACGATTACGCTGACGACGCGCGAAGACATTAATCTCGACTCTGTGTTTCGTGTCGCCTGGAAAAACGACACGGTCGAAATCGGCGACATGGCCCTGCAACGCATTGCCGAATGCCGTGCCTCGTTCCTGAAACTCATCGAATCCGATCCGCCGCCGGTCATCTATGGCGTCACCACCGCCATGGGCGAGCTGGCGAGCCGCAAGCTCGAACGTGACGAGCGCGACCGCCATGCGCGCATCAAGGCTTTTGCCGCCGCCACATCGTTTGGCGAGCCGCTGCCGGAGCGTGTCGTCAGGGCGATCGTGCTGGCCCGTCTCACCAACTTCATCGAAGGCAATGCGGCCACCACGCCGCGCATCGCGCAGGCGGTTGCCGCGATGCTGGACGGCGGACCGATGCCGGTGGTGCCGTCGCAGGGGCAGGGCGGCGCCGGCGAGATCCTGGCACTCTATCCGCTATTTGCCGCGCTTACCGCTGGCTTGGAGCTCGAAGTGAAGGAGCGAGGTTCGCTGATCAACGGCTCGCCTTGCGCGGCGGCACTGGTCGCGGACGCGGCGCTGGCCGCGCGTCGTCGCGTTGCCATGGCGCACAAGGTGTTTGCGCTGTCGATCGAAGCGTTTCGCGCCCCGCTTGAGCACTATGATGCCGCGCTCGACGGGCTCTGGGGCGACGAACACGAAGCGGCGGCCTTGCGCGGATTGCGGCAGTTTCTGGTCGGCGCCGGAGACGGGCGGCGCAACTACCAGGCACCGGTCAGCTACCGCACCGTGCCGCGCGTGCTCGGCCACGCGCATCGTGCGTTATCTGGCGCGGAACGGGCGGCCACCGTGTCGCTGGCCTCGATATCGGACAATCCGGTCTATATCCCGCCCGACGAAGCGCACCCACTGGGACGCTGCATCTCCACCGGCGGCTATCATAATGCCATGGCGACGCCGGCGCTTGATGATCTGGCGGCGATCTGGGCCGATCTCTGCCTGCTCTGCGACCGCCACGCCTCAAAGCTGCTGAACGGCAAGGTGTCGCTGCTGCCCGACCTGTTGATGACCGGGCGGCACTGGGCCGACAGCGACGGCCACGGCAATGTCGGTTATGTGCCGATGGCGATCACCGGCTATCTCGAGCAGGCCAAGCTCGCGGCGCAACGCACCTTCATTCCGGGAACCGAATCCGCCGGCGCCGGCCAGGACGACGTCGCCACGACGGCATTCTTCGCCTGGACCAAGGAGGCAACCGCAGGCCGCTGCCTCGATGCGGCGATGGCGATGCTGGCCATGATCGCCTCGCAGGCGCTGCACGTCACCGAACGCGCCACGCCGCCGGCGCTGCAGGATTTTGTCGCGGATATCAGGCAGATCGTGCCGCCGGTTGATGCCGACCGGGTGCTGGGGCCTGAACTGGCGAAGCTGGCAGATTGGTTCACGGGCCAGGTGTTTGAAGCGTAGGGCGCCGCCAGTCCTCCTTCGCCAAGGCTTCGGAGGACACCCTTCGCTCTTTCGAGCTTCCCGTGGCCTGCCACCCGAAGCTCGAAAGAGCGAAGGGTGGTGCGGGTAGAGGGACTCGAACCCCCACGATCACTCGCCAGAACCTAAATCTGGTGCGTCTACCAGTTCCGCCATACCCGCGTGGCCCGGCAATCCCATGTAGCCATCATTCTGTCAATGTCGGGGCGAAAATGGCGGCAATTCGCTGCAACGCGAAGATGGTTGAAAATTAGCCTCGCCTGTGACAAAAGGCGTGTCAAATGTGACGGGACGCGCCGATCCGCTTCTGCAGAATGTGATAAGAAGTAGGAAAAACAAGAACTTATTCACATCTTGGAACGCAGTTTGGAAGAGTTTGAGCCGTAATTTCGGTCAAATCGCCAGGTTCCGTACCAAAAGCCATTCCCGGCAAGATTGTACCGGCAGGCTGTGAACGGCAAAGCGCCGTGGCAGTCTCTTTGGTGAAGATAAAGGTTTTACGATGCAGGTCACCGAAACGCTCAACTCCGGTCTCAAGCGCGAGATCAAGATCACCGTGCCGGCCGGTGATATGGAAGCCAAGCTTATGGCGCGGCTGTCCGATGCCCGCGACAAGGTCCGCATCAACGGCTTCCGTCCCGGCAAGGTGCCGGTCCAGCACCTGCGCAAGGTCTACGGCAAGTCGTTCATGGCCGAAGTGGTCAACGAGATCCTTAACGATTCGACCCGTTCGATCATCACCGGGCGCGGCGAAAAGGCCGCCATGCAGCCCGAAGTGATCATGACCGAGGACGAGAAAGAGGCCGAGAAGATCCTGGCCGGCGGCGCCGACTTCGAATTCCGCCTCAACTATGAGATCATCCCGGCGATCGAGATCAAGGATTTCTCCGACATCAAGGTGACTCGCCAGGTGTTCGAAGTGCCGGACAGCGAGATCGGCGAGCAGGTCCAGCGCGTCGCCGAATCGGCACGCAGCTTCGAGCCGAAGACCGGCAAGGCCGCCGAGGGCGACCGCGTTTCGATCGACTATGTCGGCAAGATCGACGGCGAGGCCTTCTCCGGCGGCGCCGGCACCGACCAGCCGCTGGTGCTCGGCTCCAAGGAATTCATCCCGGGTTTTGAGGACCAGCTCATCGGCTCCAAGGCCGGCGACGAAAAGCAGGTCACGGTCACCTTCCCGGAAAACTACCAGGCGGCGCATCTGGCCGGCAAGGAAGCCACCTTCGACGTCACCGTCAAGGAAGTGTCCAAGCCCGGCGCGCTGGAAATCAATGACGAGATGGCCAAGAATCTCGGCCTGGAATCGCTGGAGCGCCTGCGCGACGTGGTGCGTGGCCAGATCGAGAACCAGTTCGGTTCGATGACCCGCCAGAAGGTCAAGCGCCAGCTGCTCGACCAGCTTGACGCGGCCTATTCGTTCGAAGCGCCGTCGAAGCTCGTCGATGCCGAGTTCAACAACATCTGGACCCAGGTCAACCGCGACCTCGAGGCTGCCGGCCGTACCTTCGCCGACGAAGAGACGACGGAAGAAGAGGCACGCGCCGAATATCTGCGCCTTGCCGAGCGCCGCGTGCGCCTCGGCCTGGTTCTGGCCGAAATCGGCGAGAAGGCCGGCGTCACCGTTTCGGACGAGGAATTGCAGCGCGGTCTGTTCGAGCAGGTGCGCCGCTATCCGGCCAACCAGCAGCAGGAAGCCTTCGAGTTCTACCGCAGCAACCCGGAAGCGCTGAACACGTTGCGCGCGCCGATGTTCGAGGAGAAGGTCGTCGACCATCTGCTCGGCCAGATCTCGGTTACCGACGTCAAGGTCAGCAAGGAAGAGCTGATGGCCGACGACGAAGAGACCGATACAGCCAAGGCCAAGCCGGCAAAGAAGGCCGCTGCCAAGAAGGCCGACAAGGCTGAAAAGGCCGACGACGCGGAAGAGCCCAAGAAGAAGGCCGCGCCGAAGAAGAAGGCCGCCAAGGACGCCGAATAAGCGCCTGAAGACAAGATCAGAAAAGGCCGCCCTTGAGGCGGCCTTTTTCGTTGTGGCGGATGTGCCTTGAGCCACCGCAAACCACCTAGAGCGCTTCACCGTTTCATGGAAACGGCGAGCCGCTCTATGTATTTGTTCTTACGCAATTCCCAACGGAAAGCGCTACGCGCTTTTCCCGGGAAAACCGCTTCACACTTTTCCTGGAATTGCTCTAAACCTTTGTACGGTCGACCTGTTCTACCTGCCGGCCAGATTCTGTGGTAGACAGGTGCCGCAAGTCCATTTGGGGGAGAAAGCGGAGAATCTATTCTGCCGTGCAAGGCGTATGCTGGCGGTATCGGCATGTGCAGACGGTCTCAGGCAAATTTGACGATCAGGGAGGAAATGCCATGCGCTTGGTTGCGTTTTTCGCCGTCGTGTCTGTTGCAACCTTCATCGCCAATCCATCGCGGGCACAGGATGCTGCGGCGGGCGAGAAGGTCTTCACCAAATGCAAGGTCTGCCACGTCGCAGACGTAGACACGAACAAGATCGGTCCTTCGTTGCACGGCGTTATCGGCCGGACGGCCGGCACGCATCCGGATTTCAAATATTCTGAAGCCATGATCGCCGCCGGCAAATCCGGCGTCAAATGGGATGAACCGACGCTGACGACTTACCTTCACGATCCCAAGGCCATGGTCAAAGGCACGAAGATGGCGTTTCCCGGCCTCAAGAAGGACGAGGACGTCGCCAACGTCATCGCCTATCTGAAGCAATTTTCCCAGTAGCCTGGCTCTTCGGCCGGCTAGGCTGCCCGTTTTCCATCCATGGTCGTGTCAAATGTCGGTCAAGGAAAGCCTCAAGGATACCGGCGTCCGCCTCTCGGAAGCGACGGCCGCTGATTTCTTTGCGCTCTTGAAGCCGCGGGTCATGGCGCTTGCCGTCTTTACCGCTTTCGTCGGTCTGATGGTGGCGCCCGGCGCGATGAACCCGGTCATCGCCGTGATCGCAATAGGCGCGATTGCGGTTGGAGCGGGAGCGGCCGGAGCGCTCAACATGTGGTACGACGCGGACATCGACGCGCTGATGTCGCGCACGTCAAAGCGGCCGGTTCCGTCAGGCCGCGTCACGCCCGGCGAAGCTCTCGGCTTCGGCCTGGTGCTGTCCGCGCTTTCGGTCATGACGCTCGGCGTGCTGGTGGGCTGGCTTGCTGCGTCTCTGCTGGCCTTCACCATCTTTTTCTACGTCGTCATCTATACGATGTGGCTGAAGCGCTCGACGCCGCAGAACATCGTCATCGGCGGCGCGGCGGGTGCCCTTCCTCCGATGATTGGCTGGGCGGCGGCGACTGGCGCCATCGGCATTGAAAGCCTCATCCTGTTCCTGATCATTTTCCTGTGGACGCCGCCGCATTTCTGGGCGCTCGCGCTATTCAAGGCCGGCGACTACGCCGCTGCCGGCATCCCGATGATGCCGAACGTGGCCGGCCAGGCCTCGACCAGAAGGCAGATCTTCGCCTATTCACTGCTCCTGGCACCAATCGGCGTGCTGCCTTGGGCGTTCGGATTCACGAGCGGGGTCTATGGGATTATTTCGGCGGCATTGGGCGCCGGTTTCATCTGGCACGCCTGGAAGGCTCTGGTCATTCCCGACAAGGAGATGAAGCCCGCAAAGGCGCTGTTTGCCTATTCGATTTTCTATCTTTTCGCGATCTTTGCCGTGCTGCTTGCCGACACCATCGCGATGCGCGCGTTCATGTCAGCCGGAGGTTGACAGCTTTACCGCTGTTCTCGGAACCCTCGCCGGGTCGAGACGGCAGGTCGGTGATCGCCGCACCGAAAACGTTGCACGCCAGGATCGGCTCACGATGGTAGAGCACAGAATCCAAGGATCAGCAGAGCGACGATTCCAAGGCCGAGCAGCAGAATTGTTTTTCCGTCCATCACCGACACCTTCGATTGGAGAGGATATCGAAGAAAGGCCTCAAGAGCCAGCGTATGGCCTTCCGAGCCTTTGTGACAAAAGGGCGACAAGTTCCAGGCAATGGGGTATGTTGATTGCGGTGCAGGTCGCGGTTTTGCGTGGCCAGTCATGCAGAACGGCAGCACCGTGAAACCGCGACCTTACCGGACCTGGTCTGGAGGAACGGCATGACAAGTTTTCACGTGATTGCAGGCGCCAGCGAAACGCTGGAACACACCAAAATTCGAAAAATCGGTGTTTCCGATCTTTTCGACGCACTCAAACGCGGTGTTGACGATTTCATGGTCAAACCGTCGCACATCGTTTTTCTTTGCCTGATCTATCCGCTTGTCGGCGTCGTGCTCGCTGCCTGGACTTCGGGCGCCAATGCGCTGCCGATGTTGTTTCCGCTGGTGTCCGGCTTTGCGCTGATCGGTCCATTCGCAGCGATCGGCCTCTATGAGATCAGCCGCAGGCGAGAAGCCGGGCTCGACACCTCCTGGAGGCACGCTTTCGAGGTCAGGAATTCTCCGGCGCTGCCAGCCATCGCGGCGGTCGGAATCATGCTGGTTGCAATCTTCATCGCCTGGCTTTTGACGGCGCAGGTGTTCTACCAATATCTCTTCGGCCCGGCTCCGCCGGCATCGATATCCGGCTTCATCAATGAAATATTTGCCACCGGACGCGGTTGGTCGCTGATTATCCTGGGGCACGCCATCGGCTTCGTCTTCGCCGTGGTGGTGTTGTGCACAACGGTCGTCGCCTTCCCATTGTTGCTCGACCGCGATGTCGGCGCCTACGAAGCCATCCACACCTCGGTGCGAGCGGTGCTGGCGAACCCGATCCCCATGGCCGTCTGGGGACTGATTGTCGCCGTCGCCCTCATCATCGGCTCGCTGCCGGTGTTTGCCGGGCTGGCGGTGGTGCTGCCGATCCTCGGTCACGCCACCTGGCATGTCTACCGCAAGGTTGTGGAACCGCCGTCGCCCGCCAGGCCGACGAGTTGACGATATCCGGCTGGGCTGCACCGGCGAGAGTGCCGGTGCAGACGGTTGATTTTTTCAGTAGGCAGCGTGGCTGAAGCGGGCGTGACGTGCGTCCATCGTCAGATTGTGGAAATCCTTGCCGCTGACATGCACCAGCGTCCTGTGGTCGCCGCCCTCGAAATAGATGTCGGCGGCTTCGCCGAGGCTGTCGTCGAGGATCACCGGGACATCGTAGGCCGCGCCGATCGGTGGAATGGCGCCGGTGTCACAATCGCCGAAGAGTGACACCACCTCGTCTTCGGAGGCGAGTCCAAGACGCCTGTCCATGACGTCCTGCAGTGTACCGAGCTCGATTCTGTGCGTGCTTGGGACCACGGCCAGCGCATAACCGAGTTCGTGGTGAACGACCACCGATTTGGCCATCATGCTGCCGGGCACATGCGCGGCAATGGCGGACTGCCTGCTCGTCGATGTGCGATGATGGGCGACGGTGTCGTAGGAGATTCCTCTCCCGTCAATGTAGTCCTTCAGTCTATTTGCGATCGTCATCTTCGGCCTCCCTGCTGGAGTTCGCGGCGCATTGGAAACGAAGGCAATCATTCTCCTCCGATCGTTTCCGATAATAGCAAGATGGATCAGCCGCCGCTTGTTTCAAGGCAGCAGCAGCTCGACCCGGACCGCAGTCAGGATCCTGCGGTTCCTGACTGGAAATGCCGCGGGCGAAGCCTCAAATCCGGACTGTGCGTCAGGGCCCGGGCCCGAAAAACGACATCCGGGTGAGAAGCGTGTAATCCGCTTCGAACAGCATCATGGCCACGAACACCAGTATCAGAACCGGCGGCAGGATGATCGCATAGGCCAGCGCCAGCCGCTCCCAGGCCATGTGCATGAACACGGCGACGATCAGCCCCGCCTTGAGGATCATGAAGATCAGGATCAGCGACCATCTGAGATAGCCGTGGAGGCCGAAATAATCGACCAGGTAGGAGCAGGTGCTGAGTATGAACAGCCATGCCCAGACCACCATATAGAGCTTGATCGGGTGTTCCTGATGAACCTCCGCCTGGGCGACGCCGGTCGCTGGCGCATCATGCGCATGGGCAGCGTGAAGTGCGTGTTGCCCAAGCCCGTTTGCGGTTGCTTCAGCCATGTCAGCCTCTCACCAAAGATAGAAGAATGCGAAAATGAACACCCAGACCAGATCGACGAAATGCCAGTAGAGTCCCATGATTTCGACGTTCTCGTAGCGACCCCTGCGGCTGGTGAAGAAGCCGGGACGTCCGACGTCGTAGTCTCCACGCCAGACCTTTCGCGCCACGATGATGAGGAAGATCACCCCGATCGTCACATGCGTGCCGTGGAAGCCGGTGATCATGAAGAAAGTCGAACCGAATTGCGCCGCGCCCCATGGATTGCCCCACGGCCGTACGCCTTCGGTGATCAGCTTGGTCCATTCGAAGGCTTGCATGCCGACGAAGGTGGCTCCTAGTGCTGYCGTCAAAAGCATGAGGATTGCCGTTTTGCGGCGGTCGCGGCGATAGCCGAAATTGACCGCCATGGCCATCGTTCCGCTGCTCGATATCAGCACGAAGGTCATGATGGCGATCAGGATCAGTGGAATGTCCGAACCGCCGATACGAAGCGCAAAGACCTCGCTCGGGTTGGGCCAGGGCACGCGCGTGGAGACGCGCGCGGTCATATAGGAGAGCAGGAAGCAGCCGAAGATGAAGGTGTCGCTGAGCAGGAAGATCCACATCATGGCCTTGCCCCAGGACACGTTCTTGAACGCGCGCTGATCCGACGACCAGTCGGCGGCGATTCCTTGCCAGCCTGCGGGCCGCGACTCCGTTTGGCCGGTGTGCGTCAGTGTCGTTTCTGCCATGCTCCTCGACCTCCTAGGTCAGCAACTGCCGGCAAATATCGATGAACGTCGCGGCCCAGCCAGCCAAAAGAGCGAAGATGGCGAGCCAGACGAAAAGCAGGAAATGCCAGTACATGGCGCATAATTCGACGCTGAGGCGAAGCCGTTCCGGCCGTGCTCCGTTCCAGGCGCCGGCGGTTGTCCTGCTCAGGCCCACCAGCCCTCCCACTATGTGCAGGCCGTGCATCCCGGTTATCAGGTAGAAAAAACTGTTGGCCGGATTGGAGGCCAGAAAATAACCATCGGCGGTCAGGTCCCGCCATGCCATGAGCTGCCCGACGAGGAAGGCGAGCGCGGTGAGCCCAGCCGCGGCAAGGCCGAGCCTGACCGTGTCCATCTGGCCCTTGCGCGCCGCTACCGAGGCGCATTGCAGCGCGATGCTGCTCAGGACCAGCATGCCGGTGTTGAGCCAGAGCAGGCGTGGCATCGGCAGCGGCTGCCAGTCCGACAGCGCCATACGCATGAAGTAGGCGCTGGTGAACAGCGCGAACAGGCAACCGACGACGGCAAGGAAGACACCGAGGCCGATCTTGGCGGTCGGCAGGCCCGACCGGTCGAAGGCGACAAAATCTCCCGCCACACCTTGCTCGAGCCATGGCTTGGTCATCAGCCGCTGATGCGAGAGCCACCAGCCGGCAAAGCCGGCGATCACGAGCAGGAAGACCAGGATGACGCTCATGCCGGCTCCCTGGAGGGGCCGAAGGTGCCCGGCATATTTTGCGGAATGAAGTCCTCCTTGGCGCCCGGCACGCTGTAGTCATAGGCCCAGCGATAGACGATCGGCAGATCCTTGCCGAAATTGCCATGCGCCGGTGGTGTCTGCGGCGTCTGCCATTCGAGTGTCGTGGCTCGCCATGGATTGCCACCGGCCTCGCGGCCATGGCGGATGCTCCAGATCAGGTTGAACAGGAACACCATCTGGGCAAAGCCGACGATGAACGCCATGATGCTGATGAACGAGTTCAGATGGTGGGCAGACTCCGTCATGACAGTCATGTCGGTCAGTTCGGCGTAGCGCCGCGGCACGCCCATCAGGCCGAGGTAGTGCATGGGGAAGAAGATCAGGTAGGCGCCGAGGAACGTGACCCAGAAATGGAACCGGCCGAGCGTCTCGTTGAGCATCCGGCCGGTGACCTTCGGGTACCAATGGTAGATCGCGCCGAAAACCACGACGATCGGAGCGACACCCATGACCATATGGAAGTGGGCGACGACGAACATCGTGTCCGACAGCGGAACGTCGACGACGACGTTGCCGAGAAACAAGCCGGTCAGCCCGCCATTGACGAAAGTGACGATGAAGGCCAGGGCAAACAGCATCGGTATGGTGAGATGGATGTCGCCGCGCCATAAGGTCAGCACCCAATTATAAACCTTGATGGCGGTCGGAACGGCGATGATCAATGTCGTGGTGGCGAAGAAGAAGCCGAAATAGGGATCCATGCCGCTGACATACATGTGATGTGCCCAGACCACGAAGCTCAGCGCGCCAATGCCAACGATGGCCCAGACCATCATTCGATAGCCGAAGATATTCTTGCGCGCATGGGTGCTGATCAGGTCGGACACGATGCCGAAGGCCGGCAGCGCCACGATGTAGACTTCGGGATGGCCGAAGAACCAGAACAGGTGCTGGAACAGGATCGGGCTGCCGCCATTGTGCGGCAGTTGCTCGCCCATCTCGGCAATCGCCGGCATGAAGAAGCTGGTGCCGAGCACGCGGTCAAGCAGCATCATTACGCAGGCGACGAACAGCGCCGGAAAGGCAAGCAGCGCCATCACGGTCGCGGTGAAGATGCCCCAGACGGTCAACGGCAGGCGCATCATGGTCATGCCGCGCGTGCGGGCCTGCAGCACCGTCACGACATAGTTCAGGCCGCCCATGGTGAAGCCGATGATGAACAGGATCAGCGAGACGAGCATCAGGATGATGCCCCAGTCCTGGCCGCCTGGCGTGCCGCTGGTGATGGCTTGTGGCGGGTAGAGCGTCCAGCCGGCGCCCGTCGGTCCGCCGGGCGCAAAGAAACTCGACACCAGAACCAGCACGGCAAGCAGGTAGATCCAGTAGCTCAGCATGTTGACATAGGGAAAGACCATGTCGCGGGCACCGACCATCAGCGGGATCAGATAGTTGCCGAAGCCGCCGAGGAAGAGTGCCGTGAGCAGGTAGATCACCATGATCATGCCGTGCATGGTGATGAACTGGTAGTAGGCTTCCGGGGTGATGAAGTCGAACGTGCCGGGGAAGCCGAGCTGCAGGCGCATCAGCCAGGACAAGACCAGGGCGACCAGGCCGATGGCCGTTGCGGTCCCCGCATACTGGATCGCGATGACCTTGGCGTCCTGCGAGAAGACATACTTCGTCCACCAGCTGTGCGGATGGTAGAGTTCCATTTCCGCGACTTCGGCGGGCGGGACGGCATCTGCAGGCGTGACATCGACCATAGGCGGAGCACCTCCGTGCCCTTTTCAGCGGGACCCGACAGTTTCGAGTTTTACCGCAACTTTCAAAGCTGACGCCGTCGCGTTGTCCGGCGTCTGTTCCGCCGAGCCCGTCTGCTGGGGCGCCGACAATTGCGCGAACGTCTGCTGCTGGCCGAGCCAGGCCACATAGTCCTGCTCGGTGTCGACCATGACGATGCCATGCATCATCGGATGGCCCTGGCCGCAAAGCTCGGCGCACAGGACCTGGAAGGTTCCGATCTTGGTCGGGGTAAACCAGAAATAAGTGACCGAGCCCGGGATCATGTCCATCTTGGCGCGGAATTCCGGGACATAGAAATCATGCAGCACATCGATCGAGCGCAGCAGCATCTTGACCGGCTTGCCGACCGGCAGATGCAGGTCGGCCGCCTCGACCACGACATCGTCCTGGCCGTTGGGATCCTTGGCGATGACGCCCAGCGGGTTGTCGGCCGTGACGTCGCGGGTGTCGGATGTGCCGAGCTTGCCGTCCTTGCCCGGCAAGCGGAAACTCCACTGCCATTGCTGGCCGACGACTTCGACCACGGTTGCGTCGCTTGGAACGTTGACGAATCGGCTCCAGACAAACAGGCCGGGAACCAGCAAGGCCGTGACGCCTACCCCGGTGATGATCGTCAGCCACCATTCGAGCCGCTTGTTTTCCGGTTCGTAGGCAGCCCGGCTGCCTTCGCGGTGACGGAAGCGGAAGACGCAATAGGCCATGAACAGCACCACGGCGGCGAAAACGACGCCGGTGATCCAAAAGGTGATGATGATGGTGCTGTCGATATAGTCCCAGTTCGAGGCAATCGGAGTCCACCACCATGGGCTCAGGAAGTGGAACAACACCGAGCCCAAGACGATCAAAACGAGTACTACCACTATGGGCATGTCCCGTTCCTCCCGGTATTCCAAGGGCGCGAAGCCATCTACGAAAATACCAAAGTGCATCATGCGTGATTTGCGATCGAAATTCTAGAGCCGGCTGTGGAAGGGGCGAAAAATTGCTTTTGCGGCGCCGGACCTTGCTTCGTTGGTGACATCGCGGCGACACCTCGACCCCCAGATCAGGGAGGGACAGGAGCCGGTGATCGATTTCGGCTGAGGCTCGCCACATGTGTCGCGCCAGCGGGATCAGAGCGCCTTGATGACGATGCAGCCGGCCAGAAGCAGCACGACGCCGGCAAGCCGCATGCCCGACACCAGCCGCTGCGGCAGGTGAAACCAGCCGAACGTGTCGACGAAGATGCTGGCGACCTGCTGGCCCGCCACCGTCAGGCTGACGGCTGCCGCCGCACCGATGACGGGGATGGCGGTGAACACGGTCGTGACATAGGTGGCGCCCGCGAAGCCGCCGAGCCAGCCCCACCAGGGCATCGATGACAGGCCTGCTAGGCGAGGGCGGGGCGCCTTCGTCAGGGCAAGTGTGGCCACAAGCACCGCGGCCATCGCCAGCATCGCCACCAGGAACGAGATGGTGCCGACAGCAAACGGCGCGCCGCCAAGGTCGTGCCGGAGCAAGGCGTTCACCGCACCTTGCACTGGCAGCACCGCGCCTGCCAGCAGCGCCAGCCCGATCCAGCCCAGTTTCGAAGGCGACAGATTATCCGCCGCACCCTTCTGTTCGAGAACGATGAGGGCAGCACCGACAAGCACGATGAGCACGCCAAAGGCAGGCCCGGCGCGCAGTCCGGCTTCCGGAATCCCCAGCCAGCCGAATGTGTCGAGAGCGAAGGATGCAAGCATCTGCCCGGCGATGAACAGCCCGACGGACACGACGGCGCCAAGGCGAGGGAACAAAAGAATGGTCGAAACGACGTAGAAGGCCGAGGCCGTGCCGCCAATTGCGTGCCACCATTCGGCTTTGCGAACGGCGAGCAGCGCCGGCGTTGTTCCCGTAAGGGCTGTGATCGACAGCAGCACGATGGCGCCGACCGCGAGCTGAAGCGTGGTAGCGGCAAAGGGCGAGCCGACGGCCTTTGACAGTTGTGCGTTGGCGCCGGCCTGAACTGCGAGCAGGCCGCCGGCGACAAGCGCCAGGGGGACGAAGAGGATTTCCACGATTGTATTCCCTAGATTTGGGTGGCGCGACTGTTGGGCGTATATGGCCTGCGCGCCTGTGCAGATCGATCTGCCGATTTGCCTACTTGCTCTGCATTCATGCACAGGTAGCACTGCATTTGGCTCGCCAGCGACATAGATTTCCCTTATCTTTCTGCAAGAATGCACAGCTCTCGCGACCATATCGACTGGGAAGATCTGCGCATGGTGCTGGCCGTCGCCGAGGGCGCTTCGCTGGCGGCCGCGGCGCGCATACTGGGCGTGAACCACACCACTGTGCTGCGGCGCGTCAACGCGTTCGAGGCGCGGCTTGGCATCCGTCTTTTCGACAGGCTGCCGACGGGCTATGCGCTTACCGCCGGCGGCGAGGAGCTGCTGGGTGCCGCGCGCGCAATGGCCGAGACGGTCAATGAGCTGGCGCGCAAACTGTCGGGGCAGGATCTCAGGTTCGAAGGCACGTTGCGGATTACCACCACCGACACGCTGATGGTGTCGGTGCTGCCTCCGATCCTGGCTGCGTTTCACAAGCTCCATCCCGGCATACAGGTCGAGGCGATGACGCAGAATTCGATTGCCAATCTGACGCATCGGGATGCCGACGTGGCGATCCGGCCGGTGTCGCAGCCGCAGGAAATCCTGGTCGGCAGGCGCATTTCGGGCGTCGCCTTCGCCGCCTATGCGGCGCGCTCCTATGCCGAGACGCTGCCAGCGGAGCCGAAATTCGATTCGCTGCGCTGGATCGCGCCCGATGACAGCTTGGCCAACACCGGCGTCGCCCGCTGGATGCGGTCGTCACTGCCGAATGCCGAGATTGCCTTGCGCGCCGATTCCCTGGTGACGATGTCGCACGCTGCCGGCGCCGGCATGGGGGTTGCCGCACTTCCCTGTTATCTCGGCGACAGTCTGCCCGGGCTTGTGCGGGTCGGAGGGCTGATCGAGGAGATCGGCTCGGCGCTGTGGGTGCTGGTGCATGACGATTTGCGCCGCACCGCGCGCGTGCACGCCTTCACCAAATTCGTCTCCGCCGAGTTGCAGCAGCGGCGCGATCTTCTGGAAGGCAGGCTCGCCGGCGTGCTCGAGAGGAATGCCAGCTGAAGCGCGTGTGTTCGGGTTCAGCCCAGCAAAAAGCCCCGAACTCGGCGAGAGCCCGAGGCATGCGATCACGAAGCGGTGACGGCCGTAACGAGGGCCCGGCAGGCTGCGAAGACTGGATGAAGGCGCCGGGCGAAACATTCTGCGGCGCGTCCCAGCCGAAGTCTGGGCGCGATCCGCCAACCTCTCAAGGAATCCACGATCATGATAAATCGGCGTACTTTCTCCACCGCGCTCGTCGCGGGGGTGGCAACGAGCCTGTTGGCCGGCTCCCACACGGCGCGAGCGCAGACGGCCCCCAAGGTTCGCAATGTCGTTCTGGTCCATGGTGCCTATGCGGATGGGTCGTGCTGGTCGGAGGTGGTTGGCCAGCTGCAACAGGCAGGCCTCAACGCAACCGTCGTCCAGCACCCGCTGACCACGCTGGAGGCTGGTGTCGAGGCAACGCGGCGTGCGATCGCTCTCCAGGATGGACCGACAGTCCTTGTCGGACACTCTTTTGCCGGGATGATCGTCACCGAGGCAGGAATGGATCCAAAGGTTTCCTCGCTCGTCTATGTCGCGGCGCGCGCGCCGGATGCCGGCGAAGACTACACGGCGCTCGCCAAGACTTTTGCGGCGCCGCCCGCCTCCGCCGGCCTTGTCTGGTCCGCAGGCTATGGCAAGCTCGGCGAGGAGGCTTTCCTGCGCGATTTCGCTGGCGATATTCCTCGCGAGAAGGCGCGCATCCTCTACGCCGTCCAGGGGCCGATCTCGGACAAGCTTTTCACCGGCAAGACAACGCAAGCGGCCTGGCGCTCGAAGCCAAGCTGGTATGCGGTCTCGACCGAGGATCGCACGATCAACCCCGATCTCGAGCGCTTCATGGCAAAGCGCATGAACGCAAAGACCATCGAAGTGAAGGCAAGCCATCTGTCGTTGATCTCTCACCCGCACGAGATCGCCGGGCTCATCTCGCAAGCAGCCGGGTCGCTCAGCTAAAGAGATTGGCCGGATCTGGGGCGGCATGGAAATCAGCCGCCTCAGGGCTCGTTCGAATGCGTGGGGCTAGTACTACTGCGGCCTCCGCATTTGCCCTCCCGCCCGACGTCGGCTCAGATCAACAACAAGCCCTTCATCGAGGCATTGCCCTTCTTGCCGATGATGATGTGGTCATGGACGGCGATGCCGAGCGGCTTGGCGCTGTCGATGATCTGCCTGGTCATTTCGATGTCGGCGCGCGACGGCGTCGGGTCGCCCGAGGGATGGTTGTGCACCAGGATGACGGCGCTGGCCGACAGTTCCAGCGCGCGCTTGATCACTTCGCGCGGATAGACCGGCGTGTGGTCGACGGTCCCGACCTGCTGCACCTCGTCGGCGATCAGCACGTTCTTCTTGTCGAGGAACAGAATACGGAACTGTTCGCGGTTCTCGAACGCCATGGCCGAGCGGCAGTACGCAAGAAGCTGCGTCCAGTTGGACAGCACCTCGCGGTCGCGGACTTCCGCGCGCGCCATGCGCTGCGCGGCAGCGGCAATCACTTTCAGATCGACGGCCACAGCGGGGCCGATGCCTTTCACCTCCTGCAGCAGCGCCACCGGCGCGCCAAGCACTTCGCCAAAAGTACCGAAACGCGCCAAAAGCGCCTTGGCGATCGGCTTGGTGTCGACGCGCGGGATCAGGCGAAACAGCAGCAGTTCAAGGAGTTCGTAGTCGGGCAAGGCGTCAGGGCCGCCGGCGACGAAGCGGTCGCGCAAGCGGTCGCGATGGCCGTGATAGTGCGGCTTCTCCGTCGGTTTGTCTTTTGGCGCCTTGTCCTTCGCCGGCGGTTCAATCCACCGCTCGGAGAAAAAGCCTCGCTCGTCGTCGCCACTCTTCCCCATCCATCCCCCCGAGGTTTCGGCAAGATTAGAGCGACAGGCAGCCGGAGGTCGAGTTCTTTTCGGCGCCAGGCGTAAGGCCGGCGGTGAACGAACTGCGTCTGCCGTATCGAGGCCTCAGAGGATAAGGCAGCTGGCGTGGGGTGCTTCATTCCGCCGGCGCGGTTCGATTGCGGAACTGCTGAGCCATCCAGTCGATGAACACGCGCAGGCGCGGCGACAATTGCCGCGTGGGCGAATAGAGGACGTGCACCGGCAAGGGCGAGGGCGGAAAGCCGGCGAGCACCTCGACCAGCGCGCCGCTCGCCAGTTCCGAGACGACCCGGTAGCGTGGGACCTGGATCAGCCCGAGGCCCAAGCATGCGGAAGCGACATTGGTCTCCGGGCCGGTCACCGTGACCATGGCGGGCAAGGTGAACTGGCGGATCTTGCCGTCCACGACGAAGACGAGTGGGATGATCTCGGCTGCGTCCGGCGCCATCAGGCCGACCATTTCGTGTCCCTCCAGATCATCGGGCGTCTGCGGCGTGCCGAAGCGGCTGAGATAGTCAGGGCTGGCGAAGGTGCCCCTTTCCAACGTCGCCAGGCGCCGCTTGATCAGCGGACTGTCGGCCAGTTCGCCGGCACGTAGGAGGCAGTCGAACCCTTCGCGGATCATATCCAATGGCTGGTGCATCTCGCTGATATGCAGCCGAA
This sequence comes from Mesorhizobium sp. P2_F5, assembly GCF_056403715.1. Lineage (NCBI taxonomy): Bacteria > Pseudomonadati > Pseudomonadota > Alphaproteobacteria > Hyphomicrobiales > Phyllobacteriaceae > Mesorhizobium > Mesorhizobium sp. P2_F5. The sequence continues at coordinate 10,665 of NZ_JBFUEY010000012.1, read as the reverse complement.
TATCGGGATACAGCTCCCGAAAGCGGGGCAGGCCCGGCAGCAGGAAATATCGCGCCTGGGTTCCGTGCATGTCGACGCGGACTAGGCCCGACGGCTTGGCGCCGACAAAGGCGCCCTCCGCGTCTTCCAGATCGGCAACCAGGCTGACGCAGCGCTGATAGTAGGCTTCGCCGTCCAGTGTCGGACTGACCTGACGGGTCGTGCGCTGCAACAGCCGCACGCCCAGCCGCGCCTCCAGCCCCTTCACTGCATCAGTGACGGATGAGCGGGGCAGACCAAGATCGTCGGCGGCCTTGGTGAAGCTGCGCCGCTCGACGATGCGGATGAAGACGCGCATGGCGTCGAAGCGATCCATTGTTCGAATTCCCGATTAATGATGTCGGATTATGTCTGATTATCCGCAATGCGGGAAGGCGCATCTTGCTGTCAGCCGATCAACGGCATCCAAAAAGGAGACAGACCATGACCAACCAGACCATCAGCAACCAGGCCGGCAAAATCGCCATCGTCACCGGCGCCTCGSGYGGCATCGGCGCCGCCGTTGCCGAGCGCCTCGCCAGGGACGGCTTCACCGTGGTGGTGAACTATGCCGGCAATGCGGCTGCCGCAGAGGCGGTTGTCGCCAGGATCGAAGCGGCCGGCGGCAGGGCGGTGGCGGCCAAGGCCGACATCTCGGACGCAGCTGCGGTGGTCCGCATGTTCGACACGGTCGAAACCGCTTTCGGCGGCGTCGACGTGCTGATCAACAATGCCGGCATCATGAACCTCGCCACCATCGCCGACAGTGACGATGCGCTATTCGACCGCCACATCGCCGTCAATCTCAAGGGCACCTTCAACACATTGCGTGAAGCGGCGAAGCGTCTGCGCGACGGCGGCCGGATCGTGAATTTCTCGTCCAGCGTCGTCGGCCTGCTGCAGCCGACCTATGGCGTCTATGCCGCCACCAAGGCTGCGGTGGAGGCGATGACCAGCGTGCTTGCCAAGGAATTGCGCGGCCGCAACATCACGGTCAACGCCATCGCCCCGGGGCCAACGGCAACCAAGCTGTTCCTCGACGGCAAGCCGCAGGACCTTGTCGATCGCCTGGCCAAATTGGCTCCACTCGAACGTCTCGGCCAGCCTAAGGATATCGCCGACGCGGTCGCCTTCCTCGCCGGCCCGGACGGCGCCTGGATCAACGGCCAGACCCTCAGGGCCAATGGCGGGATCATCTGATCCGGCCGGCCCAGCAACCCTAAACCGCTTCAATCAACTTCATTCAAGGAAACATCGTCATGTCCAAATTCGTCATCCTCGTCACCGGCGCTTCCTCGGGCTTCGGCCTGATGACCGCCAAGTCGCTGGCCGAAGCCGGCCACACCGTCTACGCCACCATGCGCGAGACCACCGGGCGCAATGCGCCACAGGTCGCGGCTGTTGCCGCCTGGGCCACTGAGCACAAGGCCGATCTGCGCACCGCGGAGCTTGACGTGCAGTCGGACGCCTCGGCCGAGGCCGGCATCGCCCACATCATCGCCGATGCGGGCCGGCTGGACGTCATCGTCCACAATACCGGTCACATGGTGTTCGGCCCCGCCGAGGCCTTTACCCCCGACCAGTTCATCCAGCAGTACGACGTCAACGTTCTGGGGTCTCAACGGGTCAATCGCGCCGCACTTCCGCATCTGCGCGGCCAGGGCAAGGGCCTGCTGGTCTGGGTTGGTTCGTCCTCGACACGCGGCGGTACCCCGCCGTTCCTGGCGCCTTACTTCGCCGCCAAGGCGGCGATGGACGCGCTGGCCGTGTCCTATTCCACCGAGCTCGCTCTGTGGGGGATTGAAACCACCATCATGGTTCCCGGCGCCTTCACCAAGGGCACCAATCATTTCGCGCATTCCGGCAAGCCGTCCGATACGGCGCGGGCGGCCGAATATGAGGCCGGGCCCTATGCCGGTATCGCCGATCGGGCGCTGAAGGGGCTGGCCGGCCTCGAGCCCGCCGACGCCGACCCGTCGGAAGTGGCGCGCGAGATCGTTCGCGTCGTCGACATGCCGTTCGGCAAGCGGCCGTTCCGCGTCCATGTCGACCCGTCGCAGGACGGCGCCGAGGTCGTCAACGGCGTCGCCGACCGGGTGCGCCGGGAGATCTACCGCAACATCGGCCTCGAAGACCTGCTTCACCCGGCTGTTGTCGGCTGAGGCGACTGGTGTGAGTTAGTGGGGCGTCAATCGGTCCCGATAAATATCGACCGTTCAGGCCGGCAGGCCGGGGCGGTCGAGCTTGTTTGGCGACAGCGTGAAAATCTCGCAGCCGGTCTCGGTGACGCCGATCGTGTGTTCGTACTGCGCCGACAGCGAGCGGTCGCGCGTCACCGCCGTCCAGCCGTCCGACAGCACTTTCACATGCGGGCGGCCAAGATTGATCATCGGCTCGATGGTAAAGATCATGCCCGGCCGCATCTCGACGCCTTCCGAGGCAGTGCCGTAGTGCAGGATGTTGGGCGCGTCATGAAACAGCTGGCCGACGCCGTGGCCGCAGAAATCGCGCACCACCGAGCAGCGCTCGGCCTCGGCAAAGGTCTGAATGGCAGCGCCGATGGCGCCGGTACGGGCGCCGGGCCGGACCGCCGCGATGCCGCGCATCAGGCATTCATGGGTGACTTCGAGCAGGCGCTCGGCGGCGCGCTTGATGGTGCCGACCGGATACATGCGCGAGGAATCGCCGTGCCAGCCGTCGAGGATGTAGGTGACATCGATGTTGACGATGTCACCGTCCTTCAACGGCTTGTTGTCGGGAATGCCATGGCAGACGACATGATTGATCGAGGTGCAGGACGATTTGGTGTAGCCGCGATAGTTGAGCGTTGCCGGCAGCGCGCCATGGTCCATGCCGTATTCGAAGACGAAACGGTCGATGGTCTCGGTGGTGACGCCCGGCTGGACCATCGGCACCAGCTCGTCGAGGCAGCGTGCGGTGAGATCGCAGGCCTTGCGCATGCCGGCAAAGCCTTCCTCGCCATAGAGGCGGATCTGGCCGGTGTTCCTGAGGGGTGCAGTGGCGGCGTCGAGATAGGTGACCATAGTGTCCGTTTTGCCTGTAAGCGGGCAATGCATATCAGCCCGTTCGAAAATCTCTCCAGATTTGGCACTGGAAGCCGCAAGGTTCAAGGACGAACTGCCGGCGAGGGGCTGGCGCCGGCGATATTCGGTGTTTGAGTGGCCTTGCTAGGCTGTTGAGCCGCAAAGCCGACGTCGCACGGATCACTCGGCAGATACGCCGTAGCCGGCTTGTTTGCGGCGACCGCAGTGACGACACATTTTTGCGCAACAAGCGGTTGAAGCAACTTTTCGGAACGAACGGCGTTGCTGTGGTCGACGCCGTTCGGGAGACTTGGAAATGGACAGATTGCAATTCGAGGTGCCGGTGCGTATCGCACCCGCGCCCGGGCTGCCGGTAGAGGAGATCTACAGCGTCGAACAGGCGCTGGATGTCCTGCATGACTGGCCAAAGAAGCGACAGGGCAAGGTCTATGAGGCGGCGTTCAACGCCTGTTTCGGGGCCACGGTGGACGTGGTCAAGACCGAGGACGCCTGTCGTGCCTTCATGGCATTCTGCCGGGTCAGTGGCCTGCTAGCCAGGGACATGATGGTGACGGCCAAGCGCGGCGGCGAGGCAAGGGGCCTGCGGATCTAGAGTTCTGCTTGGCCTCGAGGCCGACCAACCGACTCGTTCTAATCGGCACGGACTCCGCGCCGTTAAGGTTCCGTTTCCGACTTCACAGCTAGTCATGACGGCGTAGAGCAGCGTCTGATTCGTTGCGTCAGTGTCATGGTGCAGAATATGTCCTCAGCAAATGTGCGCGCCTTTCCGCTAGACCGGCAGACCATGCTGGTGCGCGAGGTCGCCGCCAGGCTGGGCAGGCTGCATGGCGACACGGCCACCTCCTTCTGGAAAGCTACGGCGCGCGAACTCCTCGACAAGGCGATCGCGGCCGGCAGCGATGCGGCTTCGGCCGCCAACGATGTCCGCCGGTTTTTTGCCGCCGTCCAGGACGAGATGCATTTCAAGGCGGACGATGCCGCTCCGGGGCAGCGCCAGACGCGCACCCGCCTTTAGCTTCAAGTAGAAGCACCTCGCCGAAATGCGCGTCACTGCGTGGCGGCCGCCGACGCCAGCCTTGGCCCCGTCTTCACGTCGACGATCTCGGGTTTTGCGCTGTCGATCGTGCCGTCCCAGCCACCACCGAGCGCCTTGTTGAGGGCGACATAGTCGGTGGCAATGGCGATGCGGCTTTGCAAGAGATCGTCCTCGGCCGAATAGAGCGAACGCTCCGCATCCAGCACATCGAGAAGGCTGGCTTCGCCTGCCTTGAACAGCGTGCGCTCGAGATTTGCGGCCTCGCCATAGGATTTCACCGAGGCCGCAAGCTTGCCGTTGCGGATGCGCTCCTGGCGCAGCGCAACGATGGCATTTTCGACGTCTTCGAGCGCCGTCAGCACGGACGCCTTGTAGGCGATGAAATACTGATCGCGCTCGGCCCTGGCGACGTCGGCCGCGGCCTTCAGCTGCCCGGCATTGAAGAGCGGCACGCTGAGCGTCGGCCCGAACGACCAGCCGATGGTGGAATTCTTGCCGAGGTCGCCGAGCTTGAAGGCGGAGGTCTCGATATTGCCGGTCAGGCTGACCGCGGGATAGCGGGCCGCCTCGGCCTGGCCGACCTTGGCGGTATACTGGGCATATTGCCGCTCGGCCATGCGCACATCAGGCCGGGTCAGCAGGATGTCGGCCGGAATGCCTGATGGAAGCGGCAGGCGCGGCGTCGGGATTGGCGCCCCGCGCTTCAGCCGCTCGTTCAGCGCCGCCGGCGGGCGACCGGTGAGCACCGAAAGTCGATGCACGGCTTCCGCGTAGCTGGCCTCCAGCGTCGGCACATCGGCCTCCGTGGCGCTTGCCTGTCCCTGGGCCTTGGCGACGTCGGCCGCCGTCGCCGTACCGGCCAGCAGCATGGTGCGGGTGAGTGCGGCGGTCTGCTGTTGCGATGCGGCGGTGCGCCGTGCCAGCTGGATGCGTGCCTGGTAGCCGCGCGCCTGGGCATAGTAGGAGGCGACGTCGCCGACCAGGGTCAGCAGCGTCGAGCGCAGCTCCTGCTCGGAAGCGTCCACTCCATAGCGGGCAGCCTCGACGCCTCTGCGGTTGGCGCCGAACAGATCGAGTTCCCAGCTGGCGTCGAAGCCGGCCTGGTAATAGCTGTAGGCATCGCTGGCGGCGCCGCCTTCCGTGGTCGCTGCGGTCTTGTTGCGGGTGGCGGAGCCGCTGCCGTCGGCCGTCGGGAACAAGGTCCCGGCGCTCTGGCGGTAACTGGCGCGCGCCTGGCGGATCTTGGCCCTGGCGGTGGCGACATCGAGATTGCCGGCAACTGCCTCGTCAACAAGGCTGTCCAGCTGCGGATCGCGCAGGCGTTGCCACCATTGCGACAGTTGCGGCGGACTGGCCGGTTTGGACGACTTCTGGTCGCTCCATGCCGCCGGCATCGCCAGAAACGGCTTCTGATAGTCCGGCCCGACAACGCAGCCGGAGAGCACGGCGGCGGTAAGTATAGGCGCAAGCGTCCGCCTCGCGGCCCGCGAGCCACGTTCAAAACCTGTCATGGAAGAACCCTTATTGCTGGTTGGCTGCTGCTGGCGCTTCGCCCTGTTTAGCCGCCCCGCCCTTGAAGATACGCCGCACCGTGACGAACAGCAGCGGCACCAGGAATACGCCGATCACCGTCGCAGCGATCATGCCGCCCATGACGCCGATGCCGACGGAGTTCTGCGCGCCCGAGCCGGCACCGTTGGCGATCGCCAGCGGCGTGACGCCGAGGATGAAGGCCAGCGACGTCATCAGGATCGGCCGCAATCGTTGTCGCGCCGCTTCCAGCGTCGCCTCGACCAGACCCATGCCGGCCGTCTGCCGCTCGATGGCGAACTCGACGATGAGGATGGCGTTCTTGGCGGCGAGGCCGATCGTGGTCAGCAAGCCGACCTTGAAATAGACGTCGTTGGTCTGGCCGAACAGGCTTGCCGCGAGCAGTGCGCCAAAGATGCCGATCGGCACCGACAGCATGACCGCGAACGGGATCGACCAACTCTCATAGAGTGCTGCCAGGCACAGGAACACGACCAGCGCCGAGATAGCGTAGAGCGACAGCGCCTGGTTGCCGGAAAGCCTTTCCTGGTGCGACAGCCCGGTCCATTCATGGGAATAGCCGGGCGGCAGTTGCGCCACCAGCCTGTCGATCTCGTCCATCGCGGCGCCGGAGCTGATGCCCGGTGCCGCGGCGCCCTGGATCTCGACCGCGGCCGAGCCATTGTAGCGTTCGAGCCGCGGCGAACCGAATGTCCAGTGGCTGGAGGCGAAGGAGGAGAACGGCACCATGGTGCCGGCGGAGTTGCGGACCTGCCATTTGTCCAGGTCTTCCGGCTGCATGCGGAAGTTCGGGTCCGACTGCAAATAGACCGGCTTGACCCGCCCGCGATCGATGAAATCGTTGACGTAATCGCTGCCCCAGGCGGCCGACAACGTGTTGTTGATGTCGGCGAGGTTGACGCCAAGTGCGCTGGCTTTCTCCTGGTCGATGTCGACCGAGAATTGCGGCTGGTCCTCCTGGCCGTTGGGCCTTGTGGCGGTGAGCAACTTGCTCTGCGCGGCAAGTCCCAGCAGCTGGTTGCGGGTCTGGATCAGTGCATCATGGCCGGCGCCGTTGACGTCCTGCAGGTAGAAGTCGAAGCCGTTGGTGTTGCCAAAACCCTGGATGGCGGGCGGAGCAAGCGCAAAGACCTGCGCATCCCTGATCTTGCGGAAGGCGCCCATGGCGCGGCCGGCGACCGCTTGCGCCGCCAAGGCCGGCGATGAGCGCTGGCTGAACTCCTTCAGCGGCACGAACGCGATGCCGACATTCTGTCCGGCGCCGCCGAAGCCGAAGCCGGAGGCGGTAAACACCCCTGCGACAGCGTCCTTTTCGTCGTTGAGATAGTGGTCGGTGACTTGCTTCAGCACGCGCTCGGTCCGGTCCTGCGTCGCACCGACCGGCAGCGATACGCTGGTGATCAGGATGCCCTGGTCCTCTTCCGGCAGGAAGGAGCTCGGCAGCCGGGCAAACATCCAGCCCATGGCGATGACGATGGCGAGGAAGACGGTGAGGAAACGCCAGGACCGGTTGATGATGCCGTGCGAGCCGTCGCGATAGGCCGTCGTGCCGCGGTCGAAGACGCGGTTGAACCAGCCGAACGGACCGGTCTGCGTCGCGTGGTCCTTGGGCCGGCGCAGGATGGTGGCGCACAGCGCCGGCGTCAGCACCAGTGCGACCAGCACCGACAGCACCATCGCCGAAACGATGGTCACCGAGAATTGCCGGTAGATGATGCCGGTCGAGCCGCCGAAGAAGGCCATCGGCACGAACACCGCCGACAGCACGGTGGCGATGCCGACCAGCGCGCCGGTGATCTCGTTCATCGATTTGCGCGTCGCCTCCTTCGGCGACAGGTCTTCCTCCTGCATGACGCGTTCGACATTTTCGACCACGACGATGGCGTCGTCGACGAGCAGGCCGATGGCCAGCACCATGGCGAACATGGTCAGCGTGTTGATCGAATAGCCGAAGAAGGACAGCACGCCGAACGTGCCGAGCAGCACCACCGGCACGGCGATGGTCGGGATGATGGTGGCGCGCAGATTCTGCAGGAAGACGAACATCACCAGGAACACCAGCACGATCGCCTCGAGCAGCGTCTTGACAACCTCCTCGATCGACAGCCGCACGAAGGGCGAGGTGTCGTAGGGGTAGACGACCTCGACCCCTTGCGGGAAGGTCGAACTCAGCCGGTTGATCGTCGAACGCACCGCTTCCGCCGTGCTGATGGCGTTGGCGCCGGTCGCCAGGTTGATGGCGACGCCGGCTGCCGGCTTGCCGTTGTAATTGGCCTGCGTCGTATAGCTTTCGGCGCCGAGCGCGACGGTAGCGACATCGTTGAGGCGGACCAGCGAGCCGTCGGTCTGGCTCTTCAAGATGATGTTGCGAAACTGTTCGGCGGTCTGCAGCCGGCTCTTGGCGGTCACCGTGGCATTGAGCTGTTGGCCCTTGCGTTGCGGCAGGCCGCCGAGCTGGCCGGCCGACACCTGCGTGTTCTGCGCCTCGATTGCGGCGGCCACGTCGCTCGGCATCAGGGCATATTTAGCGAGCTGGTCGGGGTCGAGCCAGATGCGCATGGCATAGCCGGACCCGAAAAGCTGCGTCGAGCCGACGCCTTCGACGCGCTTCAGCGTGTCATTGATGGTGGAGTCGATATAGTCGGCAAGGTCGGTCGAGTTCATCTTGCCCTCGCTGGAGACGAAGCCGATGACCATCAGGAAGCCGGTCGAGGATTTGGAGACGGTGATGCCGTTGCTCTGCACCACTTGCGGTAGCTGCGACTGCACCAGCTGCAGCTTGTTCTGCGTCTGCACCTGCGCGGTATCGGGATCGGCCGCGGTGGTGAAGGTCAGTGTGATCGAGGCCGCACCGGTCGAGGTCGACGTCGCCGTCATGTAGTCGAGATTGTCGATGCCGGTCATGCCTTGCTCGATGACCTTGGTCACCGAGTTTTCGACCGTCTGGGCATCAGCGCCGGGATAGGTGGCGCTGATGTTGACCGTCGTCGGCGCAATCTGCGGGTATTGCGAGATCGGCAGGGTGGTGAGCGCGAGCAGCCCGCCCAGCATGATCACGATGGCGATCACCCAGGCGAAGATCGGCCGGTTGATGAAGAATGCGGACATCGGCTCAGTTCCCGGTCTTCGGGGCGTTGGCCGCCACTTCGGAGGCGGCGGGCACGGCCGAGGAGGTCTGCGCGCGGTCCTTGACCTCGCCGGTTGCCTCGTCGATCGTCACCTCGACGCCGGTCGCATCGCCGCCCGGGCGCACCAGCTGCACGCCCTCGACGATGACGCGGTCGCCGTCGCCGACACCGGAATCCACAAGCCAGCTGTTGCCGACGGTGTTGCGCACGGCGAGCACACGCTGCTCGACCTTGCCGGCAGCGTTGATGACCATGGCCGTCGCTTCACCCTTGGTGTTGCGGCTGACGGCACGCTGCGGCACCAGGAAACTGTTCTGGGCGACGCCTTCTTCGATGAGCGCGCGCACATACATGCCGGGCAGCAACAGGCGATCCGGGTTGGGGAACTGCGCTCTCAGCGCGAAGGTGCCGGTGGACTGGTCGACATTGGCGCCGGCGAATTCCATCTTGCCGGTCTGCGTATAGACAGTGCCGTTGTCGAGCTTGAGCTTGACCGAGACGTTGGGACCGCTGAACTTCAGCCGGCCTTCATTGATGGCCTGGCGCAAATTGAGCAGGTTGGTGCTTGATTGCGTGACATCGACATTGATCGGATCGAGCGCGCGAATGGTGGTGAGCACAGTGTCCTGGTTGGCGGTGACCAGGGCGCCTGGCGTCAGCGACGACTTGTCGATGCGGCCGGCGATCGGCGCGGTGATCTTGGTGTAGTCGAGATTGATGCGCGCGGTTTCCACACTCGCCTTGGCCGACGCTACATCCGCCTGCGCCTGTGCCAGCGTCGCGGCAGCGTCGTCGTAATCCTGCTGCGAGACGACCTTTTGCGCCAGCAGGCCGGCGTAGCGGTCGAACTTGGACTGAGCGGTAGGCACCGCCGCTTCGGCCTTCTGCTGCGCAGCTTTCGCGCTATCCAGGGCTGCCTGGTAGCTGGCGGGGTTGATGAGATAGAGCGGCTGGCCGACCACGACCTCGCTGCCTTCCTGGAAAAGCCGGGCCTGGATGATGCCATTCACCTGCGGGCGGACATCGGCTGTCAGCGAAGCGCTTGTGCGTCCCGACAGTTCGGCGGTGATGGCAACCGACTGCGGATGCAACGTGACGACACCGACCTCGGGCCGGCCGGCAGCGCCCATGCCTGCCGGGGCTTTGCCCTCTTCTTGCGAGCAGGATGCGAGAAAGAGCGCGGCGCCCAGCATCGCGGCCCAGGATGCGGATCGGCGCGACGGCAGATAGGACTGGCTGGATGGGAGGGGCATAGCGTCGATCATCTTTCGCTGGAGTTGCAGTCGAAGGTCATGGCAATCGGAAGGTCATGGCAGTCGGCTGCGCCCGCTTGCGCGGGGCGTCGAGCAATGCCTCGAAGCGGCTCATCTTGCGCTCCTTCTCGGTGACCAGGGCGTATTCGACAAGGAGAATGAAGTCTTGGCCGCGATGCCCAGCACATCAATAGGCCACTAAGCGGCATTGCGCCAAGCGCTTTGCCTGTGATCAGCAATGGGCGGACTTTACGCAATTTTCTTGTCACGAAGGGCGGCGCTCGACTGCGTCGAAAGCGGCAGCGAAAGGCGCCAGGCAGCGAAGCTCAGCCGAATCTCACCCTTGAGCGTGTCCGCCGGCAGCGTCGGCTGCACGCTTCGCGCGCCATGGCCGGGCGAACCGACTCGGCCACCGACTGGGCCATACGCTGCGATCAGCCGCAGCATCATCAGGGCTTCCCACATTGTGGTGCTTTCGTTGCTTGATGGCGGCCGGAACCGACCACATTGCTTTACGCAATTCCCTAGGGAAAGCGCTCCGCGCTTTTCCCGGGAAAACCGCTTCACACTTTTCCTGGAATTGCTCTTGGGGAGAGAACCGGCCGGCCCGAGAC
>NZ_JBFUEY010000011.1:0-152144 GCF_056403715.1 Mesorhizobium sp. P2_F5 | reverse complement strand
GGCCGGCGCAGCCGGTCAGAGTTGCTCGTCAGTCCGGGGTAGGGCATTGGGAGCGTGTCTGTCATGGCCAGGCAGACCTCCTGGACCGGCAGCGTCCGGCGGATGGCCCCAGGGACCGGGGGGTGGGCCGTGAGGTGGCTCCGCCGAGGCAAGTATTTCAAGCTGTTCGGGCGTCAGTTTGGTGCGCAGCGCTGCGATCGCGTCCTTCAACTTGGCGGCCGCCGCGCCACGCTTGGTAACATCGTCGGCCAGTCTTTCCTGGAAAGCAAAGGGATCGCGGGGACCCTGATCGGCTTTGCCGCCGTGGTCCTCCGCGCCACTTCCATCGGGACCGCGACCACCGGAGCCACCGAAGCCATGATCGGGCCCGGGCGGCGCCAGCACCGCCTGCAGCGCGCTGGTATAGTCGCGCCAGGCATCGAGCTGTTCGCTGCGCACGCCGATGCGGGTTTCGAGCGCAGCAAGCCGAGCCGCGAGCAATTGCGGCGGTGGGCCCATGCGATGCAGGCCGAAGCTTTCCGGGCCGTGCCATGTCGGCCGGTGCGGCCAAGGACCTTGATCCGGGGTACCTTGGTCCGGGTCGTCCTGCAGCGCCAGGATTTGTGGCTGCTCGCCGGGCGCGGGGCCGGCCTGCTGCGCAAGGGCGGGATGAATGGCGACCGCGGAGAACAAGCCGAGCGCCAGAAGTCTGCTTTGCATGACGTAATCCTTTCCCACATGCATCGGATGGCAGCAGGATAGGGGGCCTCTTTTTCCGCTTTGCTTCGGTGTGTTGCCGAAGGTTTCCAGCAAAGGCAGATTTGTTTCGGAATGTTTCTGCCGGATTGCTGGCAACATTCGGTTGCAATTTTATCTGCTGTGCGCCGGCGGCTTGCCTATAATCGGCGTGGCAAACCGGCAAAGGGCACATCGCAGGCAATGCAATCGCAACCCCACATCCTCGTCGTCGACGACGACCGCGAGATCAGGACGCTGCTCGGGCGCTATCTCGACGGCCAGGGCTTTCGCGTTTCGATGGCGGCGGACCGCCGCGAATGCGAACAGAAGCTCGGCGCCGGCCAATTCGACCTGATCGTGCTCGACGTCATGCTGCCCGATGGCTCCGGGCTTGATATCTGCCGGGGACTGCGCGACCGCAAACCGCATATTCCGATCATCCTGCTGACGGCGCTGAAAGAGGATGTCGACCGCATCATCGGCCTGGAACTCGGCGCAGACGACTATATCGGCAAGCCGTTCAACCCGCGTGAGCTCACCGCCCGCATCCGCGCCGTGCTGCGTCGGGCAGCACCTGAGGAGTTTGCGGCACCGCGCGCGCGCATCTACCGCTTCGCCAGCTACACTCTGGAGCCAGACATCCGCAAGGTGACGGATGCGGAAGGGGTTCCCGTCGATCTGACCGGCGCCGAATTCGACCTCTTGCAGGTGTTTCTCGATCGGCCCGGCCGGCTGTTGTCGCGCGACCAACTGCTCGATCTCACCCAAGGCCGCGAACGCGATCCGCTCGACCGATCCGTCGACGTGCTGATGAGCCGGCTGCGCCGCAAGTTTGCCGAGACCGGTGAGGAACCGCTGTTCAAGACGGTGCGCAATGGCGGCTACCAGCTCACCACCCGCGTCGAAACGTTGGAGACCGAGGCATGAACTCGCTGCGCCGGCGGCTCATTTTGTTGCTGGTTGCCTCGATCGTCGGCGTCGTCGGCCTGGCCACTGCCGCCGTGATCAGCGTGCGCGGCGGCGGGCCGCCGCCAGAACTGACCGTGCCCTGGATTGCGCAACAGATGGAACTCGTGGTGCGGCTGCTGCCCGGTCCTGTCCCTGATGTGCTGAACGTGCAGTTCACCGATCATCCCGCCGGTGGCAAGGTCGCCCGTGCCGAAACGGCGATGCTCAACGACATACTACGCCGCCGGGGCTTTGACCTCCCAGCCATCGTCAGCGAGAAGACGGACGAACCCGAGCAGCTCGCGTCGGTGCAACTGCCCGACGGCCGCTGGGCGATCATGGAGGTGCCTCACGTCAAGCCGCCAAGGCGCGAATGGCTGGTTCTGGCCGGCTGGATCTCGCTGATCGTGGCCGGCGCCACGGCGGTGTCCGTCTATTTCACCTCCGTGTTGATCCGGCCACTGGAAATGCTGGAGGCCGCTGTCTCCAAGATCGGCTCGGACGGCGTACTGGCGTCGGTGCCTGAAGTGGGCTCGGCCGAGGTCAAGGCGACCGCGCATGCGCTCAACCAGCTTTCCGCCCGGCTGAAGACGGCCATGGAAAGCCGCATGCGGCTGGTCGCCGCCGCCGGTCATGATCTGCGCACGCCGMTGACGCGCATGCGGCTGCGCGCCGAATTCCTCGACGACGACCGCGAAAAATGGCTGCACGACCTCGACGAACTCGACCGCATCGCCGACAGCGCGATCCGGCTGGTGCGCGAGGAGGTCAACCAGGACGCGGTCGAACCGGTCGACCTGGAAAGGCTGGTCCGCGACATCGCGGCTGAGATGCGATCGCTCGGACATCAGGTATCGGCTGACCGTCTCGACAAGGTCTCGGTGCGGGCAGGGGCGCTTGGGTTGCGCCGGGCCTTGCGCAATCTGATCGTCAACGCCGCCACGCATGGCAAGGGTTGCAGCGTTTCGCTCACCGCTGCCGACGGCCGCGCCGTGCTTGCCATCGCCGACCGTGGCCCCGGCATTCCACCGGAATTGCTCAACAAGGCGTTCGAGCCATTTTTCCGCGTCAATCCCGCCCGCTGGCAATCCATCCCCGGCGCCGGCCTGGGCTTGGCAATCGCCAAGGAAATCGTCGAGCGCTATGGCGGAACCATCACGCTGGAAAACTTGTCCGGCGGCGGGCTTTTGCAGACGGTGGTGTTCAAGGCGGTTTAGCGCGCGGCATTGGCCTTTCGGCAATCCTGTGCCGGGTGGGTCCGAATCGGCTATGCCTGCGCCATGCACGAAACGTCTCTCTACGTCCCGGTGAAGCGGTTTCTTGAGAGCCTGGAATTCACGGTCAAGGGCGAAATCGGCAATTGCGATATCGTGGCGGTGCGTGATGGCGAGCCGCCAGTGCTGGTCATTTGCGAACTGAAACTGCAGTTCAACCTGGAACTTGTCCTGCAAGGCGTCGATCGCGCTGCCGCTTGCGACGAGGTATGGCTGGCGGCGCGCATGTCGGCGCGTGGCAAGGGCCGCGAGCACGACCGCCGTTTTCGCGCGCTCTGCCGGCGGCTCGGCTTCGGGCTTCTGGCTGTCAGCAGCAAGGGCGAGGTCGAATTGCTGCTCAGCCCGGCCGCCTTGCCGCCGCGCCGCGACCCGAAGCGGCGCTCGCGGCTGATGGAGGAACACCGGCGCCGGCGCGGCGATCCGGTGATCGGCGGCGGTTCGCGCGCGCCGATCATGACCGCCTACCGGCAGGATGCGCTGGCCTGCGCCGCCGCCATGACTGATGGCCCGAAGCGGCCGCGCGATCTGAAGGCGATTTCGCCACGGGCGGCCAGCATCCTTCTGGACAATGTCTATGGCTGGTTCGCTCGGGCCGAGCGTGGGGTGTATGCGCTGACCGAAGGTGGCCACGCCGCCCTGCAGCGCTGGCCGCAGGTGGCGCACGACCAGGGGTGAGGATTTTTCGCAGTGCCTGCAGCGTTACTCCTTGGCGGCGCTCAACCGCCGGTAGGAGACGCCATCGAAACTTGCCGTCACAAAGTCGGTGGCCGACATCTTTCGTTTGCGGCCGTCGCTGCAGCTGTAGAGCGGCCAACCGACATCGCTGCATTCGCTGGCGGCGCAAAAGCGGGCAAGGCAATTTCCGACGGTCACCCGGAAGCCGCCAGTGCCTGCAAAACCCTGCAGCAGGCTGCCGTCCGCCGCACGCCATGTCCGCGCCCGGAATTCCGCTCGCAACGACCATGGCTCGAGCGGGACCGCTAGATTGGTCTCACCGGTGCGCCCGGCAAGGTTCAGGCGGCTGCGCGCCATGCCCGACGTGTAGGCAGTTACAAGGTCTGATTCGGCCGCATAGGCCGAGGCTGTGCTGGTGCGATCAAGCACATGCGAGATACGGTCGCCTGCCTCTGCCGGCTGTACGAAGGCCGCCGTCAAGGCCAGGAAGGCAAAGCAGGCTTGCAGACTATTCCAGCCGCCGGCCTGCCACCGGTCCGCCTGCGATGTCTCCCAAGCCCGCATCCTGCCGATCCCACCCGTGGCGTCCGCCACAATCCGCCGTCATCGATGAAGGCACAATGACGGCTGGACCTTGACATCCGCCGGTAAAGACGGCGTTGCCAAACGTAGGGTGGATGCATCACGGAAGGAATGCCTGTTCGTCGGTTGCTATTCCAGGCCCTTGGCGCGGTCCCAGGCACATTGCAAGCGGTTGCTTTGGATAGGTCGAAAAATGGCCAACGCCAGGGGTTGGGATACCTTGGGTGGGCAGGCGCCGGCCAAAAGGCGGGTAAGGTCCGCCGCTTGGAAAGCGTAGCCGAGTCGCCCGCGTGCCCTTATGGTGTGATCGCGAAAGTCAGCCGCTGGCCGGCAGCATAGCACCGAGACCGCAAGGACAAGGACTCCGAGACGGGTGGCAAGTCCAGTTGAGATAAGTCGGTGCCGGAAGCTTTAGGACGATGGATCAGGAAAGAATTCTAGCCGCAGTCCTCTTAGCCGATGTGGTGGGCAGCACGCCGCTGTATGAACGCATCGGCGACGATGCCGCTCTGCAGCAGGTCTCGGATTGCCTAGACGCGATACGCGAGATCGCCGTCCGGCACGGCGGTGATTTTATACACTCGAAGGGCGATGATGTGCTTAGCCTGTTCGAGAGGCCAGAGGGCGCGCTGAGGGCCGTCCGTCAAATTAGCAACCAACTGACGAAAGGGTCGCTGACCACCCGGATCGGATTGCACTTCGGGGCGGTTATTCGCACGCGGGGCGAAGTATTCGGGGACGTTGTCAATGTCACCGCAAGGTTGTCCACCACGGCCAACCCGGGGGAGGTGCTGATAAGCCAGAGCTTCTTCGAAGCCCTTTCCTCAGAGGGCCGCAGTGACTTGCGGCTCCTCGACAAAATGCCCTTCAAGGGGAAGGAAGAGCCCTTCGACGTCTATACCCTGGGTAGCGACGATGGGGGCCTCACTACGCAGATCGCAAGCCGGGGCACCATTATCGATAGGCGGTTCGCCCCGCCTAGGCACATCAATCTGGTCATCCGCTATGGAGATCAGTTGCGATCTTGCCGCAACAACGAATTCGTGACCATCGGCCGATCTCCTGAATGCAATATTGTCGTCCCGCGGCCCTGGGTCTCAAGGCACCACGCGACCTTCACCATTTCGAACGGCAGGGCGGGTCTTGTTGAGCGAAGTTCGTCGGGCACATTTGTGTCGACTGGACCCGACCATGAAGTGTTTGTGCGCCGTGAAGCCGTTCTCCTGTTCGGCTCCGGCGTCATCTCGCCTGGACGGAGGTCGTCCCTAAGCGACGCTCAGCTCCTTACCTACGAAATTATCTCAGGCTGACGCGGCGGCGGCGCCGGTTTCGCTGGGGAGTCCAGGATACCGGCTGATGCTGCTCACTTGACCTGTTCGATCTCGGGAGCAGGCGTCTGGTTTGTCGCGGGAGCCGGCGTGCAATCTTGCCCCTTGCACTCCTCGACGTGGTCCTCGGCCGGCGGCAAGCAATTTTGCCCCTCGCAATGAACCGGCGGCTGTTCTGGTGTCGCTGTCGGCGAAACAGGCTGATCTTCGGCGCGAACGACCGATAGTCCTGCCAGGCCGATCATGGCCGCGCACAAAAGCGCTGTTCGCAGCAAGTGCATTCCCGACCTCCACGGCTGAGAGCATGCAGAACTTACGCTTCCGAGCCGGGCCGACATACCGTCACCCGAAAACGACGTTAACAGCGCGTTTCCACCCCTGGTGAAATTCAGCGATTGTCTTGCGGCTGTCTATTGGACAAGCTACCGGGATGTGACGCGCCGGTAGGGGGTGGCTTGTGGGGCTTCGTAACCTAAGCGGCGCGCCGTTGGGGGATATGGAGACCCGAACGGGCTCGACGCGGGTCCACGGCGGTCACGATGTTGTGGTGGTGATCGCAGTAGACACGGTCCGGCGAAGTTGGCCCGGCACAAAAACGGTAGCCGCCAGGTACTGACGGGTCTTCGCTCACCGGGAAGCGGCACTGATGGACGCCGAGCTGAATGAGGGGAACGTCTCTCGAAGTTAGTCTGACATTTTCTGGCATGATGGTTTTCAGGTTCCTTGGTTCATAGCCATTGCTGGCTGACAGCCGCAATGCGACCCGTCTGGCGAGCTTCTCTCGATTTGGAGGGCTTTGGATCACCATATGGTGCTGGTCGCACCGTCAATGAAGCCCGACGCCCTGCTTTTGAAGCCAATAGTTTGCGACTTAAGGCCACACCTGCGCTGGCATCGGGCATTGGTCAACAGCTTCGCCAACTCGCTCATTCAGGCCCATAGAGAATTGGATGCCGGCACAGGCGCTGCGCATCAGTTGGGGGCCGCGATCAATGCTTTGCACGACAAAAACCATCACGATCTCGGTTCTGACGAGGCAAGTCGGCACCGGCACGCAATCTCTCTACGATGTGCCGAACCAGACCGGCGGCACCAGTGGGGTCGGCGTCACCCGCTATTCATCGAACGGCCCTGCCGTTTCTTCAACGCCAATCTTCAACACGTCGACAAACTCGTGGGGATACACCCAACCCAAGACCTATCAAGACCCGAGGGTTTTGGCGCAGGTGGCCGCCATGTATCCGCAGCGAGCCGCTGGCGGCCCTATCTCAGCCAACACGCCTTATTGGGTCGGCGAGCGCGGTCCTGAGCTGGTGATGCCATCGTGCTGGCGCTGGCGTGGTGGCCATCGTTCGTTCCACTCTAACCGCCTCGCCTACTGCTAAACAGTAATGAAGTACGGGCAGCCGGTGAGCGCGTAGCTTGGTGTCGTGAACGTCCCGGTTCCGGTGAAATACCGGCAAAAATAACCGTCACCGGTCTTCTCCTGATAGATGAGAATTACATCCGATGTCGCGAGCAGCGCGCCAATCGAAACGACGATCACCACCACCAAGCCGATGGCGACTGCTTTCATTGCCTTGCGCCCCGGCACTGTCGTTTGCCTAAGGTCCCTCAGGCGGGTTGAAGCTGTCCGACCGAGTCCTTACGCATCCTCAAAACGAGCAGCCGCGTCGCGGCGAACGGTGCCATGACGATAAACGCCATCGCGACGTTGACCAAGACCGACAACAGACAGGTGTCGCTGTAAGTGCAAACGGATTCCATAACGTACCCCTTTTCCACCGTCTGTAAGCATGCTCCTGCTTCAAACGAAACACAAGCAAGTGCTAAACCAGCGATTGAAGGGCCGACCTAACCGGCGAGCGCCATCCCGATGCCCACGCCAAGGCCGATTGCAAGGCCGAGGAACAGCTTGCCTGCCAATTCTAGGGCCAAGGCGCGGACAGGACGCCAGGCGTCTGTGCGGGGCGCTCTAAGGGCTAGGGAGAGATCGTCAAAGATCGTTTCCATGAGCAGATTCCAGATCGAAACGGCGAATCTGTGAATCCCCTGTTTGTCCCGTCAAAGTCTAACGATCAGGGAAGCGCACTGGAAAGCACGTGCGGTAACAGTTGATTCAACCATTGCTGGTATATTAGGTATCGGTGGCGGCTCCGACAGCTGGGCGGGGTGCTTGGTGCCGGAGCCGCCTGCGCAGTCCGGTTGGGGTTTGACCGCGCCGTCCTATAATGGGACAGCGCGGTCAACGATTCGTTAAAATTTTCCGGAACTAATTAAGCATGTGCTAATTGAATCGCAGTCGGCGAGTGATGGCTTTAAACTAAAAGGGCTGGTGGCAGTCACTCTCGTTGGCGTTCTCGCCAACCGAACACAAGTCGGTACGCGATTGCCGACACAATGCCCCCTATTGAGGCGTCGACGCCAAGTGGAGCGAACGGGTTCGGCCAAGGAGCAAGCGCATATTGCAGACACCCTATAGCAATTCCCATAAGCGCCCCTAGGATGACTGCTTGCTTGAAGGAAATGATGGCGTGCCCGGAGGCCTTCCGGAGAGCTGTTCCCGGTAGCGGATTTGAAGGCAAATTCCTGTCTGTGGAAGGTTTGGCAGAGTCAGTCCCGGCCACCGCGCGCAGGGGCTCGGCTTCGCTATTCAGGGCCTGCTGCCGATAGGTGTTCAGGACTTCGACCATCTTCTCAGTCGATAGAGGCCATCCCGCACCGGACAGGCTAAGCTCAATCCCCGGCCTTCGGTTCAACGTCGTCTTGGCGCCAGGTTCGAGGCGAAAGCCGATTGACTTGTATTTTCCCTGCTTCCGGACGTGGAAGCCTTGAATGTCCCGCCATGCAATTTTCAACTGAGATCGACCAAAGGGCGCGGGGAGAGTAAAGCCACTCCCGTCCAGGGTCAAAGCGCGCGGGCGGATGAGCGTTATTGCGCCACCCAGCGCGGCTAGTCCGAAAAGAACTATGCCAACCCATCCCGCAACTAGCAATTTGACGGCGATTACGCCTGATTGAGATGCCGAGTCCCTGACCGCGTGAGTCATTACCCAGACGAGGGCGATGCCTCCGAACAGATAGAAGAGGCTCTTAATCCTTGAGCTTCTTATGGTTCGAGGCTCGACTACTGTTTTGGTCGCGTCTTGCATGAATATCCCCCAATACTTCTTCCCCGGCATCAGCATCGCGCAGCACGCAGTCGTGCGCAAGCCGGCTTGCCAGCGCTACCGATATCAGGAATATAATCCTAATTATGTCGTTGACACCACAACGGCTAGGAGTAGAATTCCAGCCATGACAGGCCGGAAGGTGGGGCGCCCCACCACACCAGTTAGCGAGATCGAAATCACGCCCGAGATGATCGAGGCTGGAGAGGAATTGGTTCGGGAATTTGATCCTGAATTCAACAGCGCGTCTGAATACGCCGAAAAAATATACAAGGCTATGGAGACGGTACGTCTCAGCTTTCCTGATATTCCTTCACGGCCTTGCTAAGGCGCACTACCAAAGGAAAGCACTTCTCCGACTGCGATACGATCTCTGTCGGGCGAAATTGTTTGTGGTATCTCTTAAATTTGTCACGCGTCGTTGTGTACCATTTGCCGAACGCGTCGTCGTTAGGAGACCAGCCTGACCAATCGCCGTGAATTAGCTCATTCCGGTATGTGGTTAAGGTTCTGATTTCCTTAATTATCTCCAATATTTCCTTTGAAACAGGCTTTGTCTTTCTCCCCTTTACTATGGATTGCATTATGTTTAGTCGAGTATCTACGCTGACTATCGGACCCAATAGCAGTTGCATTTTCCGGACGTTATCAATGGGAAGCAGGCAAGCGATGGCCCAAACGATGTGTTTTTCAAGCACTGAAAAATCCAGGCAGAACTTGCCAATAGCGTATGCCAAGCGCTTCTCAGCCTCGTCGTGAGGGCGCATAATGGCGTCTAATTCTTCTTCGGGTGTCAATGGGACGCTTTCAGACATGACATCGGTACCGCGAAAGAGCGACCAATATGGCGACAACGAAGCGGAAGACCGTTTCCGCAGACTGCTAAAGTCTGCGCTGAATACGCCCCCCGCGCCTTTGAAGAGCTTGGCACCGATAGGGGTGGCGGCGCAACAAAAGCGCGGGAGAAAACCTAAGTCTTCTTCCGCTTCTTCGGATGCTTCTTCTGCCAGCGCAAAAAGCGCAGGGCGCGATAGCGATAAACCGGACTAGTCAGGTAGGTGATAGGTGAGGCGCTTGCCGGGTGCGCCCTTGATCGCCGCATGTGTGCGGGCTTCATCCTCAACGCCAAGCGCCGAACGATGGTTGTAGCGGAAGTCAAATTCCGCAAGATAACGGTGCAAGTGCTTCTCATCGCAATGCTGATAGACGCCGCGCATGCCGCGCTTGAACACCGAAAATACGTTCTCCACGGTATTGGTGTGAATGGTGCGGTCGCCCTCGTAGCGCACGTATTCGCCGGCTGAGTGCTTCACTGTCGAGTGGTCCGCAAAGAGCTGGTCGGCATCGCCATAGAGGCGGCTTTCATCGGTATAGAGGTAGCTTTCGCGGGCAACGTTCTCGGCAACGATCTTGGTCACGGTCTGCTTATCGGCAACGCCTGCATAGAACATACGAACCGAACCTCCGCGCTCGACCAAGGCGATGATCGGGCGCTTGTTTGACGGGCCAGTCTTGCCGCTCTTCGTAAACGGGCGGCCCCTAGTGGTAGTCGTGCGGCGCTTCGCCTTCTCGATTGGGCCATAGTAGGTTTCATCGGCTTCAACGATTTTGCCTTCGCCGCCTAACGGGCCGAACGTACCATCGGCGCGCATGGCTTCACGAATGCGGTGCGCCATGAACCAAGCCGCCTTGTAGGTGATGCCGAGCATACGATGAAGCTGGTGGGCCGAGACGCCTTTCTTGGACGAAGCCATGAGAAAGAAGCCCTGCATCCACTTGTGGAGCGGGATATGCGAGGACTCCATAACGCTCTTTGTGGTGACGCTGAAATCTTTCCGGCATTCCGGTTCACCACAACGGTAAACGGTCGCGCCGCACTTCTGGGTGCGCTTGGTAGCGTAGGAGCGGTCAAAGGTTCCGCAATGCGGGCAGGAACGGCCTTCCGGCCAGCGGATTTCCTCTAAAAGCCTACGGGCGGCTTCGTCATCGTGGAAGTGTGGTGCGGAGAACATGGCTGCGTCCCTCTCTTGCAGCCCATACTATACCTAGGGTTTGTGGTGTCAACGATATAATTAGGAATATAATCCTCCCTGTTGCGGCGACCCCTTCAACGGAGTTCGCCATGCCCCAAAAGACCCTTGCCGATACCCTGGCCGATCGCGAAACCGTCTATGTCAACTGCGGGCATCCGATGTGCTGCAAGTCGACCAAGCTCGATATCCAGGCGCTGATCGACCGGCTCGGGCCGGATCATGGTGCCATGCACTGGGATCTTGTCGGCCTGTTCGGTTGCTCGTCATGCAAGAGTGCCGGCCGCGATCGCCGGCCTGTGTTCTTCACCTGCGTCCCCGACTATGAGGGCCTCAACAGGGCTTGCAACCGCGATTGGAAGCCAACTTTCGGCACTCGCTAGGCTGGCTTTTGCAGCAAGGGCTCCGTGCCCTTCGGCCGGCGGTATTTCCTCAGCAGTTCGACCGTTACGGCATCAACCGTGACGCGTCCGAGCACCTGCACGGTCACACGGTCCAGATCCTCATCGACGAAGACGACATCGCCCTCAAATCTCTTCCTGTCGCCAGGTTTCGCCTTTGGGTCGATGATCGAATAGGGATTGTTGGCCGTGAGGATGTGCAGGGTCACGCGATCCTCGATACGCTTGCCTACCGTGGCGAAGATCGCCACCTTGTCGCCGATGTTGATTTCCCGCGCCATCGATAGGATTCTGGAGCGGGCGCGGCCTTAGTCAAGAGGTTGCTAATATATTGCGCGATGCCGTGAGGCGAAGATGCAAGCCGCGATCGATCTCGCCCAGGGGCCAGGTCGAATGCGCGCTTCCTGCGGGCCACAGGGAAGCGCCAGGACGCGGGGGACGCTTCGGCGGCGTAGGACAGCGGCCAGTGGGAAATGCACGCTGGCGAGCTCCTTCCTGTTCCCGAAACGTGCAAGACACGTTCTTACGTTAGGGAGGCCTAAACCCGCCGTCGTCTGGCGATGCTCCAGGTAGCCGCGTCTATCGGCCGCGTGGGCCACCAGCAGTCCGCCGCGTGCCCCCACGCGACGGACCTCTGATGGGAGCGGCTACATTCCCTAAGGAATCGACCGCTTGTAGGATGTATTGTGAACTGCCGGGATCACGTTAGCCTATGGTGTGATCGCGGAAGCCCGAGGAGATCGGCGACCAAGTGCGGATTGAAGAGATCACGCCGAAGCCGAAGCGGCGGCCTTTGGTCAAAAGCGAATACAAAAAAGCCCGCCGCTGTTGGGGGCGCGCAGCGACGGGCCTCGCTATGGCGGCACTGGTACACAGCCGCCTAGTCGGGAGCGCGCCGTCGCCCGACGCGTCTTATCGGACGCAGGGCGGCCCAGCGGCATGGTCGAGGGGACTTTGGGCGGCTGTCGCTGGGCCTGACCAGTCTGGCTTGAACGAGGCGCGGTGCTGGCTGACTTAGAATGAGCGCAAGCCACTTTGAAGGCAATCGGCGCCGTCTCATACGTTTGCTTCTGCAGCCTCAGCCAATTTGCTTAGGGCGACCTGCGGCCGATCTAAATCCTGAGGGCCGCCCGCTTAGAAAAATGGCCGGCGCGATTTTCGGCCTACCCGCGCGACGTTCTTTCCACAAGAGGGCTGAACATGCTCAACGGTTTGTTGATCGGCCGAATATGAGGAGCCGTACAGACGCTCGTACGCGTCCACCGAATGTGACATTGACGCAACCTGATTGCGCTAACGAACACGCGAACGGAACACTCGCTTGACGATCGAGGCAGACTGCGACAGCGTTTTGACGTCCGGGGGTACGCGGCGCACGGCTCGTCGAGAGCTAGTAAAAAAGGCGGGGGCCTTTCTCGGCGAGCCTGCCTCGGACTTGGCGCTTGGCTAAGGATCACGGCGCGAAGAGGCGCTGGCAGCATCAGCACCACCACCGCAAGAACCGCCATCAGGATGCAAGCGGCCATGCCCACCATGTCGCGCTGCCTGTAGCGCCAGACCGCGCTGGCGATCATCGCAGCGGCGATAGCGGCGATAGGGAGGCGCCAACACGGTTTCAGATCACCGCGATGCCGACTGGTTCGCGAACTCAGAAATGGTCCGCTGTTTCAACTCCTCGCCATTGAAAAATGGCATCGCATAAGTAGCGACTTTGGCCGTTCTCTAGGGAGGCGATCGACTTCGTTACGCTCGCAAGCTCTTGTCTCATCCAAGCAATGTGATTTTCGAGCATTTCCTGGGTCATAGATGGTCTCAGATCCTATGAAGTTTGAGAGAGCATATCACGCCAAACGATGAGCCGATGACGGCTTTCTCAAGGGGTGATCCAGTGAGCGGCGCGGCCCACCTCGATCAGAGCCATCACCACAGTAGCGAGGGTGACAGCTAAAGCAAGGCGCCTCTCATAGTCGGACAACCGCTTCTCGGTGACAATCGCGTGGCCATCCCAATACAGCCGATTGGTCCTAGGATCGACGCCGAGCAGTGTAAGACCGCTCAGGCTGATCGGCTTGACTCCTGACGGCCATTCGGGAGGAGGCGACTCCATCGAATAGCGGTCTTGCCTGATTTTTTCCCAGTCGATCACACGTGTTTCCCTCGCACCTGCATGGATTTGGCTGACTGTGACAGGAATCAGTTCAACGACAAAGCCAGACCGATATTGGCCAAAAATTGGACAGGTGAGGTGGGATTTTGGCTAAGTCATTGAAAGATCTGGTACGCCCAAGGGGAATCGAACCCCTGTTACCGCCGTGAAAGGGCGGTGTCCTAACCGCTAGACGATGGGCGCGCTCAGACGAAGCGGCTTATAATTGCGTTGTTGCCAACCGGCAACCCATCAGCCGCCAGATGCGACAACTTTTTTCAAACGCCAGGCGAGAGGGGAGAAAAACTTACCCCCGACGGCGGCAGCGCCAGTTCCAGTCGCGCTCGGGGCCGACGTCGACGTGGACGGATTCGGTGTGGCAGTAGGTGCCGACGCCGCCACGGCCGGGCATGGTTCTGATGTAGCTCGCCAGCTCCCATTTGGAGACGCCGGGAACCTGGATGTCGGCGGCGGCGCAATACATGTGCAGCGAATTCTTGGCGCCGTTGGCGCGGCGGTTGCGGGCCGGGTCGCGATAGCCTGAGGTGACCGTCATCTTGCGGCCGTAGTGGCCTTCGATCGTCTTCAGCACACGCACCAGCGACGGCTTCAGGCAGGCGACGTCGACGCTTTCGTTCTGCTTCAACAGGCCGTTGGGCGCGAGCCGGGCGAGGCCAGCGGCGGAGGCCACCTGATAGGCGCCGCCCGAGCCTTCGTCCTCGTTCAGGTCGACGTCGCTTTCGTCGTCGATGCCGGATTTGCGCTTGATCTCGAACAGTGCCGTCTGGCGCACGCCGGGCAGCGCATCGCTGCCGGTGATGTGGTTGCTGCTGTCATCGCCGAGCGAGGCCAGCTGCACCGGTTTGTCGGCCGAAGTAGCGGAGGCCAGCGTGACGATCGGCTTTGCCGGCGCTGCCTTGGGCTGGGCCGTAACCGCAGGCTGTTCGCCCGAGCGGGAGTTGATCAGCGGAGAGGGTGCAGCCGAGGCTGGTGCTGTGCTGAACAGCGAAGCGAGGAAGCCCTTCTTCGGCGCGTCGACCTGCTGGGGTGCGGCGGCCGTCACATAGACCTCGTTGGTCGCAGGTGCGGCGGCGGTCGGCTTCGGTGCGGTCACGCCGGCGTCGGCGGTAGCAATCTGCTGCGCCACGTCGTCGGTTGCGGCCGCCGTCTGCGTCGGCTGCTGCAGCGGCTGCGGCGTCTGGCCGACGATGGTTTCGGCGCCGGCGGGAACGTTGACCGGGAAGCTGGCGCCGGGCTTGGCCATCGGCACATAGGCGACCTGCTCGGGCAGCGTAGCATCGCCCGCAGCCGTCATCATCATCTGCGGCCCTGTCGATGTGACCTGCGCGGTCGAATCGGATGTTGTTGTCGTACCGGAAGCGGCGGCGATGTCAGAAGCGGTGGCATTGTAGCCGGGCATGCCGACCGACATTGTCGGGTCGCCGGCGGAGGTGCAGGACGCCAGAAGCACGGAGAAAAGCGCTGCCGCTATAGTGCGACCCTCTCTCCCCGCGAGACGCGATCCTACTGATTTCAAAACTAAATTCCCCCTCGGCGTCCGGTCGGCTGCTATTGGTGCGGCGTCGAAACGTTCACATCCAATAACCTTGTGTTCCCAAACCGGAAACGAGACTTGTGTCAATTCTGCAAGCCTCTGAATTAATCGCTCGTTGGAGGCGAATTGAGGCTTCTTAATGGTTGACGACACCATTTCGCCCCGTTTTGCCGGTCCGTCAACTCACCAGACATTACAGTCCGTTACACACGCACCTTGACATAGGTGCCGGGGGCATCACCCAGGGTTTTCATATGCTTGCCCGGTTTGCGGGCCGGAACGAGGGTGTCATCCTGGGTCTCGATCCAGTGCTGCCAGTGCGTCCACCAGGAGCCGGGATGCTCTACCGCAGAGGCAAACCACTGGCCAAAATCGCCCATCGGCTTGCCGCCGGTCCAGTACTGGTACTTCTTGGCCGCCGGCGGGTTGACGACACCGGCGATGTGGCCGGAACCGGCCATCACATACTCGACTTCGCCGCCGAAATATTGCGAGCCGAGGAACACCGAAAGCGCCGGCGCGATGTGATCTTCCTTCGACGCCAGATTGTAGACCGGGATGGTGACGTCTCCTAGCGAGACAATACGGCCGGCCAACTCCATTACGCCGCGTGTGAGATTGTTCTCGAGATAGCAGTTGCGCAGATAGAAGGAATGGTTGGCTGCCGCCATGCGAGTGGAATCGGCGTTCCAGTAGAGCAGGTCGAAGGGCAGGGGATCCTTGCCGCGCATGTAATTGTTGATGACATAGGGCCAGATCAGGTCGCCCGAGCGCAGCATGTTGAAGGCGGTCGCCATCTTGGTGCCGTCGAGATAGCCCTTCTCGTTCATCGATTTCTCGACCGCCGCCACCTGGTCCTCGTCGACGAACACTTTCAGGTCGCCGGCATGGGTGAAGTCGACCTGCGTGGTGAAGAAGGTCGCCGATTTGATGCGGTTGTCGCCTTCCTGCGCCAGGAGCGCGAGGGCTGCCGCCAAAAGCGTGCCGCCGACGCAGTACCCGATGGCGTTGACCTCCTTCTCGCCGGTCGCCTTCTCGACCATGTCGAGGCCGTATTGCAGGCCTTCCCTTATATAGGCCTCCCAGCCCTTGGCGCCGTGGCGCTCGTCGGGGTTGATCCACGAAATGACGAAGACGGTGTGGCCCTGCTCGATCGCCCAGCGGATGAAGGACTTCTGCGGGTTGAGATCGAGGATGTAGTATTTGTTGATCCATGGCGGGCAGATCAGCAGCGGGCGCTTGAGCACCGTTTCGGTCGTCGGATCGTACTGGATGATCTCGGCGACATCGCTGCGGCCGACCACCTTGCCGGGTGACATCGCGACGTTCTTGCCGATCTCGAAGGGCGAGTAGTCGGCCTGCCGCAGCTTCAGGTCGCCCTTGCCGGCGGCGATGTCCTCGGCCAGCATCTTCATGCCGCGCACCAGGTTTTCGCCATTCGAGGCGACGGTTTCGCGAAACAGCTCCGGATTGGTCAGGATGAAGTTCGACGGCGAGATGGCGTTGGACACCTGCTTGACGTAGAAGCTGGCCTTGTGGCGGGTGTGGTCATCGAGGCCTTCTGCGTGCTCGACCAGGTCGGCCGCCCAGCGCGAGGTGACGAGATAGGCCTGTTTGAGGAAATCGAAGAAAGCGTTGCGGCCCCATTCGGGGTCCTGAAAACGCTTGTCGCCACGCTCGGGCTTGACCGCATCGTCCGGCGCTTCGGCATTCGAGCTGACCTTCTGGATGGCGTTGCCCCACACGGTCATGTAGCCGGCGAACAGCCGCGTCTGCGCCTCCAGCGCGCGCTGCGGATCGGCAAGCCAGTATTCGCTGAGCTTGGAGAAGGTTTTGACCATGTCGACCACGGGTTCGGCGACGTGATCGCGCACCTCACCCTTTTCGCGCGGCTCGGCCCAGGCAGAGGCAGCCTTCCCGGCCTGTTCGACCATGCGCGCCATGTTCAACGCGAAGCGTTCCGGGTCTTTCACCAGATATTGCTCGACGGTCGAAGATTGATCATCTTCCGCTTTGCTCGAATCAGGTGCTTTGGACATGGCTCGCGGGGTTCCTCCCGGGGCGTTTTCTTGACATATTATCATGGGACATCTGACCGGGTCCAATGCGCTGTACCCCGGCTGCCAGGAAAACATTATGACGATTAACACCGGCAAGACCATTTTTTCGGGGGCAGGCCGCTTTTGCCGCATCGCGGTTGCGATCGCCTGTCTGGCGCCAGGGCTGTTGGCGGCAGGCGGTTGCACGAGCGCCAACACCGGCAACGGGATGGATGTCGGCCTGACCCAGGGCGCCCAGGACACCGGCTCCTATCCCAATCTCAACATCCCGCCGCAGGTGGCGGCAAAGCAGCTCACGCCTGAGGAGAGCAAGGCCAAGCTTGACCAGTTGAAAGCCGAGCAGCAGGCGCAGGCGGGCAAAGGCGGCGGCGGTGTCCAGTCCGCCAGCCCGGCGGCGCTGAACTCGCTGGCGAAGAACCACGGCAACGATACGCTGAAGCAGATCGAAGCCAAATGCGACCCCGCCCTCGACCCTACCTGCAAATAGAGCTATATGGCGCGCCAAAAGCCGCCTGTGCCAAGGTCCGCTTAGCCACTCTGCCAAAGCCAATTCTAATCGTCTGGAACTGACATGGAAGAATTTCACAAGGTCCGCCGGCTTCCGCCTTACGTGTTCGAGCAGGTCAACCGGCTGAAGGCCAGTGCCCGCTCGCGCGGCGCCGACATTATCGACCTTGGCATGGGCAATCCGGACCTGCCGACGCCGAAGGCGATCGTCGACAAATTGTGCGAAGTGGTGCGCGACCCGCGTACGCATCGCTATTCCTCCTCGCGCGGCATTCCTGGCCTGCGCCGCGCCCAGGCTGCCTACTATCAGCGCCGCTTCGGCGTGAAGCTCAACCCCGACACGCAGGTGGTGGCCACGCTCGGCTCGAAGGAAGGCTTCGCCAACATGGCGCAGGCAATCACCGCGCCCGGTGACGTCATCTTGTGCCCCAACCCGACCTATCCGATCCATGCTTTCGGCTTCATCATGTCGGGCGGCGTCATCCGTTCGCTTCAGGTCGAGCCGGATGACGGCTTCATTCCGGCGCTCGAGCGCGGTGTCCGTCACTCGATCCCGAAGCCCTTGGCGCTGATCCTCAACTATCCGTCGAACCCGACGGCGCTGGTCGCCTCGCTCGATTTTTACAAGGACGTCGTTGCCTTCGCCAAGAAGAACGACATCATCATCCTGTCGGACCTTGCCTATTCGGAGATCTATTTCGACGGCAATCCGCCGCCATCGGTGTTGCAGGTCCCGGGCGCCGTCGATGTCTGCGTCGAGTTTACCTCGATGTCGAAGACCTTCTCCATGCCCGGCTGGCGCATGGGCTTTGCCGTCGGCAATGAGCGGCTGATCTCGGCGCTGACCCGGGTGAAGTCTTATCTCGACTACGGCGCCTTCACGCCGATCCAGGTGGCGGCGGCGCATGCGCTGAATGGCGACGGCGCCGACATCGCCGAAGTGCGCGAGGTCTATCTGAAGCGCCGCGACGTCATGGTCGACGCCTTCAGCCGCGCTGGCTGGACCATTCCCGCACCCGCGGCCTCGATGTTCGCCTGGGCGCCGATCCCGGAGCCGTTCAAGCATCTCGGTTCGCTCGAATTCTCCAAGCTTCTGATCGAGCACGCCGACGTGGCGGTGGCGCCGGGCATCGGCTTCGGTGAGCACGGCGACGATCATGTGCGCATCGCGCTGGTCGAGAACGAGCACCGGATCCGGCAGGCGGCGCGCAACATCAAGCGTTTCCTGGCATCCAGCGCCAAGCAGCCGAACAATGTGGTGCCGCTCGCCGCGCATCGCTAAGGTCGCCGCACATCTTATTTGAGCATAGTTTGAGGGGCGTCGCCGGACATGGCTGAAGCGTTGCGTGTTGGAATTGCGGGTCTTGGCACCGTCGGCGCCTCGGTGGCGCGCGTGCTGCGCGACAAGGCGGCCGAACTGACCCGCCAGTGCGGCCGTGACGTGATTGTCACTGCCGTTTCGGCCCGCGACCCCAAGCGCGACCGTGGCGTCGATCTCGGCGCCGCCAAATGGTTCGACGATCCGGTCAAGATGGCGCAGACCGCCGACATCGACGTCTTCGTCGAGTTGATCGGCGGCGACGAGGGGCCGGCGCGCTCGTCGGTCAAGGCAGCACTTGAAGCCGGACGCCATGTCGTCACGGCGAACAAGGCGTTGCTGGCCAAGCATGGCGTGGCGCTGGCAGAGATCGCCGAGAAGAAAGGCGTGCTGCTCAACTACGAAGCGGCGGTGGCCGGCGGCATTCCGGTTATCAAGACGATGCGCGAGGCGATGGCCGGCAATTCGGTCACCCGCGTGTTCGGCATCTTGAACGGCACCTGCAACTACATCCTGACCCGCATGGAAGCCGAAGGCATCTCATTCGACGAGTGCCTGAAGGATGCGCAGCGGCTGGGCTATGCCGAGGCCGACCCGACCTTCGACATCGAGGGCCATGACACGGCGCACAAATTATCGATCCTGACCAGCCTGGCCTTCGGCACCAGGATCGCCGCCAACGACATCTACATGGAAGGCATTTCCAACATTAGCCAGGCCGATATCCGCGCGGCCGGCGATCTTGGCTACCGGATAAAGCTGCTTGGCGTCGCCCAGCGCACCGACAGCGGCATCGAGCAGCGCGTGCACCCGACCATGGTGCCGACGGCCTCGGTGATTGCGCAGGTGCATGGCGTGACCAATGCGGTGGCGATCGAAACCGACATTCTGGGCGAGCTGCTGCTGTCCGGCCCAGGCGCTGGCGGCAACGCCACCGCATCGGCGGTGGTCGGCGATATCGCCGACATCGCCAAGAGCCGGCCGGGCTTCCAGCACGGTCCGGTGTTCGGCCTGCCGGCCAAGGAGTTGCGCCCCTACAAGAAGGCGCAGATGCGCAGCCATGCCGGCGGCTACTTTATTCGGCTGACCGTGCACGACCGCATCGGTGTGTTTGCTGCGATCGCCAAGCGCATGGCCGACAATGACATTTCGCTAGAATCGATCGTCCAGCACGCGGCCGGACCGGAAACCGATGCGCAAAAGACCGTGATCCTGGTCACCCACGAGACGACGGAAGCCGCAGTGCGCAAGGCCGTCGACGGCATCACCAAGGACGGCCATCTGACCGACAAGCCTCAGGTTATCCGCATCGAGCGTGCCGGCTAGAAGAATTCATCTTTCTTCTTTAATCGATTGATATTGCTGCGATTTCAAAAAATTGACGCGGCAAGTCTTGCCCTTGTCATGGAGCTTTGACACAAGAAGCGCGCCCCTAGAGCATGATGCCGAAAAGTGTGAAGCGGTTTTCGGACGACATCATGCTCTATCTCTTTGATTTGGAGCCGGATGATTTCAGGTCGAACAGACCTGAAATCATCCGGCTCTAGCGGAGGCGTGTGCGAACGAGGATTTCTCCCGATGAATGTGGCCCAGAACATTGTCGCCGGTCTCGACCGGATACTCACCATGGAAGTTGTGCGCGTCACCGAGCGCGCCGCTGTCGCGGCCGCCAGATTGCGCGGACGCGGCGATGAAAAAGCCGCCGACCAGGCCGCCGTCGACGCCATGCGGCAGGAACTCAACCGTCTCGCCATCAAGGGCACGGTGGTGATCGGCGAGGGCGAACGCGACGAGGCGCCGATGCTCTATATCGGCGAAGAGGTCGGCAGCGGTAAAGGCCCGGCGGTCGACATCGCGCTGGACCCGCTCGAAGGCACGACGATCTGCGCCAAGAACCTGCCCAATGCGCTGGCCGTCATCGCCATTGCCGAAAAGGGCAGCCTGTTGTTTGCGCCCGACGTCTATATGGACAAGATCGCCATCGGCCCCGGCTACGCCGACGGCGTCATCGACATCGATGCCTCGCCGGCTGAAAACATCGCCAGCCTTGCCAGGGCCAAGGGCGTCGCGGTATCCGAAATTACCGCCTGCATCCTCGACCGGCCGCGCCACGAAAGGCTGATCGAGGCGGTGCGCGCCACCGGAGCTGCAATCCGGCTGATCGGCGACGGCGATGTCGCCGGCGTCATCCACACCACCGATCCGGAAGAGACCGGCATCGACATCTATCTCGGCACCGGCGGCGCGCCGGAAGGCGTGCTGGCGGCGGCGGCACTGCGCTGCACCGGTGGCCGGATGCAGGGCCGGCTGATCCTCGACACACAGGAAAAGGTGGCGCGCGCGGCCAAAATGGGAATTGCCGATCCGAAACGGATCTATCGCGCCGAGGACATGGCGCGCGGCGATGTGCTGTTTGCAGCGACCGGCGTCACCGACGGCAACATGCTGGCCGGCGTCAAGTTCGGCGGCAATTACATCACCACGCACACCATCGTGCTGCGCTCGTCGTCGCGCACCGTGCGCGAGATCAAGGCACGCCACCAGGATCTGGAAAAGTTTTGAGACTTTCCTCTTTAGCCGTCGCATATTGCCGGAAATGACAATCTGCAGACGACGCGTCCTATGACGGGCGACAAACGCCTCTTCCTCGATGTCAGGCAGTCGGCGACCGGTGTTTCCTGGGAACACCGGTTGAGCGAACGGCAGGACATGACGGCGCTTGCCATCGCGCAAGGCCATGGCGTGCCCGACATTGTCGCGCGCGTGCTCGCCGGGCGCGGCGTCACCGCCGACCAGGCCGAGCTCTTCCTCGATCCAACGATCCGCAACCTGTTGCCGGATCCGGCCTCGCTGACCGACATGGACAAGGCAGCGACCCGTATTGCCGACGCTGTCATGCACAAGGAGAAGGTGGCGATCTTCGGCGACTACGATGTCGATGGCGCCGCCTCGTCAGCGCTGCTCAAACGCTTCCTGACGCATTTCTCCGTGCCGTCTGAAATTTACATTCCGGACCGCATTTTCGAGGGCTATGGCCCCAATCCGGAGGCCATGCGCGATTTGGTCTCGCGCGGTGCAACCCTGATTGTCACCGTCGATTGCGGCACCAACAGCGCCGTCTCCATCGATGCGGCCAAAGCCGCAGGCGCCGATGTGGTGGTGCTCGACCACCATCAGGTCGGCGGCGCCCTGCCGGAGGCGACCGCGGTCGTCAATCCCAACCGCGAGGATGACCTGTCAGGGCAAGGCCATCTGTGCGCTGCCGGCGTCGTCTTCCTCGCTCTGGTGCAGACCGCCAGGATCCTGCGCGGCCGTATGCCCGACGGCGCACCGCCGGACCTGCTGTCGCTGCTTGATCTGGCGGCACTGGCCACCGTCTGCGACGTGGTACCGCTTATCGGCGTCAACCGTGCCTTCGTCGTCAAGGGCCTGCAGATGGCGCGCCAGCAGAAGAATGAGGGGCTTGCCGCGCTGGCGCGGGTGTCGCGCATCGGCGAGCCGATCAGCACCTTTCATCTCGCCTATCTGATCGGTCCGCGCATCAATGCCGGCGGCCGCATCGGCGATGCCGCGCTCGGCAGCCGGCTGCTTGCCACCGACGATCCTGTCGAGGCGGGCACGATTGCCGAGACGCTCGACCGGCTGAACCAGGAACGCCAGCAGATGGAGCTGGAGATGCTGGCCGCGGCGCGCGCCGAGGCCGATGCCGAGCTTGCCGGCGGCAATGGCCCGGCCATCATCGTCACCGCCAGCACCAGCTGGCATCCCGGTATTGTCGGCTTGATTGCCTCGCGGTTGAAGGACCATGCGCGGCGGCCGGCCTTTGCCATCGCCTTCAACGCCAATGGCATCGGCACC
Source organism: Mesorhizobium sp. P2_F5 (assembly GCF_056403715.1). NCBI lineage: Bacteria > Pseudomonadati > Pseudomonadota > Alphaproteobacteria > Hyphomicrobiales > Phyllobacteriaceae > Mesorhizobium > Mesorhizobium sp. P2_F5. Next base: position 129,575 of record NZ_JBFUEY010000011.1, on the reverse strand, counting down.
GGATCGGGCCGTTCGGTGTCGGGCTTCGACCTCGGACGGCTGGTGCGCGAAGCCGCCGATGCCGGGCTGATCGTCAAGGGCGGCGGCCATGGCATGGCGGCCGGCATCACGGTGGAGCGCGCCAAGCTCGGAGAACTGAGGGCTTTCTTCGAGGAGCGCGCGGCGGCCGAAGTGTTCCGGCTGCAGGACGAGGAAAGCCTGGCCATTGATGGCGCGCTTGCCGCCGAAGGGGCGACATTGAGCCTGCTCGATGCGCTGGAAAAGGCCGGTCCGTTCGGCGCCGGCCATGTCGCACCGGTGTTCGCGCTGCCGCGCCACCGGCTGGCCGACGCGCGTGCGGTCGGCACCAACCACATCCGCGCCGATCTGCAGTCGGAAAGCGGTGGCCGCATCCAGGCCATCGCCTTTCGCGCCGTTGATACCGCGCTCGGCGAATTCCTGTTCAAGAACCGCGGCAAGACGATCCATGTCGCCGGTTCGCTGTCGGGTAATTACTGGAACGGCAATCGCACGGTGCAGTTTCGCATCTCCGATGCGGCAAAGGCCTGAGATCGCCGAATTAAGCCAGAACCGTCTGCAGCCGCCTCAACTCGCTGATCTGCGCCATCGTCGCCTGGTAGCCGAGGCTGATGGCCTCGTCGGCGCGGTGGAACTCGGTCAGGCCGATATGGCTGAGCTTCGGCTGCAGCGACATGTCGGGCGGATCGCCGGCGAGCCTGGCGCGCGAAATGCGGTCCTGTATGATGTTGAAGGCCTCGACCATGACGCCGGTGACGCCGAGACGGCTCTGGTGCGCCTGGTGGTCAGGGGCGGCCTGGCCTGGCCGAGGCGCATCCTTCTCGATGAGCAGTTCGCCGGCGCTGTGCTTGATGACGGCGGCGCGGCCGAACAGATCGTAGTGAAGGTTGACCGCGACAACCAGCGGCTGCTCGTAGGCGCGGCAGACCGAAACCGGCACCGGGTTGACCAGCGCGCCGTCGACCAGCACGCGGCCATTGCAATTAACCGGCTCGAACACACCGGGCAGCGCATAAGAAGCGCGCATGGCGGTGATGAGCGAGCCGCTCGACAGCCAGATTTCATGGCCGGTGCGGATTTCCGCGCCAACGGCAACGAAGGGTTTCGTCAGGTCCTCGAAGCGGATGCCGGCCATGTGCTCGCGCAAACGTGCGTCCAGTTTCATACCGCCGAACAGGCCGCTGCCGCGCAGATTGAGATCGAGCAGCCCGAAGATGCGGCGTTTGGTCAGGCTGCGGGCGAACTCCTCGAGCTCGTCCAGCTTTCCGGCGATATAGCAGCCGCCGACCAGCGCGCCGATCGAGGTGCCGGCGATCATCGAGACTTCGATGCCGGCTTCGTCGAGCGCGCGCAGCACGCCGATATGTGCCCAGCCGCGTGCGCAGCCGCCGCCCAGCGCGAGCGAAATGCCTGTCTTGCCCGCAGGTTGCGGGTCAGGCACGCCGCCGGACGATGAGGGGCCATTGGCCTCCCCCACGTCTGGTCTGCTACGCAATGACGCCCATTCGAGCATCACGATCTCCCTTGTCCCACGTCCGTTCTACAGGAAGGACGTTTGAAAATAGTGAATATGAGTGGCTTGCGACTGTTGAATGGTTCACTTCCGATACGTCTGGTCCGCATCGAACAGCGGCGTGCTACCATCGTCGGCAAGCGTTGCCTTGCCGTCGTTGAGCCCCACCGTCCGATAAAAGCATGAACGCCGGCCGGTGTGACAGGTTGCGTCGTGGCCCAACACTTTGACGCGAAGCCACAAGGCGTCCTGGTCGCAGTCGGTGCGGATCTCGACGACGGTCTGGAGGTTGCCCGAAGTTTCGCCCTTCTTCCACAGCGCGTTGCGCGAGCGCGACCAGTAGTGGGCAATGCCGGTTTCCAACGTCAGCGCCAGCGCTTCCGCATTCATATGCGCGACCATCAGCAGCATGCCGTCAGCGGCGTCGGTGACCACGACGGTGACGAGGCCGCTAGCATCGAAGCGCGGTGAAAACACCGCGCCTTCTTCAAGCGCCTTCTTGTCCGATGGAGCTTTCGGGAATTCCAGTGCCGACATCGCCGGTCCTTGATCTAACGATGCCGGCGAGGGGCTTACACCCCGAGGCCGCGCACCATGGTGACGAAACGGACCTGTTCCTCGGGCGTGTCCTTGAACACGCCGGTGAAGGTCGAGGTCAGCGTGGTTGAGCCCTGCTTGCGGATGCCGCGCATGGCCATGCACATATGCTCGGCCTCGATCATGACGGCGACGCCGCGCGGGTTGAGCACATCCTGGATGACGCCGGCGATCTGCGCGGTCATGGCCTCCTGGGTCTGCAGGCGATGGGCGAAGATATCGACGACGCGGGCGATCTTGGACAGGCCGACGACCTTGCCGTCCGGCAGATAGCCGACATGCGCCTTGCCGATGATCGGTACCATGTGGTGCTCGCAATGCGAGTGGAACTGGATGTCCCTGACGATAACGAGATCGTCATAGCCGGCAACTTCCTCGAAGGTACGGCCAAGTTCTTCGGCCGGGCACATGTCATAGCCGTTGAACATTTCGAGGAAGGACTTGGTGACGCGCTTCGGCGTGTCGATCAGACCCTCGCGGTCCGGATTGTCGCCGGTCCAGCGCAACAGCGTGCGCACGGCGGCCTCGACCTCGGCTTCGCTCGGCCTGTCGGTGACCGGCTTGTCCAGATAGTCGGAAGGGGGCATGATTTTCTTGATGACGGCATCCATAAAGGCGTCTCCCGTAGTTCCTCTCTCAGGAGGAACGAGTTGAACGGACCACGACCTTTCGGGTGCTGAAAACTCGCCCTGTTTCCAGCCCGCAAGCGGCGTGAACGAAATGGGCAAGGACGGTGGCTTTGCGTTGCCTTGTCGATACCCGACTGCCAGCATTATATATGGTCGTGCCCGGCGAATGAAAGACGCTACAGCGGCAATCGCTGTTCGCTTGGCGGCGACGGATTGGAAAAATATGATTGACGATGTCTACAATGCGAAAATTCTGGGTTTTGCCGGAAACATCGCACGCATCGGCCGGCTCGATCATCCAGATGCGAGCGCCAAGGCCCATTCCAAATTGTGCGGCTCGACGGTGACCGTCGATCTCAAGATGGACGATGGCGTCGTCACCGATTTCGCCCATGATGTGAAAGCCTGCGCGCTCGGCCAGGCCTCGTCCTCGATCATGGCCCAACATGTTATCGGCGCCAGTGCCGATGAGTTGCGGGCGGTGCGCGACACCATGCTGAAGATGCTCAAGGAAAACGGCGCGCCGCCAGAAGGTCGTTTCGCCGACCTCCGGTATCTGGAGCCGGTGCGCGACTACAAGGCGCGCCATGCCTCGACCATGCTGACCTTCGATGCCGTGGTCGATGCCATCGGCCAGATCGAGAAGAAACGCGCCGAACAGGCGGCTTGACCCTATCCGTCCAGAGCGCGGCGGCTTTCTGCAAATTCGTTGCGGATCCAGTCGGCAAAAGCCTTGGCCGGTTCCGGCAGATCCTTCAAACTCCTGGCGACCAGCCAGTAGGCGCCAGATGCGACGTCGATGTCGAACGGCTTGATCAGCGCGCCGGACGCAATCTCCTCGCCGATCTGCAAGAGGTCGCCCAGCGCCACGCCGTGGCCGAGCAGGGCCGCCTGCTTCGACAGCGACACATCCGCCAGCATCGGGCCGCGCGCCGGAATGGCGTCGGCGACCACGCCGGCCGCCTCGAACCAGCGCGCCCAGCCCTGACGGTTTTCCTCGTGCAGCAGCGTGTAGCGGGCAAGGTCGAGCGGCTTGTCGAGGGCAGGGCCTGACGCCAGCAAGGCCGGAGACAGGACCGGTGAATCGACGGTCGAGGCGAGCCATTCGGCCTCGCTGCGCGGCCATGAGGTGGCGCGCGCGCTGAAGCGCAAGGCGAGTTCGGGCTGATCGCTGCGGAACTCGATCGGCCTTGGGTCAACCTCGAGGGAAACGTCGATATCGGGCCGCAACTGGCTGAAGCGGTTGAGCCGCGGCAACAGCCATACCGAAGCCAGCGATGGCTCGACGCTGACGCGAACCACGGACTGCGCCGGGGCCGCCACCAAGTCCGAGAGCAGCCTGTCAATGTCGTCGAAGCTCCTGACCAGTTGATCGAGCAGGCGCTGGCCGGCCTCGGTCAGTTCGACGCGGCGATGATGGCGGTGGAACAAAGGCCGGCGCAGGAACTGCTCGAGCTCGCGGATCTGCCGGCTGATGGCGGCCTGCGAGACGAACAGCTCCTCGGCGGCCCGGCTGAAACTCAATTGCCGTCCGGCTGCCTCGAAACTTCGCAACGCTGTCAGAGGCAGCCGCCCGCGCTTCATTCGCATAACCCAAAGTTATCCGAAACGGAAATTATACTCGTTTGAAGGCGAAGGCCAGTGGGCGTCTAATCCGCTCTCAGAGGAGACACGGACATGATCCAGTTTCTGGAAATCTTTGGCGATGTGATGCGGATCGCGACGTTTCAATGGCGTGGCGACAGGCGGCATGACCCGTGCCGCGAGGAGCGGCCGGCGAGCGTCAGTCGCTGGGCGACGCCGGCTGAGCGGCACCCGTTTCGCCGCTCTCGACCATGAGGCCGACAATGGGACGCGCGAATGAGAGGGATTGCGTTCGCCTGCCGAAGCTCACATCTATCGGCTTGGAAACGCAAGCTGATCCCGAAATCGGTTTCGGGGTCACGTTCAGAAAGAGACCGTGGTGGGCGACCAACATCGGCATGTGCATGCCGCCGGACAGACCCGGCGCGGGCGCAACTGGCCCGGTCCTTGGCGCAGGACGCCTGGCCGCCTTTTCGGCACGTCGCTGGTGCGCCTGTACCAACTGACGCTGTCCGGCTTTGTCGGCAATTCCTGCCGGCATCTACCGACCTGTTCCGAATATGCGCATGAGGCGATTGCCCGGCATGGGCTGTGGGCCGGCGGCTGGATGGGCCTTTTCCGCGTGCTGCGCTGCGGCCCGTTCGGCACGCATGGCATCGACCGTGTGCCCGAGGTGCTTGCCCCGCGCTATGTCTGGTTCACACCATGGCGGTATTGGCGGATCGGCAGGAAGCGCGGCGAGGCCTGACGGCGACTCTCCGGGTCCCTGATTCAGATCGTCAAGGTCGCATTTCTTTACGATCCGGTAGGGTTAACAACGGCCTGCACAAAGACTGCGCATTTGAGTCAAAATCGAGCCAAGACAACTCGCTAAGCGCCTCCTGTCATTCCCAGGAGAGCTCACATGCGTCGGATCGAAACCCATCCCTTCATTATTGCTGCGGTCCTCTTCCTGCTGGCCTGGTTCCTGGGTTTTCCGATGCGCGCACAATCGGCGCCGCTCGGCGATGTCGCGTGCACGGTGATCCAGGACGCGGCGAGCGGCGAGACGCTCTATCAGAACGGCGTCTGCGACCAGCGCGTCAGCCCGGCGTCGACCTTCAAGGTGCCGCTGGCGCTGATCGGCTATGACAGCGGCATCCTGACCGACGCGCATACGCCGAGCTGGGACTACAAGCCCGAGTTCAAGGCCGTGAAGCGTGACCGCAAAACCGTGGACCCGACGATCTGGGAGCGCGACTCGATCGTGTGGTATTCGCGCGAGATCGTGCGCCGGCTCGGTGCGGAAAGCTTTGCCGGCTACGTCTCGAAATTCGGCTACGGCAACATGGATGTATCGGGCGACGCCGGCAAGGACAACGGGCTCACGCAATCCTGGATAAATTCGTCGCTTGAGATATCGCCGGTCGAACAGACAGAATTCCTGCGCCAGCTGCTTGCCGGCAAAATGCCTGTTACGGCCAAGGCGCATGAAATGACCCAAGCCATCCTGCCGAGTTTTCAGGCCGGCGGCTGGACGGTGCAGGGCAAGACCGGCAGCACCCGGCTCGGCAACAGCAAGGACAAGCGCTCGCTGGGCTGGTTCGTCGGCTGGGCCGAAAAGGGTGGACGCCGGATCGTCTTTGCCCGGCTGGTCGTCGATACCAAGCCGATCGACACGCCAAGGGGCCCTACAACACGCGCGGCGTTCCTGAATGATTTGCCGCAGCTGGTGAGGTGAGCTGTCGCGACATTTCCCGACGGCTGCGCCAATGAGCGCTCCGGAAGTGTCTCAGTTTGAATTCCTGGCTCGTGACAAACGATAGTCGACGGCGGCTCGGCTCGTGGACTCGGCCGGCGGTCGCCCGTACAATCCTTGTCCTGTTGTTCTTGAAGGCGATGCACTACATGCCCGAAGGACGCGTCCAACGCCGCCTCGCGGCGATCTTTGCCGCTGACGTGGCGGGTTACACTCGGCTCATTGGCAGGGATGAGGTCGGCACGCTTGACGCACTGAAGGAAATCCGAGCCGGGTTGGTCGACCCAAAGATCGCCGAGCACAAAGGCCGTATTTTCAAAACGACGGGCGATGGTGTGCTCGCCGAGTTTCCAAGTGTAGTGAACGCCGTGGCCTGTGCGGTCGACATCCAGCGGGCCATGTCGGGTCGCAACGCAGACTTGTCCGAGGCCCGAAAGATACAATTCCGCATTGGGATCAACCTCGGCGACGTAATCGTCGAGGATGAGGATCTGTTCGGTGACGGCGTGAACGTGGCGGCAAGGCTCGAAGGTATCGCTCCCGTTGGAGGTGTCATAGTTTCGGGCACGGTGCGAGATCACCTCGGAAACCGGCTTGACCTGCAATTCGACGACACTGGTGAGCAGATACTTAAAAATATTGAGTGCCCCGTGCGAGCTTATGCGGTGCATCTCGACGGGCTCGGCGCGACCCCCTTTTCGCCGACCTCGCTTTCTGACAAGCCCTCCATCGCTTTGCTGCCGTTCGTCAATATGAGCGACGACCGCCAGCAGGATTATCTCGCGGATGGTATTACAGAAAACGTCATCACCGGCCTGTCGCGGTTCCGTGATCTTTTCGTCATCGCGAGCAATTCGACGTTTGCCTACAAGGGCAAAGCTACAAAGATCCAGGATGCCAGCCGGGAGCTGGGTGCCCGCTATATCCTGGAGGGCAGCGTACAGAGGTCGAACGAGCGCGTCCGAATAACGGCTCAGCTCATTGACGGTAAGACTGGCCGGCATCTCTGGGTAGAGCGCTATGACCGGGGCATTGATGACATCTTTGCCGTACAAGACGATGTGACCGAAAGGATTATTGGCAGTCTCGCCACCGCCTATGGCGGGCGACTGTTAAAGGTCTGGCGCGAGCGGCCAGAGGCAGCGGGCACACGGAACTTTGAAGCCCTAGACTATTTCGTGCGCGGCATGGAGTCTCTCAACCGTTACACAAAAGAGGACAACTTGCGTGCTCGCGAACTCTTTGAGAAGGCGGGTGAACTCGATCCGAAGTTCGGAAAAGCGTTTGCGAAGCTCGCTTGGACGCACTTGATCGACGCAAACGACGGTTGGAGCGAGAATCCCGAGGCCTCACTGGCAAATGGCCTGAAATACGCCAATTTGGCGATCGAACGCGACGACGCCGAGGCATGGGGGCACTATGCGCTCGCAGGGCATTGCCTATTTTGCGGACAATACGAACGCGCTATCATTGAGTATCAACGCGCCCTTGAGCTCAATCCAAATGATGCCGACGTGCTGTTGGATTTTGGTTCCTGCCTAAGCTATTGCGGGAGGGCACAGGAAGGCCTTGAGACGGCGCAAAAGGCCATGCGTCTCAACCCTCACTACCCCGAGTGGTACATTCTACAGATTGGCCAGATTTACTACGACGTTCGCAGATATCATGAAGCGATCGCGGCGTTGGAAGGTCTACGAACCCTCGACACCGTATACCAATACTTATACCTGGCAGCGAGTTATGCGGCGTTAGGGAGCGAAGACGAAGCGCACCAGGCCATTGAGCACGTTTTGCAGCTGGAGCCACGGGCCACAATCACGATGAGAACGACCTCGGACATGGCGCCATACAAGAATTCAAGTGACTTGGAACATTTTCGCGAGAACTTGCGCAAGGCGGGCCTGCGGGAATGAGTGAAAGTGCAGGCTGGCCTTCGGCTGCAAAATGGCACCTTGCTCGTCCCGATCAGCGAGACCAATAGCAAAGGTCCAGCTGGAATTCAAACTGACGGACTACCAGCGCCCTTTACCTCACGCCGTGCTGCCTCTAAAACCCGCGCGCTGTTGTCGTCAGCCCAATTGGCGCCTCCGGCTCATTTTACCACCCGCGCTCGTTTGCGGGACTGGATAGGAGAACCCTGATGCTGAATTCCGTTTCCCTGACATTTCCCGATGGCTCCGTCCGCGACTACGACGCGGCGATGACCGGTGCGGGCCTGGCCGAATCGATCTCGAAGTCGCTGGCAAAGAAGGCGGTGGCCTACGCTATCGACGGTACCGTGCGCGACCTTTCCGACCCGCTCGGCAAGTCCGGCAAGGTCGAGATCATCACCCGCACCGATCCGCGCGCGCTGGAGCTCATCCGCCATGATGCGGCGCATGTGCTGGCGGAAGCCGTGCAGGAACTGTGGCCGGGAACGCAGGTGACCATCGGGCCGGTGATCGAGAACGGATTCTACTACGACTTCGCCCGCAACGAGCCGTTCACGCCGGACGATTTCCCGGTGATCGAAAAGAAGATGCGCGAGATCATCGCGCGCAACAAGCCGTTCACCAAGGAAGTCTGGTCGCGCGACAAGGCCAAGAATGTCTTTGCCGAGAAGGGCGAGCGCTACAAGCTCGAACTCATCGACGCCATTCCCGAGGACCAGGATCTCAAGATCTATGCCCAAGGCGACTGGTTCGATCTCTGCCGCGGCCCGCACATGGCTTCGACCGGCCAGATCGGCAACGCCTTCAAGCTGATGAAGGTGGCCGGCGCCTATTGGCGCGGCGATTCGAACAACCCGATGCTGACCCGCATCTACGGCACGGCGTGGGCCGAGCAGGCTGAACTCGATGCCTACCAGACGATGCTGGAAGAGGCCGAAAAGCGGGACCACCGCAAACTCGGCCGCGAGATGGACCTGTTCCATTTCCAGGAAGAGGGGCCGGGCGTCGTCTTCTGGCACGCCAAGGGCTGGAAGATGTTCCAGAACCTGGTCAACTACATGCGCCGCCGCCTCGACGAGCAAGGCTACCAGGAGGTCAACGCACCGCAGGTTCTGGACAAGAGCCTGTGGGAGACGTCGGGCCACTGGGGCTGGTATCGCGACGCCATGTTCAAGGTGACGGTGGCCGGCGACGACACCGACGACGACCGCGTGTTCGCGCTGAAGCCGATGAATTGTCCGGGCCATGTGCAGATCTTCAAGCATGGGTTGAAATCCTATCGCGATCTACCCGTAAAGCTTGCAGAATTCGGCAATGTGCATCGCTACGAACCGTCCGGCGCGCTGCACGGGCTGATGCGCGTGCGCGGCTTCACGCAGGACGATGCGCATATCTTCTGCACCGAGGATCAGCTCGCCGCCGAGTGCCTGCGCATCAATGACCTGATCCTGTCGACCTATGCCGATTTCGGCTTCGACGAGGTCAGCGTGAAGCTGTCGACGCGGCCGGACAAGCGCGTCGGCACCGACGAGGCCTGGGACCATGCCGAAGCGATCATGAACAGCGTGCTGGACACGATCCGCACGCGCTCGGGCAACCGTATCAAAACCTCGATCAATCCCGGCGAGGGCGCCTTCTATGGGCCGAAGTTCGAATATGTGCTGAAGGACGCCATCGGCCGCGAATGGCAATGCGGCACCACCCAGGTCGACTTCAACCTGCCGGAACGTTTTGGCGCCTTCTACATCGGTTCGGATTCGGAAAAGAAGCAGCCGGTGATGGTGCATCGCGCCATTTGCGGCTCGATGGAGCGCTTCCTCGGCATCCTGACCGAGCATTATTCCGGCCATTTCCCGCTGTGGTTTGCGCCGCTGCAGGTGGTGGTGGCGACGATCACTTCGGATGCCGACGACTACGCCAAGAAGGTCGTGGCGCAGCTGAAGGCGGCGGGGCTTATCGCCGAAGCCGATCTGCGCAACGAGAAGATCAACTACAAGGTCCGCGAGCATTCGCTGGCCAAGGTTCCCGTGATCCTCGTCTGCGGCAAGCGCGAGGCGGAGGAGGAGACAGTCAACATCCGCCGGCTCGGCTCGCGCGACCAGGAATCGCTCAAGCTGGCCGATGCGCTCAAGTCGCTGTCCGACGAGGCCACTTCGCCTGACCGGAGACGGCGCGCGGCCTGAACCGTCGATATCTCCAGGAAAGGCGGTGGAGTGATCCACCGCCATTTTCACATGCCTGTCACGCCAACCCTGTAACGAGCCCCCATGCTCAAGCTGAAAATGCGGGAAAGACCGTTTCCCGAGCTCTCCTACGCCAATGCGAGCCAGCCGGCGCTGACGCGCTGGTTCATTCATTCCATTGAAGGCTTGTCGGGGCGCGACCGGTATGCTGCGCTCTACGATTTCTGGCGCCGCCAGGTGGTGCCGACCGGCGAGCGGGTGTTCAGCCGCATGCTGGAGCTGATCGACGTCAAGGTGCGCGGCGCCGATCAATGGCCGCCGGCCAGGCTGCCCGACACACCGCTGGTGATCGTCGCCAACCATCCGTTCGGCATCGGCGACGGCATTGCCGTGCTGTCGCTGGCCGAGCAGCTCGGGCGTCCGTTCCGCGTCATGATCCACAAGGATCTGCTCAAGATCCGCGAGATGGAACCGTACTCACTGCCGATCGACTTTTCCGAGACCAAGGACGCGGTGAAGAACAACATGGCGGTGCGGCACGAGGCGGTGCGGCTGTTGAAAGAGGGCGTCACCATCGTCGTATTTCCGGCCGGCGGCGTCGCCACCGCGCCGAAGGGCTTTGGCCGGGCGCGCGACCTGCCGTGGAAGATGTTTCCGGCGCGCCTCGTGCAGGATGCCAAGGCGTCGGTGGTGCCGATGCATTTTTCCGGACAGAACGGCCGGCTGTTCCATCTCGTCAGCGGTCCCATGAACATGGCCGAGCGTGAGGGGCGGGTGGCGAAATTCGTCGGCAAGGCGTCGCTGACGCTGCGCCTTTCGATGCTCATCCGCGAATTCGCGCGACTGTCCGGCAAGGCGATCGACGTGCGCGTCGGCAATGTGCTGCGGTGGGACGAACTGGAGCCGCTGCGCGACCGCAAGGCCTTGCTCGACCGTCTTCATCGCGGCGTCTTTGACCTGGCGGCCCCCGACGCACCGCGTGGCCGCATCCACTTCCTGCCGCGCCGTATGCGCAAGGCAGCCTGACGAAGGCCCGAACTACCACTTCAACTGAACGGCCAAAACTGAGGTCAAGCTGGCGCGCCCGTCAGTCGGCGCCTTCCTCGGGATCGATTGCCGACGCCTCTGTGGCCAGGACCTCGATTTCCTGGTTCTGACCGGCAACGACGGTGAAATCCTTCTGGTAGATGCGGTCGCGGTTCTTGGCGATGATGGTGTACTGGCCTTCGGCCAGCACCATCGAGGCGAAGGCGCCGACGGCTTCCTTGATCGGGTCGCCGGATTCGTTGAGCAGCGACCAGGATGTATCGGCGATCGCTTCGCCGCCGGTCTCGCGCACCAGCTTCATGGTCATCTCGGCCGCACGATGCTCGACCGTGGCTTCGGTCAGCTTGCCGGCTTCGACGCGGATGTCGGAGCGAATAACGGCATTCACCGCGCCATAGGTGGAGACGACATGGTAGACGCCGGCGTTGAGCCGTACGACGCTGTTCGGCTCGACATCGGGGATGATCAAAGCGCGGTCGCCATTGGCCTCGGCGGTGCCCTCATAGATCGAAAAGCGCAGCTTTTTCGGCGGAATGCGCACGCCGCCCGACAGCACCGCGTCGAGCTTGAGGCCGCCGGCATCGAGCACCAGGCTTTCGCGCCTGGCGTCCTTGCCGACGGTGATGCGTTTGGTGGCGCCGGCGCGTCCGTAGGAGGCGTGGACCAGATAGCTGCCGGGTTCGAGCTGGAACACCGCGGTGCCGCCGTGCGCGGACGCCACCATCGGCAGCTTGCCGTCGCTGGTGGCCTCGGGCTTGAAGACGCGCCAGACGATGCCGCGCGTGATGTCGGCGCCCTTGTCGGTAAGCTGGGCCGACAGCGTGATGGCGCCACCGCCACTGAGCGCCAGCGACGTCCCGCTCTTGGGCGATGCGTAGCTCGAAATGTCGGGGAGTTTCAGATTGGAGATGCCGTCGGCATTCTGCGCCATGGCCATCGAGGCCGGCACCATCAACAGCGCGGCGGCGAGCCAAATCAGGAAAAGGCGCAATGTCCCCTCAAACATACCTTGCGTTGAAGCCCAAGGCGGTGGCAATTTCAAGGCTTAAGAGTCCGATCCGCCTTGGCAACAGGCTCTTTCGTCCGGCGCTTTCGCGCCAATGCCCGAGCCGCCCCGATCCGCAACGGCGCGCTTCAGCTCAAAATCGAGTGCTTTAGGAGACCAGGCCCCCATGGCGTCGCCGATCATTGACTTCCTGCTGACCCGAAACTCCGCACCGATTCCTGAATTGAAGGAGCCGGCGCCCAGCGATGCCGATATTGCGACCATGATCGCGGCTGCAAGCCGGGTGCCCGATCACGGCCGGCTGGAACCGTGGCGCTTCATCCTCTATCGCGGCGAGGCGCGCGTCGAGATCGGCAGGAAGCTGGCCGCCCTTGCCGAACAGCGCGAAGGGCCGCTGCCGGAAAACCGTCGCAACCAGGAGCTGGCGCGGTTTTCGCGTGCGCCGCTGGTGATCGGCGTGGTCTCCAGCCCGAAGGAAAATCCTAAAATCCCGCAATGGGAAATGTTCCTGTCCGGCGGCATGGCGGCGATGAACCTGATGATCGCAGCCAATGCGTTGGGTTATGGCACCAACATGATCAGCAACTGGTATTCCGACGTGGCCGAGGGCAGGGCGCTGCTGGGGTTGGCGCCGCAGGAACGCGTCGTCGGCTTCATCCATATCGGCTCCTACCAGGGGCCGGCGCCGGAACGGCCGCGGCCCAATCCGGCAAAGCTCTATGCCGATTATGCGGGACCTTGGAACGGCTGAATGGTCAGCCACGGTGAGCCGGTTCAGGGCGGCTTGCCGGACGCGTGTGGCGGGTTCGACATTCCTGTGGATTCCGTAGCCGTGCACACGCGAAAAGCGATGCCCTTCATCCAGACACACGCTAAGAGGGCGGCTTGGGCGATGCGCTGGCGCATCGACCTTGGGATTGCGGGGGCGTCTGCGGCATGAAGAAACGAGACTCGTTGGCAACCCGGCTGCGCTACGGGTTCGACAAGAGCATGGCCGCCGGCCCGATCGCACTGATCGGCTGGCTTGCCGTCGCTTCCCTGCTGATCATCATCGCCGCCGCGGCTTTCCTTGCGGTGACGCGCATCGCGCCCGAGGGTGGCGAACCGCTGAACTTCTTCGAAGCGTTCTGGGAATCGCTGATGCGTACGCTCGATTCCGGCACGATGGGCGGCGACACCGGCTGGGCCTTCCGCCTCGTCATGCTGTTTGTCACGCTTGCCGGCATCTTCGTCGTGTCGGCTCTCATCGGCGTGCTCAGCGCAGGCGTCGACAGCAAGCTCGATGAATTGCGCAAGGGCCGTTCGCGGGTGCTTGAGAGCGACCACACCGTCATCCTCAACTGGTCGCCGTCGATCTTCGACGTCATCTCCGAGCTCGTCATTGCCAATGCCAGCCGCCGCCATCCGCGCATTGTCGTCATGGCCAATATGGACAAGGTCGCGATGGAGGACGAGATCGCGGCCAAGGTCGACAAACTGGGCAACACACGCATCATCTGCCGCAGCGGCGACCCGACTGACCTCTACGATCTCGCTATCGTCAACCCGCAGACTTCGCGGTCGGTCATCGTGCTGTCGCCGGACGGCGACGATCCGGATTCGCAAGTGATCAAGACGGTGCTGGCGCTGGCCAACGACCCGAACCGGCGCACGGCGCCCTATAACGTCGCCGCCGAGATCCGCGACGGCAAGAACGCCGAGGTCGCCCGCGTCGTCGGCGGCGCCGAGGTGCAACTCGTGCTGGCCGACCAGCTGATCTCGCGCATCGTCGTGCATTCGAGCCGGCAGTCGGGTCTCAGCGGCGTCTATTCGGAGCTGCTCGATTTCGACGGCTGCGAGATCTACACGACCGAACAGCCTGATCTCACAGGCAAGACCTTCGGCGAGGCGGTGATGGCGTATGAGCATTGCGTACTGATCGGGCTTTGCGACCAAAAGGGGTGCGTCAATCTCAACCCGCCCTCGGAGCTGGTGATCGGCAAGGACATGCGCGCCATCATCATTGCCGAGGACGATGCCGCCATCAAGCTGGGTAGCGCGGCGGCCAAGATCGATGCCGCGGCGATCCTTCGCCATCAGCCCATCGAGGCGAAGCCGGAGCGCACCTTGATCCTCGGCTGGAACCGGCGCGGCCCGATCATCACCTATGAACTGTCGCGCTACGTTGCGCCGGGTTCGATCCTGACTGTCGCCGCCGATACGCCCGGCCTCGAGCAGGAAGTTGCCGGGCTGCCGGTCGTCGGCGACAATCTGTCGGTGTCCTGCCGCATCACCGACACGTCGAGCAGCGCAGCGCTGGCAAACCTGGACGTGCCGTCCTACGACCACGTGCTCGTCCTCGGCTACAGCGAGACCATGGCTGCGCAGCCCGCCGATACGCGCACGCTGGTGACGCTGCTGCATCTGCGCAAGATCTCGGACGATGCCGGCACGCATATCAGCATCGTCAGCGAGATGATCGACGTGCGCAACCGCGAGCTTGCGGCGGTGACCAAGGCCGATGACTTCGTCGTCAGCAACCGGCTGGTCAGCCTGATGCTGGCGCAGGCGTCGGAGAACCAGTATCTCGCCGCGATCTTCGATGACCTGCTCGACGAGGAGGGCTCCGAAATCTACATGCGTCCGGTCGGCGACTATGTCGCCATCGACCAGCCGGTAACGTTCTGGACGATCGCGGAATCGGCGCGGCTGCGTGGCGAGATCGCCATCGGGTACCGGCGCGTCCGCGCCGTGCAGGTCGATGAGCGGGCGCTGGGCGGCGTCACCGTCAACCCTCTGAAGTCGGAAGCGCTGGCCTACCTGCCGGAGGACCGGGTCATCGTGCTGGCGCGGGATTAGTCTAACCGTCAGTGCCGCGTTGCTGGGCTATCGCCATAGCGAACACACCATTTCCGACGCTCCAGTCCGAATAATCATTCTCGTGCATGAAAATGAAGACGTCCTTGGGGGACACAGTCGCCGTCACTTCGAGGTTTCGGGTGATGGCCGCGTAGAGATCGCGTTTCATGGCATCGCTTCTGCCCCTGCGCATCGTGATTTCCACGACAATCAGGTTTTCGGAACGGGCAATGCCGTTGAAGCTTCGATCATAGAAGAACTCGCCGTCTCCATATTCGGTCACAAGGTTGAATAGCTCGTCCTTCGGCATTCCGATGCCCTCGACCAAGGCTTCGTGTATCCCCTGCACGATCCCGAGCTTTCGTGATTGCTCCGTTCCTTTGGGCATCGCTGTTCTGACAAATGGCATGGCTGACCTCATCGTTCCAATGAGGCATGATCTATCATCCCCAATGCCCTCCATTTATTGACAGTTTAGCCGTTTCAGCGTGAGTATGGCTCACAATGAAACATCGTAAAAATCTCCCTGTTGCCGCTCTACGAGCTTTCGAGGCCGCCGCACGGCACGGCCAAATGTCATCAGCAGCCGAAGAACTCGGGGTGACTCATGGGGCGGTTAGCCGCCATGTCAGCCATCTTGAGGCGTTTGTCGGAGCACCGCTATTTGAGGGAGCGCGAAACCGTCCGAAGCTCACCGCAGAGGGACGGGTATTCGGCTTCGCCCTCACTGCTGCATTCGACCAGATCGAGGACGCACTTCGCATCATAGGCCGGGGCGATGGCAGCATTCTGGATGTGGCCTGCCTCAGTACCTTTGCCATGCGCTGGCTTATTCCACGCCTTCACGACTTTACAGCCAAGTATCCCCGCTATGATGTGCGTCTGGCAACCGATGACCGGCGCCCCCGCGGCCACATCGATGCCCAGATTCTGGTTCTGCCGCCGGACGCAGCACTGCCGGAAAACTGTTCAACGCTTTTCCGCGAGAAGCTGGCGCTGGTCGTCGCGCCATCGCTTGCAGTGGATGACCGGACTGATGTGTTCTCGCTGCCTCGCTTGGAAACCCGGACACGGCCTGATGCCTGGCGCGAATGGACGCGTCTGACGTGTAA
The DNA here is from genome assembly GCF_056403715.1 of Mesorhizobium sp. P2_F5. Lineage (NCBI taxonomy): Bacteria > Pseudomonadati > Pseudomonadota > Alphaproteobacteria > Hyphomicrobiales > Phyllobacteriaceae > Mesorhizobium > Mesorhizobium sp. P2_F5. The sequence continues at coordinate 113,379 of NZ_JBFUEY010000011.1, read as the reverse complement.
GGAGGGGCTCAATGAAATTGGTGGGACCCGAATTTTCGACCATTACCACATGACTATCGAGGCTGTGCTCAACAGCCTCGGCGTCGCAATAGCTCCTTGGCATCTGGTGGCTGAGGACGTTGCCTGCGGTCGGTTGCGCGCCCCCTTTGGGTCAGTGGATAGCAACTACGTTTATGCAGTGCAGGTGCCCCGGTCGGGGAGACCGAAGACAGAGCATTTCGTCCAGTGGCTTAAAGAGGCGGCCGGTCAGGACAGCCGCTTATTGTAGGACTTCCGCATGTTCGCAGCGGCCACGGAATTCGGCGCCGCCTAGAAGAAAACCGCGCCTAGGCGGAAACCCCGGCTGCGCGGGCCCTCGCGAGAAGCCGTTCGGCCAGCCGCAAATGTGGGCGGTCGTACATCTTGCCGTCAATGCCGACGACACCGGGATTTCCCGCCGCCTCGAAGGCCGACACAATCGCCTGCGAGCGTCGCACCGCCTCGGCTGATGGCGTGAAGGCGGCGTTGATGACCGGCACTTGCGCCGGATGGATCGCCATCTTGCCGGTAAAGCCGTCACGCTCGGCCTCCGTGCATTCGGCTTCGAAGGCGGCCATGTCGCGAAATCCGGGGAAAACAGTATCGATCGCCGCGACTTCGGCTGCACCGGCGGCGAGGATGGTCATGGTGCGGGCAAGGCGGAAGACATCGGTGTAGCGGCCATTCTCGTCGCGCGCCGCGCGCGCGCCGATCGCCGCCGACAGATCCTCGGCACCCCAGGTTAGGCCGGCAAGTCGGGCGCTTGCCCCCGCATAGGTCGCGGCCGCGAGCACGCCGGCAGCGGTCTCGGTGATGATCGGCAGGATTTTTATGCCGCCGTCCGGCAATCCGTTCTCGGCTTCGTGCACGCGCAGCTTTGCGGAGAGCTGCTGCACGTCCTGGCCGCTGTTCGACTTCGGCAGCATGATGCCGTCGGGTTTGGCCGAGACCAGGGCGGCCAGATCGTCGTCGGTCAATCCGGTCGAGAGATCGTTGACTCTGATATAGATGGCGGAGCTTGTCTGCCGCCTGTTGCCGGCAATGAAGCGTGCCGCGATCTCGCGCGCCGACGCCTTGTTTTGTGGCGCCACGGAATCCTCGAGGTCGACGATGACCACGTCGGCTCCGGCGCCAAAGCCTTTCTCCAGCTTCTTTTCGGAATCGCCGGGCACAAACAGCAGCGAGCGCATCATGCCGCCTTTTTCATCATCATCGCCTGGCGCGTGCATTTGGCGACGAGCACGTCGTTCTGATTGTAGGCGCGATGTTCGAACTCGACGATGCCGCGGTCCGGCTTCGATTTCGATTCCCGGACCGAGAGCACCGTCGTCTCGACACGGATGGTGTCGCCGTGGAAGACCGGGTGGGGAAACACCGTCTCCTTCATGCCGAGATTGGCAACCGTAGTGCCGACGGTGATGTCATTGACGGAAATGCCGATCATCAGGCCGAGCGTGAACAATGAATTGACCAGCGGCTTGCCCCACTCGCTCTTGGCGGCGAAGTCGAAGTCGATGTGCAGCGGCTGCGGGTTCAGCGTCATCACCGAAAACAGCATGTTGTCGCTCTCGGTGACGGTCTTGCGCAGCGTGTGCCTGAAGACATGGCCGACGACGAACTCTTCGAGATAAAGCCCGGCCATTGTTTCCTCCTCATCTGATTGACGGTTGATAAGCGCTGCCTATCCCACCCGCAAGCCAGTTAATAAACATGGTGAACCGTTCGTAAACCTTTTCTGCCTAGGGTCATTCCTGGGGCCGGAAGCTTTCCGGCAAGGGGCGTAAGCAGGCAGTATGGTTGTCTCGCATTTTCTCAAATGGATATACACGGCGAGGGTTTCGGAGCGTGCCGCGGCGGCGAGCGCCCTGGCCCGCGCCTACATCAATTCCGATCTGCCTTTCGAGGACCGCTGCGCCGCCGAGGCCGCGCTGACGCTGCTGCTCGACGACGCCTCGTCGAAGGTGCGGCTGGCGCTGGCCGAGGCACTGTCGATGAGCCATCACGCCCCGCTGCAGATCATCAGCGCGCTCGCCTCCGATCAGCCGGAAGTGGCCGCCATGGTGCTGGCGCGCTCGCCGCTGCTCACCGATGCCGACCTGATCGACCGCGTTGCCGCCGGTCACAAGGCGACGCAAAAACTGATCGCCGACCGGCCGGTTGTCTCGATGGCGGTTGCCGCGGCCATTGCCGAGATCGGCGAACCGGAAGCGTGCGCCGCGCTGCTCGCCAATGACGGCGCCGATATCGCGTCGCTCAGCTTTCGCCGCATGGCCGAGCGGCACGGCCATCTCGCTCATGTGCGCGAGGCAATGGTTACCGACGTGCGGCTGCCTGCCGACTGCCGGCATATGCTGCTTGTCAAGCTCGGCGAAACGCTGAAGGGTTCGCCGCTGGTGATGGCGCTGATGGGGGCGGCCAGAGCCGAGCGCGTCACGCGCGATGCCTGCGTCAAGGCTTCGGTGCGGCTGGTCGAAGGCACGCGCACGGAGGAACATGCGGCACTCATCGAACATTTGCGCCTGCGCGGCGACCTGACCGCAAGCTTCATCATTCGCACCATCGCTCACGGCAAGGTCGACTTCTTCGGCTCGACCCTGGTCGCGCTCAGCCAGCAGTCGGAGCAGCGGGTGCGGGCGTTGCTCGCCGGCGGCCACGATGTGGCGCTGCAGGCTCTGTTTCGCAGTGCCGGCCTTGCCGCTCCCACCCACGCCGTCATCCTGCGCGCACTCAAGATCTGGCGCGAAGTCGCCAATGGCAAGCGCGTCGCCGGCGTGCAGGAGGTCAGCTGGCTGATGCTGAAGGAGCTCGGCGGCCAGTCCACCGAGGGCGATCTCGCTGGTTTGGTCAAGTCGATTCATCTCGACGCCTTGCGCGAAAACGCGCGTGGACATGCGCTGGCGATAGCGGCGGCCTGAGACCCTAGTCGCGATCCTTGGTGAAAAAATCCGGGAAATCCTCGATCGCGGCGGCGATGATGCGCAGCGAGGCTGCGATCTGCAGCGTGTCGGCACTGCCGCTGCGTTCGCTGAGGCTGGCTGCGTATTGCCGGGCGACGGCGACGGTCGCCGTCTGCGGATCGCCGGGTACGCGAAAGAGCAGTTCACGCGCCAGGCCGCGCAGGAAATTGGCGATCGAAAGCGCGGTTGCGGAAGGAATGGTCAGGCTCAGCTGCGCGGCGCGCAACCGCAGGATTTCGAGGCCGACGGTGACGGCGGCGACGCCGCCGCCCAGGATGGCGTCGCCTTTCTTGCCGGCATTCTGCAACAGCGGCATCAACTGGTTGATACGGTCATAGGCCAGGCTCTCGAAGGCTGAACGCCGCGGCACCCGCTCATGCAGGCACAGCCGGGCCAGATCCTCGCGCATGACGCGCACGATGCGGTTGGCGGCGAGCCATGGATCGGCTGGCAGCACGACGATGAAGACGCCGATCGCCAGCAGGATGCCGACCAGCACCGACGCCGAGCCGGCGAAGAACGGGCCTGGAGCATAGGTCATCGCCTGGTGCGGGCTGAGGAAGGCGAGGAAGTTGATGGCAAAGGCCGTCGCCACACCGACAGTACGCGGATTGGCCATGCCCAGCGCCGTCGGTATGAGGATCGGCACGACAAACAGCGTGAACCAGCCGAAGCCGGGCAGGGCAGGCAGCGCGACCTGGCCGACAAGGAAGGCAAAGGGCAAAGCCAGCAGCGTTCCCTTGAAGAAGCCCCAGGACACCTGCACCGGGTCAGGCCGCGCGGCGAAAAGACTGGAGACGACGGCCACGAGAATGACGGTGCCGGCCGCATCGGACCATTTCGTCGTCAGCCAGAAGGCGGCGACCGCCAGCGTGGCAATGGCGGCGCGTATGGCATTGCGCGACGCGCCGGGGTAGTCGCGGTGCACCACCAGCGCCGGCGGCTGCCTGTTGCCTTGACCGGGGCGCGTCACCGGCGCGCGCAAAGCGTCGAGACCGCGCAGCACCTGCTTGAAGGCTTCAGCGAAATCGGCGGCGATGGTGAGGCGCGTTATGGTGCCGACCCTGTCGTCGCCCTGATCGGTCGAGGCGTCGGGCATTTGCCGGGCCTTGCCGGCGATCGCGTCGAGCCGCGTCACCCAGGGCCAGGTGTCGTCCAGCGCCTCGGGCGTGGCTGCAAGTTCGCTGACCAGCGACTGGAGTTCGGAGCGCACCGGAATGAGTGCGGCGTTTTTCGGCGCGGCGTGCGAATGCAGCGCGCGTGCCGCCGACAGCGCCGACAGGAGTTGGCCAATGGTGCGGCGGACCGGATGGGCACGGGTGGCGAAGCTCGGCGCTTCGAGCCGGGCATAGGTGCGCATCTCGGCCAGCGTCTGGGCGTCGCTGATCAGCTTGCGATGCAGGCCGGCCAGCGTCGCCGGGTCGCCGCCGGAAAAAGCGCCGCCGGCGTAAGTGGCAAGGTCGAGGATGCTGCGCTTCAGCCTGGAGATGATGGCGTCGGCCGCCAGCTTGGGCAGGATCAACCGGCTGGTCAACCCAGCGCAGACGATGCCGAGCACGATCTCGGCGCAGCGCGCGACAGCGAGATCGACGATCACATGTGGTTGGCCGAAAGCCGGCAGCCCGATGATCATCGCGGTATAGCCGGCAAGGGCGGCGCCATAGGCTTCCGGGTTGCGCAGCAGCGACGAGACCAGAGTGCATAGGCCGATCCAGACGGACAACGCCGTGACCAGCAGCCAGGGGTTGGTGCCGAAAACCGAGGTGATGGCGATCGCCGCCAACCCGCCGGCCAGCGTGCCGAGCAGCCGGTAAAAACCTTTCGCCAACACCATACCGGCGACCGGCTGGGCGACGATGAAGACCGTCATCATCGCCCATTGCGGGTGGTCGAGTTTCAGCGCGTAGGCAACGAGGAGCGCGATCAGGCCGGCCGAAACGGTGCGCAGGGCAAAAATCCAGTCCGAGCGGGTCGGCTGCGTCAGGCCCGCCAAACTGGTTTCGAAGTAGCTCTTCAGCCGCGCCCAGATCACAAGCTGGTCTCCGTATCGGAAGCGCAGGCTAGACCGGCTGACGCTCAGATATCCAGCACTTCCGTCGCGGCGAATTCGGCGCGTTCCTGGATGAAGCGGAAGCGGGCCTCGGGCTTGGTGCCCATCAGCGCGTCGATCGCATCCTTGGTCGCCGCCACGGCATCGATGACATCGACCCTGAGCAGCGTGCGCTTCCTCGGGTCCATGGTCGTTTCCTTGAGTTGCGCGGCCATCATTTCGCCGAGGCCCTTGAAGCGGCCGATCTCGACCTTGGCGCGGCCGGTGAATTCGGTGCGCAACAGCTCGTCCTTGTGCGCATCGTCGCGGGCATAGGCGACTTTGCCGCCCTGCCGGATCGAATAGAGCGGCGGCACCGCCAAATAGAGATGGCCCCCGTTCACCAGGTTCGGCATTTCCTGGTAGAAGAAGGTGATCAGCAGCGAGGCGATGTGGGCGCCGTCGACGTCGGCGTCGGTCATGATGATCACGCGGTCGTAGCGCAAATCCTCGTCACGATATTTCGAGCGCGTGCCGCAGCCGAGGGCCTGGATCAGGTCCGAAATCTGCTGGTTGGCGGCCAGCTTGTCGTTGCCGGCGCTGGCGACGTTGAGGATTTTGCCGCGCAGCGGAAGGACCGCCTGGCTGGCGCGGTCGCGCGCCTGCTTGGCCGAGCCGCCGGCCGAGTCGCCTTCGACGATAAACAGTTCCGCACCCGCGGCGGCATTCTGCGTGCAGTCGGCGAGTTTGCCGGGCAGCCTGAGCTTGCGCACAGCGCTCTTGCGCGAGACTTCCTTTTCCTGGCGCCGGCGCACCCGCTCGTCGGCGCGCGCGATTACCCATTCCAACAGCTTCGAGGCTTCCTGCGGATTGTCGGCCAGCCAATGGTCGAAAGGATCGCGGATGGCGGTCTCGACAATGCGGATCGCTTCGATCGTCGCCAGCCTGTCCTTGGTCTGGCCGACGAATTCCGGCTCGCGGATGAACACCGACAGCATGCCGGCCGCCGAGATCATGACGTCTTCGGAGGTGACGATCGAAGCGCGCTTGTTGCCGACCAGGTCGGCATAGGCGCGAAGCCCGCGCGTCAGTACGTTACGGAAGCCGGCCTCATGGGTGCCGCCTTCGCCGGTCGGGATGGTGTTGCAGTAGGAATTGACGAAGCCGTCGCCGCCGAACCAGGTTACCGCCCATTCGAGCGAGCCGTGGCCGCCTTGCTTCTCGCTCTTGCCGGCGAAGATTTCGCGCGTCACCTGGAAGTCGTCACCGAGCGATGCCTTGAGGTAGTCCTTCAGCCCGCCGGGGAAATGGAACTCCGCCTTGGCCGGCGTCTGGTCCTTTTCCTTGATCAGCGACGGATCGCAGCTCCAGCGGATTTCGACGCCGCCGAACAGATAGGCTTTCGAGCGCGTCATGCGGTAGAGCCGCGCCGGCTCGAAGGCGGCGCCCTTGCCGAAAATCTGCTCGTCGGGATGGAAACGGATCCTGGTGCCGCGCCGATTGTGCACCTCGCCGAGGTGCTCCAGCCCGCTTACCGGTACGCCACGAGAGAATCTTTGGCGGTAAAGCTGGCGGCCCCGCGCGACTTCGACCTCGAGATGGTCCGACAGCGCGTTGACGACGGAGACGCCGACGCCGTGCAGGCCGCCTGACGTTTCATATACCTTGGAGTCGAATTTGCCGCCCGAATGCAGCGTTGTCATGATGACTTCGAGCGCCGGCTTCTTGAATTTCGGATGCGGATCGACCGGGATGCCGCGGCCATTGTCGGTAACGGTCAAAAACCCGTCGGCCGAAAGCTCGACGTCGATGAAGGTGGCATGGCCGGCGACCGCCTCGTCCATCGAATTGTCGATGACCTCGGCGAACAGATGGTGCATCGCCTTGTCGTCGGTGCCGCCAATATACATGCCGGGACGGCGCCGCACCGGCTCCAGCCCTTCCAGCACCTCGATGTCGGCGGCGCTATAGCCTTCGCTGCCATCCTTGGTGGCAACAGGGCGTTTCGCCGCCGCCTGCACCAGCGGATCGGCCGGTCGCGCGGTCGCGCGGGCAGGTTGGGGCTGCTTTTCCAGATTGCCGAAAAGATCGTTGTTGTCGTCCATGCCTGCCATAGAATCCGGTGCCGCGAATCACCCGTCGATACTGCCACGCTTTTCAGCGCCAAGCGACGGAAGTTCCTGTTACGTTCGGGGATTTAACCCCTTCTTATCCTAAAACCTTTCGATAACCAAGCCGGCGAAAATAGGTCCGTGCGGAGCGCCCGGGATTCCTGAATCTTTAACTATGCGGCCTAGCGTGGCCTCAACAAATAAAAGACCACTAGGTGTCAGGGGTTAGTTGTGAGGGGCAAGGCCATAACGATGATCGGCATCGCCGCCGTTTTCGGCGCGATCTCGATCTTTGCCGCGGATTTCTGGGTTAAAAGCCAGGCCAAGGCCGATGCCGAGGAAAAGACGGCATCGATCCCGGCGCCAGTGACCCCCAAGGTCGAATTCAAGACCATCGTCGTGGCCAACGCGCCGCTGCGTTACGGCATGGAACTCGACCGCGCGCAGCTCACCGAAATCCCGTGGTCGGAAGGCTCGGTGCCGCAGGGCGCATTCACCACCATCAATGCATTGCTAGCCGACGGCAGCCGCGTGGTGCTGTCACCGATCGAGATCAACGAGCCGGTGCTGATCAGCAAGCTGTCGGGGCCGAATGGCCGCGCGACGCTGTCCAACATGATGACGCCCGGCATGCGCGCGGTCACGATCCGCACCGACGAGATCGCCGGTGTCGGTGGCTTCGTGATGCCGGGCGACCGGGTGGACGTGGTGCTGACACGCGATGCCGGCGAAATCCAGGAAGTGGCCAAGAACGCGCAAGGCGCGGCCGGTTCGACCGTTACCTCCGAGATCGTCGTCTCCGACGCCAAGGTGCTGACCGTCGGGCAGGGTGCCGACCAGCGCCAGACCACGCCGCAGATCGCCAATTCCGTGACCATCGAGGTGACAACCGACGGCGCCCAGAAAGTGGCGCTCGCCCGCACCGTCGGCACCTTGTCGCTGTCGCTCCGCTCGGCCGCCGATGGTGGCACTGCCAAGGACGGCGTCACCACCATCTCATCCTTCGGCGGTTCGGTCGCCTCCGGCGTCCAGGCTGCGGCCGGCGCGCTGTTCACTGCCGCGACCAAGGAGCCTGAGAAGCCGAAATTCAAGACGATCATCGTGACGCGCGGCACGCAGGTCGAAGAATACCAGGTTCCTGCGCGGGACCAGCCATAACTGCCGGTGGGGACCGGACGAGGGACGGGACAGATGTCGGGACTTCATGCATATCGGATGACGAAAGGGCTGCGCCCAATGCGGGCGCTCGCGGTGACGGCTTGCCTCGCCGCGGCCGCAATGCTCGGCCTCAGCGCGCCGGCCAGGGCCGACAACGACATCGTCTATGTGTCGTCGACCAAGAATGCGTCGATCAAGGTTGCCAAGGGCAAGCCGAAGACGATCATGACCAATGCCGCCTTCTACCAGATCGTCATCGGCGATCCGGAGATCGCCAACGTCAATCCGCTGACCGACAAATCCTTCTATGTGCTGGGCAACAATCTCGGCACCACCGGCATCGCGCTGTTCGACGAGAACAAGCAACTGGTCGGCACCGTCGACATCGAAGTGACGCTGGACACCGACCAATTGGCCAGCACCATTCGCGCCAGCGTGCCGGACGCCAAGATCAAGGTTGGCTCGGCCAACGGCCGCGTCGTGCTGTCGGGCGAGGCCGATGACGCGGTCGCCGCCGAGAAGGCGAGCAAGATCGCCAGCCGCTTCTCCGGCAATGAGGAAGTGATCAATTCGGTCAACATCTCGTCTTCGCAGCAGGTTCAGCTCAACGTCCGCTTCGTCGAGATCAACCGGCAGGCCGGACAGGATCTCGGCGCCAAATACAGCGCCAATTTCGCTTACGGCCTTGGCGGGCGCGATGTCACCATCCAGCCTGGCTCGCTGCCGGCGGCCGGCAATGGCGAGATCATCGGCCGGCTGCTGTCGAACGGCCTGTCGATCGACGTTGCCATCAAGGCGCTGGAGGAGCGTGGCCTTGCCAGGCGGCTGGCCGAGCCGAACCTGATCGCCCGTTCGGGCCAGACGGCAAGCTTCCTCGCCGGCGGCGAGTTCCCGATCCCGGTTTCCGAGGACAATGGCAAGATCTCCGTCAGCTACAAGAAATACGGCGTCAGCCTGGATTTCACGCCGACCGTACTGAAGGACGGGCTGGTCAGCCTCGACATCGCGCCGGAGGTGTCCTCGATCGATGCGTCGGCCTCGTACAATATCGGTACGATCTCGGTGCCGGGCTTCATCGTGCGCCGCGCCAGGACATCGGTCGACCTGAAGAACGGCCAGAGCTTCATGATCGCCGGTCTGCTGCAGTCGCAGAACGACATCACCACCTCGCGCCTTCCCGGCCTCGGCAAACTGCCGGTGCTCGGTTCGCTGTTTTCCTCGAAATCCTATCAGCGGCGCGAGACCGACCTGGTGATCATCGTCACCCCTTATCTGGTCAAGCCGGTCGATCCGTCGAAGAAGCTGCTCGAGCCGACCGACGGCACGCAGCCGGCCAGCAATGTCGACTATTTCCTCAACAACACGGAAGAAGTGAAAACGTCCGACACCAACCGGGCAATGGCAATGGCCAGCGGCAGCACGGCACAGTCGGCCCCGGTCACCACGGTTGGGCATTTCCTCGATCTGCCGAAGGATTGAAGCCATGCGCATGGGACCATGCATTGCCCTGTTGCTCGCCGGCTTCGCCGGCGGCTGCACCAGCGACGACTATATCCGCAGCGAGGGGCCGACGACGGCCGCCGGCAACGCGCAAGCTGCCAATACGGCCATGCAGATGGTCGATCCCTGGAAGTACGGCGTCCAGAACACCAGGCTGCTGGTGCCGGCGCAGCGCAGTGACGCGGCGGTGAACGCCGCCGATCAGGCGGCTGCCGCCAAGGCCGTGCAACCAACAGCGACAACCGATTGATTTGCCTGGCGATTTGACCGGGAAATGACCTGACAGGCTGACAAAATGGCAAGCGGCATCAAGATCAAGAAAATCCTGCTGGTGTCCAGCGACCGGACCTTTGTGCAGGATACACGCACCGCTTTCGCGGCCTCGGAGGTGATCCAGCTTTCGACCGTCGAGAAGAACATTTCCGAACTGCGCGGCGAGGTCCAGGAAGCCGATTTCGGCGCGCTCATAGTCGACATGGATGCGGCAAAGCTGGAAGAGATCGAGTCGCTGCAGCGCATCATGCGCCGGCTCGAAGGCCGCGTTCCGGTCGTCGTCGTCACCCAGGAGTTCAACGCCGCAGCGGTGCGCATCCTGGTGCAGCTCCAGGTCGCCGATTTCCTGGTCAAGCCGATCACCACAGCCGATCTGGTGCGTTCGGTCATCCGCGCCCTGCAAGGGCCGGGACGCGAGGAAAACACCGAGTCGCAGATCTACACCTTCATGCCGGCCGCCGGCGGCGTCGGCACCACGACGCTGGCGCTGCAGACCGCCTTCCAGCTGCATCATTCGGTGACGCGCGGCGCGTCGACCTGCGTCGTCGACCTCAATTTCCAGCAGGGCGCCTGCGCCGAATATCTCGACCTCGAGCCGCGCTTCGACATCACCGAAATCGAGAACCAGCCCGAGCGCCTCGACCGGCAGCTGCTGGATGTGATGCTGTCCAAGCATGCGAGCGGGCTCTGCGTGCTGGCCGCCCCCACGCATCCATCGGAAATGCGCTCGTTCAAGACCGATGTCGTGGTGCGCATGCTCGATCTCGTCTCGGCCTACTTCGACAATGTCGTCATCGACATGCCGCGCACCTGGTTTCCGTGGACGGAGACGGTGCTGCTCGGCTCCAACAAGCTCTACATCGTCGCCGAAATGACGGTGCCGTGCCTGCGCCACACACAGCGGCTGATTCAGGCGGTCTACGAGACGGCCGGCAAGGAAGTGAAGCCGAATGTCATCGTCAACCGGTTCGAGCAGAAGATGTTCGACAACGGCATCAAACAGGCGGATGTCCAGGAAATTCTCGGCGAGCATTTCGTCGGCGGCATCTCCAACAATTACCGGCTTGTGCGTGAAGCGGTCGACCGCGGCGTGCCGCTGCACGAGATCGACCCGAACGCCAATGTCGTCAACGATCTGAAGAAGATCATCCTGCCGGAAGAAGCCGTGGCGACGCCGGAGAAATCACGCTCGCTGTTCGGCATCGGCAGGGGCCTCCTGAAGAGGAAAGCCGGATGACCAGCCGCTTCTCGACCCTGCAGAACCGTGACGTCCGCCCGCTGAAGTCGGCCGAGGCGGCGCCGGTTGCGCACCACGCCGTGGTCATTCCGACGATCCGCAAGGCCTTGCCACCGAAGCCAGATACAACACCTGGAAAAAGCGCCAACAAGGTGCTCGACGCCCGCGTGCGCATCCACCGTATGCTGCTCGAAGAGATCAACCTGGTCGCGCTGGAGCGCCTGCCCAAGGAAGAAATGCGCCGGCAGGTGCAGGAATTCGTGTCGGAAAAGACCCGCCAGGAGCGGATGGCGATCAACACCGTCGAGCTCGAGGCGCTGGTCGACGACATCGTCGATGAGATGGTCGGCCTCGGCCCGCTGGAGCCGCTGCTCAAGGACCCTGACATCAACGACATCCTGATCAACGGCCACCAGAACTGCTTCGTCGAAAAACGCGGCAAGCTGCAGCAGGTCCATATTCCTTTCAAGGATGAGGCGCATCTGTTGCGCATCATCAACAAGATCGTCGCCGCCGTTGGCCGCCGCGTCGATGAATCGCAGCCGATGGTCGATGCCCGCATGCTCGACGGCTCACGCTTCAACGCCGCCATCCGGCCGGTGGGCGTCGACGGGCCGCTGGTGTCGATCCGCAAGTTTTCCAAGAACAAGCTCGGCCTGCACAAGCTGGTCGAATTCGGCGCCATCACCCAGAACATGGCCGAGGTGCTGGCCGCCGCCGTGCACGCCCGCAAGACCACCATCATCTCCGGCGGCACTGGCACCGGCAAGACGACGATGCTCAACGCATTGTCGGCCTTCATTCCGGAAGACGAGCGACTGATCACCATCGAGGACGCGGCCGAACTGCAGCTGCAGCAGCCACATGTCGCGCGCATGGAAACGCGCCCCGCCAACATCGAAGGTCATGGCGAGCTGAAACAGCGCGACCTGGTCAAGAACGCGCTGCGCATGCGCCCCGACCGCGTCATCCTGGGCGAGTGCCGCGGCGAGGAAGCCTTCGACATGCTGCAGGCGATGAACACGGGCCATGAAGGCTCGATGGCGACCATCCACGCCAACACGCCGCGCGACGCCATTTCACGCCTCGAGCAGATGCTGGGCATGACCGGCATGCCAATGACGGTGCAATCGATCCGCAGCCAGATCGCCAGCGCGCTCGACCTTATCGTCCAGTTGACGCGTCTGTCCGACGGCAAGCGCAAGGTGACCAGCGTCGCCGAGGTGACCGGCATGGAAGGCGACGTCATCCAGATGCAGGAGATATTCCGCTTCGTGCGCACCGGCATGGAAGCCGATGGCACCATCCTCGGTCATTACGAGGCGACCGGCATTCGCCCGCGCTTTCTTGAGGATCTGCGCAATATGGGCATCGAATTCCCCGGCAGATATTTCGAACCTGGCCGGCCGCAGGAGTAGGCTGGTGTTCGAGAATTTCAGCCCAATCTATGTCGTTTATGCCGCGGCAGCGCTGACCGGCATCATGATCGCCGAAGGCTGCTATCTGCTTTATGCCGGCCGCAGCGACAAGCGCGTGGCGATCAACCGGCGCATGAAGCTGCAGGAAAACAAGATCAGCCAGGAACAGGTGCTGATCCAGCTGCGCAAGGAGCGCGGCCTGGATGCCGGCACGTCGCTGTTCTCGCCCGACCGTTTTCGCGCGTTGCGCACGCAGTCGGGCATGGTGATGCCGTTGCCGAGATTCCTGACCATCACGACGGGCGTGGCACTGGCGCTGATGCTCACCACGCTCTGGTACGGCCTGCCGCTGCTGCTCGCCATCTTGCTGTTTGTGATGCTCGCGCCACTGCTGCCGGTGCTGGTGCTGCGTACCAAGCGCAGCCGGCGGGTCAAGCGGTTCGGCGTGCAGCTGCCGGAGGCGCTGGAGCTGATCACGCGCGGCCTCAAGGCCGGGCATCCGGTGCCGGTGGCGATCTCCATGGTGTCGCGCGAGATGCCCGATCCGATCGGCAGCGAGTTCGGCGTTATCTCCGACGAGGTGACCTATGGCTCCGACCTGGTCTCGGCACTGAATTCGCTGTTCGACCGGGTCGGCCAGGAGGATCTGCCGCTGTTCGTCACCGCGGTGTCGATCCAGACGAGTTCGGGCGGCAATCTGCGCGAGATCCTCGACGGCTTGTCGACGACCATCCGCGAACGCGGCAAGCTGCGCCGCAAGGTGCGCGCCATTTCGACCGAAGGCCGTATGTCGGCCTATATCCTGACGGCGGTGCCGGCGCTGCTGTTCACCGCCATCATGGTGATGATGCCGCAATTCTATCAAAGCGTCTGGGATGTGCCCAAGACCTGGTATCTGCTGGGCGGCTCGGTGACATGGCTGATGCTGGGCAACATCATCATGTTCAAGATGTCGAATTTCCGGTTCTAGGATGGAACAGGTGATCCAGTTTCTCGCCTCGCTGGCGCCGACGTCGCTGATGCCGGTGGCCGCGATGCTCCTGGCATTGGGCGGGGGCGCGGTGGCATGGCCGCTGGTGATGGCCAAGGGCGACCGCAACGATCTCAAGCGCCGGCTCAAGGTCGACGACAGGAAGGCTCCCGAACAGGTCGAGCCAGCGCCGAAGAAGAGCCAGAACGTCGTGCGCGAGAAGGCGGTGAAGCGGGCGCAGGAATTCTATGCCAAGAGCGATCCGGAAAATGTCGCCCGGCTGCGCATGAAGCTGATCCAGGCGGGCTACATGGAGCCACGCGCCGTCGGCACGTTCTTTCTGATCCGCTTCGCCTGCCTCGTGGGCACGGCGATCGGCGCGTTCCTGGTCAACCACTGGATGGCAAGTGCTGATTCCACCGCGACCAGCCGCTGGACCTTCATCATCCTGTCGGGCGCCGCCGGCTATTTCGTGCCCGGCCTGGTGCTCAGCCAGAAGGTACGGGAAAAGATGCGCGAGTACCGCAACGGCTTTCCCGACTTCATGGATTTGATGATCGTCTGCTCCGATGCCGGCATGAGCATGGAAGCCGGCATCGAGCGCGTCTCGAAGGAACTGGCAAAGACCTACCCGTCGCTCAGCCAGAACCTGCAGTTGGTGTCGCTGGAACTGAGGGCGGGCCGCAGCCTCGACGATGCCTTGAAGGCGCTCGCCGATCGGCTCAGCCTGGACGAGGTGCGCTCCTTCGCCACGCTCCTGCAGCAGTCGAAGGAACTCGGCACCAGCCTCGCCGGGGCGCTGCGCGTGTTCTCCGACGAAATGCGCCACAAGCGCATGTCGCTGGCCGAGGAAAAGGCACATGCCTTGCCAGCCAAGATGTCGGTGCCGGTGGTGGTGTGCATCCTGCCGGTGGTGCTGATGATCGCCGTCATCCCGATCATCGTCAAAATGACTGCCGCGCAGTAGTATATTTCGATATTTCGAGACGGGCTCCTGCACATCGGAGGGCGCTGGTGGTTAATGGCTGGTATGCCGGAAACCAAATTTTCAGCGCATTTCAGCACAGAAGCTTAATCGCTCTCCTGTACAAATGATCCCCAGAGAATGACCCGGTAAATCGGGCGATTGGGGCCAGGGGCATGCGTCACAGAAGTTTCACGGCAATGGCCGCGCTAACGGCCGTCTTGATGGTCAGCGGCTGTACGACTGAGAACGTCGACAAGACCAAGACCACATCGATCCAACCGGCGGCAAAGGACGTCAGCACGTCCGACCTGGCGCAAGGCAAGGCGCAATTCCGCGATGCCAATTACGGCTTGGCTGAACAGCATTTCCGCAAGGCCGTGGAGCTGAAGGCCGACAGTGCCGAGGGATGGATGGGGCTGGCCGCGTCCTATGACGAGCTCGGCCGCTTCGACTTCGCCGACCGCGCCTACGACCAGCTGTTGAAGGTTGCCGGGCGCAAGCCGCAGATCGTCAACAATATGGGCTATTCGCAGCTGCTGCGCGGCAACAAGAAGAAGGCGAGAGCCCTGCTGATGGAAGCAAGGGCCGGCATGGCCGACCCGACAGTGGTCAACGCCAACCTGGCGCTGCTCAACAAGGGGTGAGGCTTCGCAACCGTCGTTTGCGGTATCGGCCGCGATCTATCGACGGTTTGTAAACCCTGTCGGAAAGTTGCACTGGAAGCCCGGCCAAAAACGGTATCTCGAAGCGACCGCTCGCCTATGATGCAGCGCAACCGACGATCCCTGAAGGCTGTCGTTCACCCATGCTTGATTTCAGTTCGCTCCTGCTGGCCGCCGCGCTGTCAGGCACATGCCTGAGCATTACCATGTTTGCGATCTGGTTCACGGCGCCGCGCGCACGCTTCGTGTTGACGGTGGCGTGCGGTATCCTGGTGCTCGTTGCCCATGTCGTCGTCTTCTGGCGCTACACGAGGGAGCCCAACCCCTGGCTTTGCCAGGCAGCGCTGGCGCTACTCAGCCTCGGTTTCCTGGCCCTTTCGCTTTCAGCCATGCAATACCTCGACGTGCGAAATTACAGTCGCGCCGTCCTGCCGACCCTGCTTGCGATGGTTGTCTGCGCCGGGGTGACCTATCTCGGCTTCGACGGTGTCGGCTTCATCCTCACCTATGTGACGGTAACAGTGCTGCTCGCCTCGATCGGCGTGATGTTCTGGATCAAGGGCGGTCATGATCGCGGCATTCTCCTGGTCGTCTCGGCGCTGAGCGGCGTCTGTGGTCTGTCCTTCGGCCTCTGCGGCGCTGTGCTTCTGGTCAAGGGTCAGTGGGTGCTCGGCGTCGCACCCGACAATTGGGCCGAGCGGCTGAATTCGGTCGTGGCGGTCGCCTGCATGACGGCGCTCGGCGCGCTGACGCTGTCGCTGCATCATTTGCAGGCGCAGATCGAACTGAAGGCCGAGACCTTGACCGACCCGCTGACCGGACTGATGAACCGGCGGGCTTTGAACTCGCTCTATGGCGAGCGCGTCTTCGGTCCGTTCATGTCGGTCGCCATGTTCGACCTCGATCATTTCAAGCGGACCAACGATGTCTATGGCCATCCGGTCGGCGACCGGGTGCTCTGTCGCTTTGCCGCAATCATCAGGAAGTATGACAGGGCCGGCGTCGACGCCTTCCGGCTGGGCGGCGAGGAGTTCGCGCTGGTCATGTCGCGGATGAATGAAGACAAGGCCTACGACCTCGCCAGCAAGATCGGCGTCGCCTTCGGCACGGAAGTGGTGCCAACGCCGCGCGGTCCGCTGCGCAGCAGCGTCAGCGGCGGCATCGGCTTTGGCAAGGAGGGTGGCAGCAGCCTCGACGAGGTGCTGGCCGAGGCCGACAAGGCGCTCTACGCGGCCAAGCACGCCGGACGAAACCGCGTGCTTGTCCACGACCGTATGAGCAAGGCAGACGGGCCGGCCTTGCGTTCTGCCTAACAGGCCAGGGTGTTACTCGGCGGCGCCGAGGTATTCCGACAGCGGCGGGCAGGAGCAGACCAGGTTGCGGTCGCCGGCGACATTGTCGATGCGCGATACCGGCGGCCAGTATTTGGCCGCCGTATCCACGTCACCGGCGGGGTAGGCCGCTTCCAGCCGCGTGTAGGGGTGGGTCCATTGGCCGGCCAGCGTTTCGGCGGCCGTGTGCGGGGCATTGACCAGCGGGTTGTCCTCGAGCGGCCATTCGCCCTTCGCCACTTTCGCCGCCTCGCCGGCGATGGCGATCATCGCCTCGCAGAACCGGTCCAGCTCGCGCTTGGGTTCGGATTCTGTCGGCTCGACCATCAGCGTACCGGCGACCGGGAACGACATGGTCGGCGCATGGAAGCCGTAGTCGATCAGCCGCTTGGCGATATCGTCGACGCTGATGCCGGCGCTCTCCTTGAGCACGCGGGTGTCGAGGATGCATTCATGCGCGATGCGATCGTGCCTGCCCTTGTAGAGAAGCGGGAAGTGCGGCGCGAGCCGCGTCGCCACATAGTTGGCGGAGATGATGGCGGTCTCCGTCGCCTGCTTCAGGCCGGCGGCGCCCATCATGCGGATATACATCCAGGTGATCGGCAGGATGGAAGCGCTGCCGAACGGTGCGGCCGACACGGCATGCGCCGAACCCTCGGTGACATGACCCGGCAGATAGGGTTTTAGATGTGCCCTGACGCCGATCGGGCCGACGCCCGGACCGCCGCCGCCATGCGGGATGCAGAAGGTCTTGTGCAGGTTCATGTGGCAGACATCGGCGCCGATGTCGGCGGGCCGCGCCAGCGCGACCAGCGCGTTGAGGTTGGCGCCGTCGAAATAGACCTGGCCGCCATGCTCATGGATGAGAGCGCACAGGTGCCGCGCGCCTTCTTCGTAGACGCCATGCGTCGAGGGGTAGGTGAACATCAGGGCCGCGAGGTTCTTCGAATGCTCGTTGGCCTTGGCGCGCATATCGTCCATGTCGATGTTGCCGTCCTCCAGGCAACGCACGACGACGACGCTCATGCCTGCCATGGCCGCACTCGCCGGATTGGTGCCATGCGCGGACTGCGGGATCAGGCAGATGGTACGATGGGCTTCGCCGCGCGAACGGTGATAGGCGCGGATGGCAAGCAGGCCGGCATATTCGCCCTGGCTGCCGGCATTGGGCTGCAGGCTGACGGCGTCGAAGCCGGTGATCTCTCCCAGCCAGCCTTCGAGCTCGCCGACCATGGCGCGATAGCCGGCCGAATGGCTGGCCGGTGCGAAGGGATGCAGGTTGGCGACGCTCGGCCAGCTCACCGGCATCATTTCCGCCGCGGCGTTGAGCTTCATGGTGCAGGATCCCAGCGGGATCATGGTGCGGTCGAGCGCCAAATCCTTGTCGGCCAGCCGGCGCAGCAGACGCATCATGTCGGTTTCGGAGTGGTTGTCGCGGAAAACCGGCTGGGTCAAAAATTCCCTGCCGCGCGGCTTGCCGGGCATCGAGCCGGCTTCGGCAGCGCCCGGCTTGGCGCCGAACAGCTCGGCGATCGCCTCAAGGTCAGCTTCCGTCGAGGTTTCGTCGAAGGCGATGCTGACGCGGTCGGTATCGATGACGCGCAGCAACCGGCCACCCTTTTCAGCGGCAGCGGCGATCGAAGCTGCCTTGCCCTTGACCTCGGCCGTCACCGTGTCGAAGCGGCTTGAGCCGAGCACGGAAACGCCTGAAGCCTTCAGGCCTGCCGCGAGGCGATTGGCGAGTTCATGGATACGTGCTGCGATCGCCTGCAGCCCGGTAGGACCATGCCAGATCGCATAAGCCGTTGCCATGTTGGCAAGCAGCGCCTGGGCAGTGCAGATGTTGGAGGTCGCCTTGTCGCGGCGGATATGCTGTTCGCGCGTCTGCAGGGCGAGACGATAGCCCGGGCGGCCCTTGCTGTCGGTCGACTGGCCGACCAGCCGGCCGGGCATCAGCCGGGTCAATTTGTCGGAAACGGCGCAATAGGCGGCATGCGGGCCGCCAAAGCCCATCGGCACGCCAAAGCGCTGCATCGGGCCGACGGCGATATCGGCGCCAAGCCTGGCGGGCGCCTCGGTCAGCGTGAGGGCAAGCGGATCGGCGATGAAGACGACGACCGCGCCGGTGGCGCGGGCCTTGTCGATCGCCGCCTTGTGGTCGCCATAGACGCCAAACGTGTCCGGCCAGGAGACCAGCAGGGCAGCGGTGTTGTCGTCGATCGTCTCGCCGTCGATCTCGATGCCGAGCGGCTCGGCGCGGGTGCGCACCACGTCCAGCGTCTGCGGATGCGGCGTGCCGGCCAGCGCCACCTTGGTGCGCTTGTCGCGGTGATGGCGCAGCGCGATGCCAACCGCTTCGGCCACCGCCGTCGCTTCATCGAGCAGCGAGGCCGATGCCACCGGCAGGCCGGTCAATTCGGTGACCAGCGTTTGGAAGTTGAACAGCATTTCCAGCCGGCCCTGGCTGATCTCGGCCTGGTAGGGCGTATAGGCGGTGTACCAGGCCGGGTTCTCGAACAGGTTGCGCTGGATGACCGGCGGCACGTGGACACCGTGATAGCCGGCGCCGATGAAGCTCTTCAGCACTGTGTTTTTTGCCATGGTCGCCGACAATTCGGCCAAGGCTTCCGCTTCGCTCGCCGCCGCGGGCAGGGTCAGCGGCAGGTCGAGGCGGATCGACTGCGGCACGGCCTGGCTGATCAGCGTTTCGACGGAGGGAACGCCGATCACGGCAAGCATGGCTCTGACATCATTGACGCCCGGGCCGATATGGCGGGCCGAGAAGGGGGTAAGTGCTGCGCTCATTGCAATAGGTCCTGATATCAACCGATATGGGTTTTGTAGGCGGCCTCATCCATGAGGCCCGCGAGCTGGCCTTCGTTGGCGAGCTTCATCTTCCACAGCCAACCGTCGCCGGTCGCCGCCGAATTGACCAGCGACGGGTCGGACGACAGCGCGCCGTTGGCGTCGGTGATCTCGCCATCGACCGGTGCATAGACGTCGGATGCCGCCTTGACGGATTCGACGACCACGGCGGTGTCGCCCTTGCTCAGCTTCGTGCCGATTTGAGGCAGTTCGACGAAGACGAGATCGCCAAGCTGTTCCTGCGCGTAGTCAGTGATCCCGACGGTGGCGATGCCGCCCTCGACGCTCAGCCATTCATGATCTTGGGTGAAATAGGTTTTTGCCATCGGGATTATCCTTTGCGGTAGCGATGAGGAGTGAAGGGCAAGGAACTGATATCGATCGGGATTTTCGTCCCGCGAACGTCGGCGAAGAGTTTTGCACCCGGCTTGGCCAGGGCCGTTGTGGCGTAGCCCATGGCGACGGGATGACCGGCCGAGGGGCCGAAACCGCCTGAGGTGACATGGCCGGCCGCATTGCCGTCGGCATCGAACAGGGCAGCGCCGGCGCGCACCGGCTGGCGTCCCTCGGGCTTCAGGCCGACGCGTTTTTGCGAGGCACCGCGCTCCAGGATGGACCGCAGCGCATCGGCGCCGATGAAGGCGCCAGTGGCTCTGATCTCCTTGGGGATCGCCCACATCAGGCCGGCGCTGGCCGGATCGATCTCCGGCGTGATGTCCTGGCCGTGCAGGCAGAGGCCGGCCTCCAGCCGCAGGCTATCGCGGGCGGCAAGGCCGATCCACAGCACGCGCTCATCCTCGAGCAATTTCGCGACCAGGGCGCGCGCATCCGCTTCCGGCAGGCCGATCTCGAAGCCGTCCTCGCCGGTATAGCCGGAGCGGCTCATGAACCAGTTCTGCTTCGGCTCGATGCCGTGCATGAACAGCAGCGAGCCGGTCTCGATGCCGGCGCGCGACAGGGCGGCCCAGGCTTCCGGCCCCTGGATGGCGAGAAAGACGCGGTCGAGCGCATCGACCTTCACATCGAAATCCGTCGCCAGCGCGCGCAGATGCTTCTCGTCCTCGACCGCATTGCCGGCATTGGCGACGACCATGAAGCTGGTATCGCCGAGCCGGGTGACAATCAGATCGTCGATGATCCCGGCGGCTTCATTGAGGAAGAAGGTGTATTTGGACTGCGAGACGTCGAGCGCGCCGGCATCGAGTGGGCAGGCGCGGTTCAGAAGTGCTGCAGCGCCCGGTCCGCTGACCTCGAACAGCTTCATATGCGAAATGTCGAACAGGCCGGCATGTTCGCGGGTGTGAAGATGCTCCTTCATCACGCCGGCCGGATAGGTCAGCGGCATCGACCAGCCGGCAAAGGCGCCGAAGCGCGCGCCGGCGGCGGTGTGCAGATCCTCGAGGGGAAGGTGTTTGGTGTCGTCGCCCGTCATGTCATCTCCAGAGTCGCACGCAATCGGCCGCTGCTGGCGACCAGTCCGTGCCCCTCTGTCTGAAGCCTGAGAGACTCGCGCAACCGGAACTCTGTCGGCGACGCTTACACCTTCGGCGCGGGGGCAAGCCCCGACTTTCCAGAGTGTCTTTCCCGTCTACGGTTCTTTTGCCTGAGAGATTTCGGGCGATTTCCCCTTCGGCGGCAGCTCGCGCTGCTCTCTCCCGCAAACAGGTAGGACTCAGACCCGAGCCCTCGACGCGCCATCCATAGCTTGTCGGCGACACCTTGTCACCTGCCCGCGACATCAAAGGTGTATCGATATTCAGGTGATGCCGGCCTGCAAGCGCTGGCTTCCTGCGCTTCCGGTGCTCACGTACTTAAGTACGCTCCGCTCCGGTTCTCGAAACCCAGCGCTTTCGGCTCGGCCTGACCTGAATCTCGACACACCTTAAAGCGCTGCTGGCCGACAAGTCTTCGGTAACCACGCCGTTTGCCGGTTTTTCAAGACACTGCTGATATTTTGGGAGCAATGACTCTGGGGACACAGCGGACGGGGACTGACAGATGGGCGAACGGATCGGGAGCGCGCCGGTGGCGGGGCTGAGCGCGAAGGATCGCATCACGGCGGAAGATGTGGTCATGCTGCGTCGCGACGTGTTCGCCGACGGCGTGGTGACGCGCGGCGAGGCCGAAGCGCTGTTCGCGCTCGATGCCACGGCCAAGGACAAATGCTCGGAATGGCCTCAATTCTTCGTCGAGGCGGTCACCGACTACATCGTCCACCAGGAAAAGCCGGCCGGCTATATCTCCGAGGACAATGCCAATTGGCTTGTGAGCACCATCTCGCGTGACGGCATGGTCGACAGCCTGACCGAGCTGGAGCTGCTGGTGCATGTGCTGGAGCGGGCGAAATCGTCGCCCGGCCGGCTCTCGGCCTATGCGCTGGAGCAGGTCGCCCATGCCGTGGTCGACGGCAAGGGGCCGCTGATGCTCGGCGGCGCGCTGGTTCCCGGGCTGGTCGCCAAGGCCGAGGTCGAGCTGTTGCGCTGCATCCTTTATGCCTATGGCGGCGACGGTAACATCGCCATCACCCGTGCCGAGGCGGAGGTGCTGTTCAGGATCAACGAGCAGACTTCCGCTGCAGACAATGATCCGTCCTGGAACGAACTGTTCGTCAAGGCGATCGCCAATTTCGTCATGTGTTCGGCCGGCTACGAAGCGCCGACGCGCGATGTGGCGCTGCGCCGGGATGCCTTTTTCGAACAGTCGGAACCCGAGATCGGCGGCTTCTTCGGGCGCATGGTGTCGGGCGGACTCGCCGGCATCATGGAAGCCTATCGTTCGCCCGGCGATATCGAGGCCGAGTGGGAATCGAAGAACCGCGCCGCCGAAGCACTCGCCCGCCGCGCCGAAACGATCGACGCCGGCGAGGCGAAATGGCTGGCCGAACGCATCGGCACCGGCCGCCCGTTGCATGACAATGAACGCGCGCTGCTGACGCTGATCAAGCACGCCTCGCCGGAAATCCATCCGGCGCTGAAGCCGCTGCTGGACAAGGTGGCCTAAAGCGCGTCGCGCCTGAACGGCCTCATGCGACGCGCTTTAGGTTGTTGTATTTATGCATGTCGTTGTCCCAAAACCGCTGCGCACTTTTGGGCGACATGCATTAGGCCGTCCCTGCTATCGTTTTGCATAGGATGACGTTGGAGTGGCCTTCGGGCCAGTCCGCGAGTTCGGCCATGCGTTCGAAGCCGGCCTTTTCATATAGGCTTGGCACCTGGAAGTCATGGCTGGAGACCCAAATCTTGCATACACCGCGGCTGACGGCCTCGGCGACAAACGCGTCGAGCAACTGCCTTGCGTAGCCGCGACATCGATGGGTCTCCTCAATCCACATCAATGTGAGTTCGGACGTGCCTGCCCAGGAATAGCCGGCGGCAACGCCGATCGCGTCTCCCGCCTCGTTGCGGAGGACAAAGGCCAGCTGCCGATCATCGTCGCAGTTTGTGACACGACGATTTTCTGCGTGGAGACGTTCCTCGAGAGCATTCAGTTCGGTGGGTGACAGATCGTGCTCGGCTTGCAGGCGAGCTGCCATCAAATCCCGCCATACCAGTCGTAGCCATTGTCTTCCCAATAGCCGCCGCGGCCGCCGCCGACATTGGCAAAGCTGTCGACCAACTCGATCTTGTAGAGATATTTCGGCATCTTGTAGCCGAGCTGGCGCTCGACGCGGACGCGCAGCGGTGCGCCGTTTTCGACCGGCAACAGCTTGCCGTTCAAGCCATAGGCGAGGATCGTCTGCGGATGGCGGGCATCGATCAGGTCGATGGTGCCATAGTATTTGACCTCGCCGGAGAGGCTGCGGTCGATCGTATCGAGGCAATGGAACATGACGTAGCGAGCCTCAGGCTTGACCACGGCCTGATCGAGCACAAGCGACAGCGGTGTGCCGGTCCATTTGGCGATGCAGCTCCAGCCCTCGACGCAGTCATGCCTGGTGATCTGAGTGCGGCTCGGCATGTTCTGCAACTGCTCGCGGCTGAGCGACAGCGGCTTTTCGACCAGGCCCGTCACTTCCAGCCGCCAGTCGGCGAAATTGTTGGCGAGCAGGCCCTTGTAGGTGTCGTCGTCGGGCGCGGTGACGCCGTTCGGGCGCTGCGGCTGGCGGATGTCGGCCTCGGAAAATTCCGGTGCCAGCGCATCGCGGCCGGCCAGCAGCCGTTGAGCCCGATAGGTCAGGCCATTGGCATTTTCGAGGAAACTGCGCAGGCCGTCTCCCATGCCAAGCTGGCTGTCGAAGGCATCGCAGCCCGACAGCATGATGCCGGAAACGCCGAGGCTGGCCGAAGTCAGGAATTTTCTGCGGCTGATCTGGAATTTGGCCATGTCAGATGCTCCTCTCGGCGGGCTTGTCGTCATGCGCGGGAGGATCGGTGCGGTACCAGCCGGTGATGATCGAGCGCAGTTCGTTGATGGGGCCGGCAGCGAGGATCATCACGATATGGATGATGAAGAAGCCGACCAGCAGCACCATCACCGTGAAATGGATAGTGCGCGCTGTCTGCCTTCCGCCGAGCAGTTCATTGAGCCAGGGCAGCACCGAGTTCATGCTCGGCGACATGGCAAGGCCTGTGATGATCATCAGCGGCAACAGCACGAACAGCACGCCGCCGTAAGCCATTTTCTGCAGCGTGTTGTATTCACGGGTGTGGTGAAACCTGAGCTTGGCGTGGTCGACGATGTCCTGCGGCAGGCGCTTGAGATCGTCCAGGCGCGGCGCCAGATCGCGGCGCAGATGGCCGTTGATGAGACTGGCGACAAGCCAGACCACCAGTGTGGTGGTCAGTATCCAGGCGAAGAAGAAATGCACGACGCGGGCGGTGCCGAGATCGTAGTAAGACGGGATGGTCGCCCAGGACGGAAAGCCGCGCGAGGTTTCCTGGCCGGCGGGGCCGGACCAGCCGAGCACACCGGTGGTGTCGAAGCGATGGCCGAAGATTTCGGTATAGCCGCGGGGGCCGGTGACGGTGTTTTCGGCGCCGATGGCAAAGACGGTGTTGTTGTAGCCGAAGCCGGATTGCTTGCCGATGTAAAGCTGCGGGCGGGCGTTGAAGATCTGCAGGCCGGACAACAACATGAAGAACAGCGAGATGGCCCACAGCCAGTGCGTCAGACGCGTCCAGCGCGATTGCCGGTAGATCAGCGTCGCATCCTTCGGCGCGGTGGTATCCGCCTCGGCGATGGCCTGGCTCATGGCAATGGTTTCCATCTTTTCCTCGCCTTCCGGCTGCGCGATCCTGGCATGGCCGCGCTCGTCCTTGTCCTCCCAATACGTCGCTATCGAAAGCGATGTTTCATGCGATCACGTTTTTATTACGGGCACGGATTGTTACGGGTTGCCCAAGCTGACCGCGAGATTGACCACGGCGGCGACGATGACCGTGTTGAAGAAGAACGACAGAATCGAGTGGACAAGCACGACGCGGCGCATATGCGAGGTGGTTATTGCCGTGTCGGCGGTCTGCGCGGTCATGCCGATCACCGTCGCGAAATAGAGGAAATCCCAGCCATCCGGCCGTTTGCTGCCGGGAAAATCGAGGCCGCCGACCGGCATCTTCTTCTTGGTCTCGGCATCGATCGCGTCGCCGTCCATCCAGTACACATGCGCATAGTGAAGTGCCGCCAGGCAGTGGATGGTGAACCAGCCCAGCGGGATCGACAGCATGGCGATACCGAGTTCGATCGGGTCGCGGTCCTTGTGGTTGATCAGCAGGAACAAAAGGACGATGGCGATGCCGACGACACCGAGCGTGATGGCAAAGATGCCCAGCACCGGCAGGTCGACCTCGCGCGCATTCTTGCTGAGATAGCGACCGGACAGCAGCGGCATCTTGGCGATGACCAGCGCAATGAAGACGACGAAGAAGGCGTCGGCAGCGACCGAGACGGAATAGGCAAGCGGCAAGCCCGCGATCAGCGCGATAACCAATGCCGGCAGGCCGACGCAGGCCGACACCAGGAATTGCTTGTGCCGGTGCAGCGGGTTCGTGACGGGGATATCTGTCGCCATAGTCCGGCCCCTGGCGCCGTTTCTAGCCCGGTGTGACGGATTTCAACGCTCGCCGCAAGATGCGGTCGAGCTCGCCCAGGAAGCGCGAACGGTCCTGCGGCGCGAAGCTGGCATTGTAGCCCTTGCTCTCGCCGGTCTCGCGCAAATGCTGTTTAAGATCCCGCATCGCAACCGCCATGCCGATGGTTTCGGGCGTGAACGGCCGCCCGGTTGGGCCGAGCACATGCGCGCCGAGCGCGACTGTGCGGGCCGCAAGCGGGATGTCGGCGGTGATCACGATGTCGTTGGCCTTGGCATTGTCGACGATCCAGTCATCGGCGGCGTCGGCACTCTTGGACACCACGACGTTGCGGATCATCGGATCGCGTGACGGACGAAGGCCGCCATTGGAGACGTAAGTAACGACGACGCCATGGCGCTCGGCGACCTTTTCGACTTCGGCCTTCACCGGGCAAGCGTCGGCGTCGACATAGATGGCGGGTGCAGGCATTGTCTCTCCAAAACGAACATGGGGCCGGTATGTTACCCGGCCCATGCCAGAAATCTCGCTCTGTCAGGCCGGCAGGGCGCCCGACTTCTTCGCCGTCCAGGTGGCCATATAGTCCATCAGACCGGGGTTCAGGCAGTCATAGGGTTCGAGCCCGATCGATTTCAACTGCGCGCGAATACCGTCCATCCGCTTGGGGTCGACACCGGATTCGATAATCGACGAGACGAAAGCGGTGAAGCCCGGCGGCGACCAGCCGTCTTCCTCGAAACGCTCGGGATGGATGAAGGACAGGCCCTTGAACGGATGGTCGCGCTCGACCGGTCCGTGCATGTGGACGCCGCAGCCGGTGCAGGCATGGCGCAGGATCGTCGCTGAGGGGTCGACCACCTTCAACTTGTCGCCATTCTCGATGACGGTGACATCGCCGGTGCCGGCGACCGCCACGACCGAGAACACCGCGCCGTCCGGCTTCCAGCATTTGGTGCAGCCGCAGGCATGGTTGTGGGCGATCTGGCCCTTGACCTTCACCTTCACCGGCTTGCTGGTGCAGGCGCAGACCAGCGTGCCGCCGGCAAAGCTGGCGCTCTCCTTGGGCAAGCCATTGTCGATTTTGGGATGCAGTTTTTCAGGCATTTTATTCCTCCCTTGTTGAACCCGTGCAACTTCAGTCGCTGGCCCTTCGGTCGGCGGCTTTTCTCCTCAGTAAACCACCACGCTTCGGATCGACTTGCCCTCATGCATGAGATCAAAACCCTTGTTGATGTCCTCGAGCTTCAGCATGTGGGTGATCATCGGATCGATCTGGATCTTGCCGTCCATGTACCAGTCGACGATTTTCGGCACGTCGGTGCGGCCGCGCGCGCCACCGAAGGCGGTGCCCATCCAGGTGCGGCCGGTGACCAGCTGGAACGGTCGGGTCGAAATCTCCTGGCCAGCACCCGCGACGCCGATGACAACCGATTTGCCCCAGCCGCGATGCGAGGCTTCCAGCGCCTGGCGCATCACCTTGGTGTTGCCGGTGCAGTCGAATGTGTAATCGGCGCCGCCGATCTGGTCGGCGCCACGCTTGGTCATGTTGACGAGGTGCGGGACGATGTCGCCGTCGATCTCCTTCGGATTGACGAAATGCGTCATGCCGAAGCGTTCGCCCCATGCCTTCTTGTCGTTGTTGAGATCGACGCCGATGATCATGTCGGCGCCGGCAAGCTTCAGGCCCTGGATGACGTTGAGGCCAATGCCCCCGAGGCCGAAGACGACAGCGGTCGCGCCTTGCTCGACCTTGGCGGTGTTGATGACAGCGCCAATGCCGGTGGTGACGCCGCAGCCGATGTAGCAGATCTTGTCGAAGGGCGCGTCCGGGTTGACTTTTGCCACCGCGATCTCGGGCAAGACCGTAAAATTGGAGAAGGTCGAGCAGCCCATATAGTGAAAGATCTTGTCCTTGCCGATCGAGAAGCGCGACGAGCCGTCCGGCATCAGGCCCTGGCCCTGCGTGGCGCGGATGGCGGTGCAGAGGTTGGTTTTCCTGGACAGGCAGGACGGGCACTGCCGGCATTCCGGCGTGTAGAGCGGGATGACATGGTCGCCCTTCTTGACCGAGGTGACACCCTTGCCGACATCGACGACGACGCCGGCACCTTCATGGCCAAGGATCGCCGGGAACAGACCCTCGGGATCGGCACCTGACAAAGTGAATTCGTCGGTATGGCAGATGCCGGTCGCCTTGATCTCGACCAGCACCTCGCCCTCGCGCGGTTCGTCGAGGTCGACCTCCATGATCTCCAGCGGCTTTCCGGCGGCGACAGCGACAGCGGCGCGGGTTTTCATCAGGCAATTCCTCCCAAGCGATTGGTCTTCAGGCTTTCAGGATTTTTATACTGTTTCAACCCGATTTGGCGACCAAATATGGCGCAAATCTTGGCCTAGTCGTCGGCGATCCCGACCTTCGTCTCGCGGCACGGGTCCGGCGTGCCGGAAGTGTCTTGATGGGAGCGCGGCCGGGCGGTGCTTGAGCCCGGCTGCCGAAGCCCATAAGAAGGACGAAAGACCCGAGGAAACGCCTTCGATGTTCACGAAAATCCTGATCGCCAATCGCGGCGAGATCGCTTGCCGCGTCATCAAGACGGCGCGCAAGATGGGCATCGCCACAGTAGCAGTTTATTCCGACGCCGATCGCGACGCCGTGCATGTCGAAATGGCCGACGAAGCCATCCATATCGGCCCGTCGCCCGCCGCGCAAAGCTATCTCATGCCGGAAAAGATCATCGCCGCCTGCAAGGAGACAGGCGCGCAGGCCGTGCATCCCGGCTACGGCTTTCTTTCAGAGCGGGCCGCCTTCTGCGAGGCACTGGAAGCGGAAGGCATCGTCTTCATCGGCCCGAAGCCCAAAGCGATCAAGGCGATGGGCGACAAGATCGAATCGAAGAAGTTCGCCAATGCGGCCAAGGTTTCGACCGTTCCCGGCTGGCTCGGCGTCATCGAGAATGCCGACCATGCCGAAAAGATCGCGGGCGAGATCGGCTATCCCGTGATGATCAAGGCTTCGGCCGGCGGCGGCGGCAAGGGCATGCGCATCGCCTGGAGCCAGTCGGAAGTGCGCGACGGCTTCGACCGGGCGCGTTCGGAAGCCAAAAGCTCGTTTGGCGACGACCGCGTCTTCATCGAGAAATTCGTCGTCGATCCGCGCCATATTGAGATCCAGGTGCTGGCCGACGCGCATGGCACCGCGCTCTATCTCGGCGAGCGCGAATGCTCGATCCAGCGCCGCAACCAGAAGGTC
Source organism: Mesorhizobium sp. P2_F5 (assembly GCF_056403715.1). Taxonomy (NCBI): domain Bacteria; kingdom Pseudomonadati; phylum Pseudomonadota; class Alphaproteobacteria; order Hyphomicrobiales; family Phyllobacteriaceae; genus Mesorhizobium; species Mesorhizobium sp. P2_F5. The sequence goes on along the minus strand of NZ_JBFUEY010000011.1, from coordinate 84,607 downwards.
GCCGAAGAGGCGCCGTCGCCTTTCCTCGATGCCAAGACACGCAAGGCGATGGGCGAGCAGGCCGTGGCGTTGGCGAAGGCGGTCGACTACCAGAGCGCCGGCACCGTCGAGTTCATCGTCGACGCTGAAAAGAACTTCTATTTCCTTGAAATGAATACACGATTGCAGGTCGAGCATCCGGTGACGGAGCTCATCACCGGTATCGATCTGGTCGAGCAGATGATCCGCGTCGCCGCCGGCGAAAAGCTTGATATCAAGCAGAGCGACGTCAAGCTGAACGGCTGGGCGGTGGAAAGCCGCCTCTATGCCGAGGATCCCTATCGCAATTTCCTGCCGTCGATCGGCCGGCTGACGCGGTACCGGCCGCCGGAGGAGGGCACGTTCGGCGATGTCGTCATCCGCAACGACACCGGCGTCACCGAGGGCTCCGAGATTTCGATGTTCTACGACCCGATGGTGGCCAAGCTCTGCACCTGGGCGCCGACGCGTATCGAGGCGATCGATGCCATGTCGGAAGCGCTCGACAGTTTTGTCGTCGACGGCATCGAGCACAACATTCCGTTCCTGGCGGCACTCATGCAGCATCCGCGCTGGCGCGAAGGGCGGATATCGACGGGCTTTATCGCGGAGGAATATCCGGACGGCTTTGCGCCGATCGTGCCTGACGCCGACGAAAAGGCGGTGCTGGCGGCGATCGCTACGGCCGTGGAGCTTTTGCGTCGCGACCGGCTCGATCGGCTGGGCGGGCGGCTGGCGCCGCATTCAGGCGCGCTCAAGCGCGACTGGGTGGCGAAGATCGGTGAGGACTATCTCCAGGCTGCGATCCTCGAAGGCATGATCTCCATCCCGATGGAAATCGACCTGTCGGTCGACGGCGGCAAGGCGCTGACGGTGACTTCCGACTGGCGGCCGGGCGATCTGATCTGGCGCGGCACGGTTGGTGCGCGCAAGGTCGCCGCGCAGATCCGGGCGCTGCCGAATGGCTTGCGCATCGCCTGGAAAGGCATGTCGGTGACGGCGCGCGCCATGCTGCCGCGTACGGCGGAGCTCGAACGGCTGATGCCGGAGAAAGTGGCGCCGGACACGTCGAAGATGCTGCTTTGCCCGATGCCGGGTCTGGTCGTGTCGATCGCGGTGGCCGAGGGCCAGGAGGTCAAGGCCGGCGAGACGCTGGCAGTGGTCGAGGCGATGAAGATGGAAAACGTGCTGCGCGCCGACCGTGATCTTGTTGTGTCGAAGCTCAACGCCAAGCCGGGGGACAGCCTGGCCGTGGACGCGGTAATCATGGAATTCGCCTAAAGGCTGGAATGCTGTGGTCGGGGACCGTTTGTGCTGGACTGGTATCGCGCGGTCCCGGACAATACATCTCCATCGACTCAAAGCCCTAGGCAGCGCGAGAAATCATGGCGGATGACAAACTTCCACGCGATCCCCTGAAGCGCGAAGCAGCGATTGCCGCAGCGCGCCCGGAGGCACCGGCGCGGCCGTTCATCCATCTGCGCGTGCATTCGGCGTACTCGCTGCTCGAAGGCGCCTTGCAGGTCGGTGCCGTGGTTGGTCATGCCGTCAAGGACGAGTGCCCGGCAATCGCCGTCACCGACACCAACAATCTGTTCGGCGCGCTGGAGTTCGCCCAGAAGGCGGTGAAGGAAGGCATCCAGCCGATCATCGGCTGCCAGATCGATCTCGCCTTTTCCGGTGAGACCAGCGACGCGCAGCGCGACCGCCGCCGCCATGGGCCGGAGATGCATGCCGTGGTGCTGCTCGCCGCCACTGAGGTCGGTTACAGCAACCTCGTCAGGCTGGTCAGCCAGGTCTATCTGGAGACGCCGCCCGGCGAGGCGGTGCATCTGACGTCGGCAATGCTGGAGGGGCATAGCGAGGGCCTGATCTGCCTCAGCGGCGGGCCGCGCGGCCCGATCGGCCGGGCGCTGAAAGAGGACCGCCGCGATCTTGCCGAAACACGGCTGCTGGCGCTCAAGGCGCTGTTTGGCGACCGGCTCTATGTCGAGCTGGACCGGGTTTCCGGCTATGACCGCGCTATCGAAAAATCATCGGTCGATCTTGCCTATACCCATGACCTGCCGCTGGTCGCCACCAACGAGGCGTTCTTCTCCGCCCGCGACGACTATGACGCGCATGATGCGCTGATCGCCATTGCCGAAGGCTCGGTGGTCGCAGCAGACAATCGCCGCCGGCTGACATCGGACAATTTCCTGCGCAGCCAGGCCGACATGGCGCGGCTGTTCGCCGATCTGCCGGAGGCGATCGACAACACCGTCGAGATCGCGCTGCGCTGCTCCTACTATCCGAAGAACCGCAACCCGATCCTGCCGCGCTTTACCGGCGGCGACGTCGCCGACAATGAGGCGGCGCTGAAGGCGGAGGCCGACGAACTGCGGCGCCAGGCCCAAGAGGGGCTGGAGGCGCGGCTGGCGGCGCATGGACCCACTGCGGGCTACACGGTCGAGCAGTATCGCGAGCGGCTCGATTTCGAGCTCTCCATCATCGAGAAGATGAAATTCCCAGGCTACTTCCTGATCGTCGCCGACTTCATCAAATGGGCCAAGGCGCAAGGCATTCCGGTCGGGCCGGGCCGCGGTTCGGGTGCTGGATCGCTGGTTGCCTATTCGACGACCATCACCGACATCGACCCGTTGCGCTTCTCGCTGCTGTTCGAGCGCTTCCTCAACCCGGACCGCGTGTCGATGCCCGACTTCGACATCGACTTCTGCCAGGACCGGCGCGAGGAAGTGATCCGCTACGTCCAGCAGAAATACGGCCGCGACCAGGTCGGCCAGATCATCACCTTTGGTACGCTTCAGGCGCGCGCGGTGCTGCGCGACGTCGGCCGCGTGCTGCAGATGCCCTATGGCCAGGTCGACAAGCTGTCCAAAATGGTGCCGCAGAATCCGGCCAATCCGGTCAAGCTGGCGGACGCCATCGCCAACGAGCCGCGCTTTGCCGAGGAGGCCGAGAAGGAGCCGATCGTCCAGACGCTGCTCGATATGGCGCAGAAACTGGAAGGGCTCTACCGCCACGCCTCGACGCACGCCGCCGGCATCGTCATCGGCGACCGGCCGCTGTCGGAACTGGTGCCGATGTACCGCGATCCGCGCTCCGACATGCCGGTCACCCAGTTCAACATGAAATATGTCGAGCAGGCCGGGCTGGTGAAGTTCGACTTTCTCGGCCTGAAGACGCTGACGGTGCTGGAGACGGCGGTGAAGCTGATCCGCCGGCGTGGCATCGAGATCGACCTGGCGACGATCCCGCTCGATGATCCCGACACTTACGCCATGCTGTCGCGCGGCGAAGTGGTCGGCGTGTTCCAGGTGGAAAGTGCCGGCATGCGCAAGGCGCTGATCGGCATGCGGCCCGACTGCATCGAGGACATCATCGCGCTGGTGGCGCTCTATCGTCCGGGCCCGATGGAGAACATTCCGACCTACAACGCCAGAAAGCATGGCGAGGAGGAGATGGCCTCGATCCATCCCAAGATCGACCATCTGGTGAAGGAGACGCAAGGCGTCATCGTCTACCAGGAACAGGTGATGCAGATCGCGCAGGAGCTGTCGGGCTATTCGCTCGGCGAAGCCGATCTTCTGCGCCGCGCCATGGGCAAGAAGATCCGCGCCGAGATGGACAAGCAGCGCGAGCGCTTCGTCTCCGGCGCCGTCGAGCGCGGCGTCGGCAAGCCGCAGGCCGACTTCATCTTTGACCTTTTGGCCAAATTCGCCGACTACGGCTTCAACAAATCGCACGCTGCCGCCTACGCCGTCGTGTCCTACCAGACGGCCTTTCTCAAGGCGCATTATCCTGTCGAATTCCTGGCGGCGTCGATGACACTCGACATGGGCAACACCGACAAGCTCGCCGATTTCCGCCAGGATGCGCTGCGTCTCGGCATCGAGGTGGTGGCGCCATCGGTGATGACCAGCTTCCGCAATTTCGAGGTTGGCGAAAATCGCATCTACTATTCGCTTGCGGCGCTGAAAGGGGTTGGCGACGCGGCGGTCGAGCACATCGTCGCGATGCGCGGCGAAAAACCGTTCAAGAACCTCGCCGATTTCTGCGAGAGGGTCGACCCGAAGATCGTCGGCAAGCGCGTCTTCGAAAGCCTGATCATGGCCGGCGCGCTCGATTGTTTCGAGCATGACCGCGCCCAGATGATGGCCGGCGTCGAGCGGATGATGGGGCTGGCCTCGCTGGCGCAGCAAAATGCGATCTCGGGGCAGCACGATATCTTCGGCGCTTCGCTGGGTGCGCAGTCGCAGGCGCTCAACCTGCCGCAGACCGATCCCTGGCTTGCCGCCGACCGGCTGCATCGCGAATTCCAGGTGGTCGGCTTCTATCTCTCGGCGCATCCGCTCGACGAGTACAAGGCGGCGCTGCAGAAGATGCGGGTGCAGAACTGGGGCGAGTTCTCGGCCGCGGTCAAGCGCGGGGCTGCGGCCGGGCGGCTCGCCGGCACCGTCACCACCAAGCAGGAGCGCAAGACCCGAACCGGCAACAAGATGGGCGTCATCGCCTTTTCCGACACGTCGGGCCAGTATGAAGCCGTACTGTTTTCAGAGGGGCTGGCGCAATATCGCGACCTGCTCGAGCCTGGCCGCTCGGTGGTGATCACCGTTTCGGCCGAGGATAGGCCCGAAGGCGTCAATCTGCGCATCCAAACCGTGCAGTCGTTGGAGGACGAGGCCAGTCGCATCCAGAAGGCGCTGCGTATCTTTGTGCGCGACGCCGCCCCCATCGGCATGCTGGCCGGCCAGTTGGCGGTGAAAGGCGAGGGCCAGGTCAGCTTCGTGCTGATCAAGGACGCCGGCCAGGGCGAAATCGAGATCGAACTGCCAAACCGCTACCGCATCTCGCCGCAGATCGCGTCCGCGATGCGCGCCGTGCCGGGCGTGGTCGAGGTGGAACTGGTGTAGCCGATTTTCGGCAAAGCCCGTTTACCGGCAGATTGTCTATAGTTTTCAACGCGTGGGCACCGTCTCATCGAACCGATAATCAGGAACCGGAATGCTGACATGGCACCGTCCATGGAGCAGGCGCGGGTTCCAAAAACATCGAGGTTACGATGACCAACCCTATCCGTTTCGGCCGTGTCGCCGCCATGCTGCCTGTTGCTGACATGCAAAGGGCTACCGCCTTCTATTGCGGTGCGCTCGGCTTTTCCAAGACATTCGAAAATGGCAATCCCGTCGGCTTCATGATTCTGGAACGCGATGACGCCGAACTGCATTTGACCCTGCAGAAGGATCACCGCGCCGTGCATTTCAACGTCGCCCATATGGTGGTCGGAGACGTCGATGCCATGCATGACGCCTGCAAGGCGCACGGCCTTCGCATCGTCAAAGGTTTGCGCGATCATGACTATGGCTTGCGCGCCTTCGTCTTCGAGGATCCCGACGGCAATCGCATCGATGTCGGCCAGCGCATCACTGCGTAACATTGCTCTGGGCCTGACATTGCGGCCGATAGGGCCAGCATGCCTCGCATGGTTGAAGTGAAGTTCCTTTGAACCACATGCGTTGAGCACGAATGTGAAAGGAATACACAACCATGCCCAGCCGCGAACGCGTCGAAGCCTTCCTCAAGGAGGTGGTCGAAGGCAGCCATGTCAAGGCGATCGCCGACTTCTACCATGACGATGCGACCATGCAGGAGAATCTCGGTGTCCCGCGCCGCGGCATCGAAACGCTGATGGCGCATGAGCAGGCCGCGCTCGACCGGGTCGAGAGGATGCACACGCATCCGGTCCAGACATTCCTGGTCGATGGCGACCATGTCGCCATCCGCTGGACGTTCGACCGTATCGACAAGACAGGCACCGTGCGCCGGCTGGAAGAGGTGGCGCTGCAGCGCTGGCGCGGCGACCGGATCGCTGAGGAGCGGTTCGTCTACGATACCGCCTCGGCCTGGCGCCTTGTCGGGCCTGACGGCAAAGTGGTCGAAGGCTGAGGATTTCCGGTCGCCACTAGACGGGCCTGGCAGCGGACGCTACGCACTTTGCCATGAAAGCGGACAAGGACAGCCTACAGCAAAGCTCTGTCATGGCGCGCCTGCGCGACAAGCTGCGCAAGCTCTATCACGGCCGCACGCCGGCCGCTTTCCGGTTCCAACTGGCGGCGGTCATCATCGATCTCGCCATCATCGCCTTCTTCATCGCCACCCCAGTCCTGCAGGACAAGCCGTCCTTCCTCTGGCTCGACTATTCAGTGGCGGCCCTGGTTGCCGCCGACCTGGTTGCCCGATTGCTCGCCTCCAACGACATGCTTCGGCTGATGAAACAACCGACATCGTGGGTCGACGTCTTCATCCTTTTGACGCTGCTGATGCCGACGGCGCTGGCGAATCTGGCTTTCCTGCGCATCCTGCGGCTGTGGTCGCTGTCGCGCAGCGGCTCGCTGTGGCGGCATTTCGAGATGCGCGGACTGAGGCCCTGGCGCGAGGCGAGCCACGCAGTCATCAATCTTTTGACGTTCCTGTTTATCATCACAGGCTTCGTCTACACTTTCTTCTTCCGCACCGGCGCCGGGCTCGAGAACTACATCGATGCGCTTTATTTCACCGTCGCCACAGTGACCACGACCGGTTTCGGCGACATCGTGCTGCCGGGTATCGCCGGCAAGCTGACCGCAATCGTCACCATGATCATCGGCATCTCGCTGTTCGTCCGGCTGGCGACGGCGATTTTTCGGCCGGCCAAAGTGTTCTTTCCCTGTCCGCAATGCGGCCTGCAGCGGCACGAGCCGGACGCTGTCCACTGCAAGGCCTGCGGCCACTTGCTCAACATACCTGATGAGGGGAATTGACGGGTGGATCGTTACGAAGCTGCGACCTCGGCCGGTTTTACGGCCTTGCGCTGCAGGTTCAGCAGATTGCCCATCAGGATCAGCGCGGCGCCGCCGGCGGTGAAGATGTCGATCTGCTCACTGTAGAGCAGCCAGCCGACCAGCGCCGACAGCGGTACGCGCAGGAAATCCATTGGCGAGATGATCGTGGCGTCGGCATAGACCAGTGCGCGCGCCAGGCAGAAATGCGACGACATTCCGGTGAAGGCGATGACGAAAATCCACGGCCAGAGCGCCAGCGAAGGATTGCGCCACTCATAGAGCGCCGGCACGAGGCCGACCGCCGACTGGATGACCAGCATCCAGAAGATGATGCGCACGACGCTGTCGGTGCGCGTCAGTGACTTGACCAGCACCAGCGAAATGCCAAAGCAGACCGCGGCTCCGAGAACGACGAGGTGGCCCGGATCCATGGAGCCGACGCCGGGGCGCACAATGACCACCACACCGATCAGGCCGAGCACGATCGCCGCCAGCCTTGGCCGCGACAGTTTTTCGCCAAGGAAGCTGACGGCCAGGATCGCGGTCCAGATCGGCGTGGTGAATTCGATCGAGATCAGCACTGCCAGCGGGATCAGTGTCAGCGCATAGAGCCAGGCCGCCTGGCCGGTATAGTGGATGACGTTGCGGGCGATATGGGCCAGCGGCCGCTGCGTGCGCATCGCGGCGAAACCGCCGCTCATCATCACCAGTGGCAAAAGGATGAAAAAGCCGATCACCGAGCGCAGTTCCAGCACCTGGAAGACGTTGAGCTCCGCGGTCGTGGCGCGGCCGGCGACCGACATCGCCAGGAACGAGGCGATCGACAGCGCCATCCAGAACGCGGCTTTGGGGATCGAGGGAGCAGGGACCATAGGCGCTATGTCGCAAGCCGCGACCTTTATCGCAACCGCTAGTCGCCGCATTCGACTGGGCCACCGTCATCCGGCTGATCCTCCTCACGGTCGAGAGCGTCACCCTGCGGCCTGGAATTAATTCACCGCAGTGTCGCGCGAAGTTTCCTCCGCCAGCATGTCGCGCAGTTCGCGCTTCAAGGTCTTCCCATAGCTTGATTTCGGCAGCTCGGCGAGGAACCGGTAAGCCTTCGGCCGCTTGAAGCGTGCGACATGGTTTTGGCACAAGGCGTCAAGTTCGGCTGCTGTCGGGTTGCTGCCGGGCCTTGCAACGACAAAGGCGACAACCTCCTCTCCCCACTCGGCGTGAGGGCGGCCGACAACCGAAACTTCAGAGACCGCCTCGTGCTTCAGCAGCACCTCCTCGACTTCCCGAGGATAAATGTTGCTGCCGCCGGAGATGATCAGGTCCTTCGATCGGTCGAGCAGAGTCAGGAACCCGTCCTTGTCCATGACCCCAACGTCGCCCGTATGCAGCCAGCCGTTGCGTAGCGCGGCCGCGCTAGCTTCCTCGTTCTGCCAATAGCCGGCGAACACCGACTCGCCACGCGCGCAGATCTCGCCCATCTCGCCGGCTTGCAGCGGCCGGTCGTCTGCATCCATCACCGCGCAGTCGACGACAGCTTGCGGGAAGCCTGCCGATCCGATCAGCGCCTCCCACCTGGGGTTCCAGCGGTCGGCGTAGAAACGTTTAGCGAGCCCCGTGATGCACATTGGGGCCTCCCCCTGGCCGTACAACTGCGCAAGGCGCGGACCCAGCACATCCAGGGCGCGCTTGACGTCTTCCACCAGCATGGGCGCGCCGCCGTAGATGATCGTTTTCAGCCCCGACAGATCCAAGTCGCCAATTGCCGGATGATTGACGAGCCGGTGCACCATGGTCGGCGCCGCGAAAAGACTGAGTCTCTGATGCACCTTAGCCAGTTCAAGAATCTCCAGCGGATCAAAGCCGCCTGATTCGGGGATGATTTGAGTAGCCAAGCCCAACACATGAGGAAAGATGTAGAGCCCCGAGCCGTGCGACATGGGTGCTGCGTGCAGGATCGAATCGCCCGGCGCAATCGTGTCGATGTCAATGAAGTAGCTGGCGGACATTGCCAGTATGTTGCGATGGGTGATCATAGCCCCCTTCGGGCGGCCGGTGGTACCTGACGTGTAAAAGAGCCAGCACAGGTCTTCAGGAAGGGCCGCCCATCGGCCTTCGACCGCTTCGCATTTCAGCGCATCGCTGTACTCGCTGCTCGCCACGTCGATGATGCTCTTTAGCCTCGGGACAGAGCGCCCCGCCTCGTTAAGCGCGCCGGCAAGGTCGACCGTCACGAATGCCGCCGTCGTGCCCGAATGCTCCAGCATGTAGGCTATTTCCCGGGGATGCAGCTTCGCGTTCATCGGCACGGCGACCAAGCCTGCTTTCCAGATGCCGAACAACACCTCGACGTACTCGGGCGCATTCTTCATCAGGAGTGCGACGCGTTCGCCTGCGGCCAGATTCAACCGGTTCTTGAGGAATCCGGCAATAGCCTCCGAGCGGGCTTTCAGCGCCGCATATGTGTGAAGCGCGCGAGGTCCGTGCGCAATCGCAACAGCGTTCGGTGCAATCCGGGCTGCCCGATCGAGAATGCCAGCGATAGACATGGACCACCCCCGGATCGATCATCAGGCCAGCAGACAACGATGGAAGGCCGAGGTCAAGGCACTGCCACAATCGCTTCGGTAGCTGCTACTGGCGCCGATCCCGGACGCGCGAAATCCGCGCCGACCTGACGACCAGCGGAGCGACCTACAGCGGCACCTATGTCGGCTCCAAAGCGCGCCGGCGGCGCTCAGCGGCAGCCGCACGGGTGATGCGATCAACCTCGATATCCGCTGGGCAAAGATCGTCAATGGCGATCGCGACGCCCAGATGACCGTCGAAAAGATCGGCGCCGACGCCATGCGCCTGACCGTGACCGATGTCGACCCCAAGACTGGCAAGATGGTTGTGACAAGCCACATCGATCTCAACCGCACTTAGGTTTGCTTCCCTCGCAACCGCCAGTCGACGCATTCGAACGGCCAGCACTGGGCCGGGCGGCGTAAAAAACAGTCATATTGAAAGCGGAACCCGTTTTGCGGGCAGGCGTTCTAAGTCTGCGTGGTGCCGGCTTCGCTGGACGCGTGGCATCTCCAATACGTCTCGGGGGAGAGTATGATGAAATCACTTGCATGCTTTGTCCTTGCGGGTTGCTTGATGGCTGCGGCGAACGCTCGTGCCGACGAGGCTGATTTCCTGCGCTCGTTCCAGGGAAATTTTGCGGGAAGAGGAATTGTCAAGGTCACCACCGACGCACCGACGGTGAATGTGTCCTGCACCTTCAATTCCGACGCGACCTCGACCTCATTGTCGCTCGACGGCAACTGCCGTGGTCTTGTCGTGGTGACGCGCGCGATCAGCGCGGATCTGAAGGCCAGCGGGGCGAAATACACCGGAGTCTATGTCGGATCGCGCACGGGACCGGCGAAGCTCGCCGGCAGCCGCTCGGGTAACGCGATCAATCTCGGCATCAGCTGGGCGACCGAGGTCAATGGCGATCGCAAGGCGCGGTTGACGGTCGAGAAAACCAGCGGCGACGGAATGCGGTTAACCGTTACCGACGTCGATCCGAAAACCGGCAAGAGCGTGGTGACGAGCCGCATCGATCTGCAGCGCATCTAAGCCGTGTTACTCCTCGATCGGCTCGGGCGGGTTGGCGTTGCGGCCCTTGCCGAAGGTATAGCCGGTTTCCACCGCCTTCTTGCCGAACTTGTCGCGCAGTGTGTCGATGGCGCTTTCGGCCATGGCGCGCTTGCGCGAGCCGACGTCGACGAGATCGGGCGGGTCGGCCTTCTCGTCATCCGAAAGATCGCTGACGCCGATGCCGAGCAATCGGTATTTCGTGCCATCCGCTTCCCTGCGCAGCAGGTCGAGGCCGGTCTGGAAGATGCGATCGGCCAGCCTTGTCGGGTCGCCGAGCTGGCGGTTGCGGGTGCGAAGCTTGAAGTCCTGTGACTTCAGCTTCAGCACCACCGTGCGTCCGGCAATGCCTGACTTCTTCAGCCGCGCCGAGACCTTTTCCGACAACCCCCGCAGCACGGGAACCAGTTCGTCCATTTCAGCTATATCGGTGTCGAAAGTAGTTTCGGCCGAGACGCTTTTTGCATCCTGGTCAGGATCGACACGGCGGTTGTCCTGGCCGCGCGACAGGTGGTAGAGCCGGGTGCCCATCACGCCATAGCGGCGCATCAGATCGGCGCGCTCCATGCGCTGCAACTGGGCGATGGTGCGGATGCCGTCGCGCTCCAGCGTGGCAGCAAAGGCCTTGCCAACGCCCCAGATCATTGTCACCGGCTGTTCGGCCAGGAAACCCAGCGCCTCGGCCTCGCCGATCACCGAAAAGCCGCGCGGCTTGCGGAAGTCGGAGGCAACCTTGGCGAGGAACTTGCAGTAGGAGAGGCCGGCAGAAACGGTGATACCGATCTCCTTTTCGACGGTCAGCGCAAAGCGCGCCAGCACCACAGCCGGCGGCATGCCGTGCAGGCGCTCGGTGCCGGCAAGGTCGAGAAAAGCCTCGTCGATGGAGAGCGGCTCGACCAGCGGTGTCAGCGCCTGCATCAGCGCGCGCACTTCGCGGCCGACGCGGACATATTTTTCCATGTTGGGCGGGATGACGACCGCTTCCGGACAGGCTTCGAGCGCCTTGAACATCGGCATCGCCGAGCGCACCCCCTTGATGCGGGCGATGTAGCAGGCGGTGGAGACGACGCCGCGCTTGCCGCCGCCGATAATCAGCGGCTTGTCCTTCAGCGCCGGATTGTCGCGTTTTTCAATCGCCGCATAGAAGGCGTCGCAGTCGATATGGGCAAGATGCAGGCGATAAAGCTCGGGATGACGGGCGAGCCGGGGGCTGCCGCAGCGCTCGCAGCGTCTGACATCGCTGCGCTGAAGGGTCAGGCAGTCGCGGCAAAAACCGTGCTCGGGATTGTTGACAGGGGCCGCCATCGCTGCGAACATAAAGAGAACAGATGCAATGGTACGTCAGGACGGAAGCCGCCACAAGCGGTTAGCCGGGAGAGAACGCATGAGCACGACCATAGCGCCGCTGGCGCCCGAATTGTGGGCGGATTTCGAGGATCTCTTCGGCAAGCAAGGCGCCTGTTACGGCTGCTGGTGCACATATTTCCGGCTGGCGCCGGCGGCGCGGCGCGGCAGCGACAAGCAGCGCAACAAGGATCTTATCAAGGCGCGTATCGAGGCCGGGCCGCCGCCGGGCCTTTTGGCTTTCGAGGACGGCGCGGCGGTCGGCTGGATGCAGATCGGCCCGCGCGCCGACGTGCCCGAATGGAACAATCGGGGCCGGGGCTCGGCGCCGGTCGATCCGTCCGATGCCAGCGATCCCGGCGTGTGGGCGATCTCCTGCTTTTTCATCCGGGCCAGTGCGCGCGGCAGGGGCATAAGCCATCGTCTGGTCGAAGGCGGCATCGCCTTTGCCCGCCAGAACAAAGCGCGGCTGGTCGAGGCCTGCCCGATCGATGTGTCGCGCGACTCGCGTTCGATCGGTCTGTTCGTCGGCTCGTCGCGTGTGTTTGAAAAGGCCGGCTTCGAGCGGCTTGTCGAACGCAAGGCGGGCCGGCCGCTGATGCGGCTGGTGCTGTAGTCTAATTACCCGTCGGCGTTTGTTGATGTCATCTTGAAGTTGTAGGTTGGTTTCATAGCAGACGAACGAAGCGTTCCTTTTTGGTCAAATGGAGAATTTTGTGAACCGTGTCTTGCCGCTTGCTTTCCTTCTCGCCCTCAGCGCTCCTGCTTTTGGCCAGGCTGTCGATGCCCAAGGTGCCAAGCAACTTTCCGATGAGCTCTCCCGCTATGTCGGCAAACAGGCGCTCAATGAAGGCATTTTGAAGATCTCAGCCGAGGAGGGTGCCTACAAGATCACTTTCGATGTGAAGGCGCTTGTGGCGAAGATGCCGAAGCAGGATCTGAAGCGGTTCGATTTCCCGCCCGTCACGCTGCGGGTCAAACCGCGCAGCGACGGAGGCTGGGATGTCGCCTCGGATTTCTCTACAACTGGGTCCATCGAGGTAAATGGCCCAAATGGCCTGAACAGCGGGCAAATCGTTGTCAACGATGGCAAGTTCACGGGCGTCTATGACCCGGAACTGGCGGCATTTACCAGCGGCACCAGTTCGATTGCGGGCATGACGATGACGTCGCGCCAAGCCAGTCAATTGACGGATTTGAGCGTGGGGCCGGGCTCTTCCAAGTTTGACGCCAGCAAGTCGGCCAACGGCGGCGTCGATCTTAATTTCACACAGGCGATGGCGGACTTCGTCGAAACGGTCAAAATCGATGACCGGTCAATCGCAGCGCTCCGGGCACCGGAGCTCGCTGTGAACGTGACCGCTAAGGCCATTCAGACCAAGCCGCTTCTGGATCTTTTGGCGTTCGCCGTCGCCCATGAGGACGAGGCCCGGCTGAAGGCCGATCAAGCAGAGTTCAAAACGCTTCTGCTCGGTGCGCTGCCGCTATGGGAACGGATCGATGGGACCTACGCATTCAAAAACCTTGCCATTGAAACATATGCCGGCAATTTCGGCGCGGCGCAGCTGAACACCGTTGTCGGCATGGACGGCATCACCAAGGACGGCAAGATCAGCTACGCATTCAAGGTTTCCGGCCTGACAATACCGCAGCAGATGCTGCCCAGTTGGACCGTTGCGTTGCTGCCGACGGATCTCGACCTGAATTTCGGCGGCGCCAGCATCGATCTCGACAGTATGGCGAGGAAAACCATAGAAACCCTCGATTTCAGTAAGGATCCACCGCTTCCGGCAGATTTCGGCGATGAGATTTCCGCCGATTTCTTGGCCAAGACACCAAAGTTCGTACTTGGACACAGCACGGTTAAGAACGGCGACATCGAGGTCGCCATGGAAGGCGAAATGACCTTCCCTGGCAAGAAGCCCGACGCCAACGTGACGATCGACGTAACCGGCTACGACAAGATCGTGGCAAGCCTGCAGGAGGCGGCGAAGACCGACCCGCAGGCCTCGCAGGCTTTTACCGGAGCGCTGGCCATCAAGGGATTTGCCAAGACGCTGCCGGACGGCCGGATTGAATGGGTGATCAACGCGAAGCACGATGGGTCGGTGACGGTCAACGGCGCCATGCTGAAAGGGCCCGATCCGGTCGTGGAAGACGATCAGGATGCTAGCCCCGGCGAGGGTAATAGCGGTGGGGCAGGGGCGAAGCTGCAGCCCTGATCATCAGGCTTTGAGGCGCTAGGGCCTAGAGCCCGAGCGCGCTGGCGATCTTCGGCACGGCGTCGCGCCAGTCCTCGACGGAGATGATGTCGTCGGGCACCGGCGGCATGAAGGCGCGCAGCGAGTTGTCGGCCATCAGATGGAAGAGATGGGCGTCGGCGACAGAATTTCGTGCCGAGATGAGATTGGTGGGCTGGTCGTCGACAAAGGCCACCGGCCGGCCTTTGCTACCGCGCAACTTGGCCACCGCCGGGCCTTTGGCCATCTCGGTGGTCAACAGCGGGTAGGGCAGCCCGAGCGCATCGAGATGGGCGCGGCGCGCCGCGCGATGGCGGTGCGGCATGGCGGTCAAAAGCACGATCTCGGCGCGGTCGTCGAGACTGGCAAGCGCTTGTTCGGCGCCGTCGGTGACGCTCTGCCAGTCGGCCTGCGCGTCGAAGAAATCGCCAAGCAGTGCCGTCACCTCCGGCTGTTCGATCAGCCGGCCGCTCGCCGTTTCGGCGATGTTGCCGGTGAGGCGGAAGGAGGCCAGTGTGAGCCCAAAGCCGCGCGATTTCAGGAAATGCGGAAATGGCCGGATGAATTCGAGCACGACATCATCGACGTCGAGGATCAGCAGTGGCCGGTCGTCGGCTGCAAGTTCGGCGATCTGGCGTGCCGTCTCGGGATCGTCGCTCATATCGAATGCTCATGGTCATCGCCGCCAAGCGGCAGCGCGCGCAACGCCTTGCCGACTGAGGCTGGCGGTGTGCCGGTTTCCTCGGCAAAGCGCAGCAAGGTAGGCTCGTGGGCGAGGACGAACTGCAGCACGCCGGCAAGGAATCCCGGTTCGGCCGCGGCGCGCCGGATGGCGGACGCCTCGATGCCGGTTATGGCCAGGAAGCGCGGCAGGAGTTCGGGATCCGCGGCGACGAAGCCCAGTGCCCTCACGGCAATGGTTTCCGCCTCCTCACGCATTGACGCTGCGTTTGCCATCATTACCTTCTGGTTTGCGGAAATGAGTCTCTTTTCCGCAGTAATGGCAAGCGTCGCTTGCGGCAAGCCACCGCCCCAATCCAATGTGGTTTTCGAGGTGGAATCCGAATGGCTTTTACAGCTGCGGGTTTCCGTTTCGTCAATCATATTGTCGTAGAGTGAAGGAGGGTTTGGTGTGCTCGGACAAGGGCGCATGACGGCAGGCTTCAGGCAGAAGCTCGGCCGGGACGGGAAATCGATGCCTAAGAAGGTGATGATCGTCGAGGACAATGAGCTTAATATGAAGCTCTTTCGGGACCTCATCGAAGCCAGCGGTTACGAGACTGTGCGCACGCGCAACGGCCTCGAGGCGCTCGATCTGGCGCGCCAGCACCGGCCGGACCTGATCCTGATGGATATCCAGTTGCCGGAAGTATCAGGCCTGGAAGTGACGAAATGGCTGAAGGAGGATGACGACCTCCATTCCATTCCGGTGATTGCCGTCACCGCCTTCGCCATGAAGGGCGACGAGGAACGTATTCGCCAGGGCGGCTGCGAAGCCTACATCTCCAAGCCGATCTCGGTGCCGCGTTTCATCGAGATCATCAAATCCTATCTGGGTGATGCCTGATGCCAGCACCCATTCGAGCCGGAGCCTTGTGAAATGACTGCGCGGATCCTCGTCGTCGACGACATCCCTGCCAATGTCCGGCTGCTGGAGGTTCGGCTGCTGGCCGAGTATTTCGAGGTGCTGACGGCGTCCAACGGGCCGGATGCGATCGAGACCTGCGAAAACGGCAAGGTCGATGTCGTGCTGCTCGACGTGATGATGCCCGACATGGACGGGTTCGAGGTCTGCAAGCGGCTGAAGAGCGATCCGGCGACGTCGCACATCCCGGTGGTCATGATCACCGCGCTCGACCAGGTTTCGGACCGGGTGCGCGGCCTCGAGGCCGGCGCCGACGATTTCCTGACCAAGCCGGTCAACGATCTACAGCTGATGACGCGGGTGAAGAGCCTGGTCAGGCTGAAGTCGCTGACCGATGAGTTGCGCCTGCGCGCCTCGACCACCCGCAACATCGGCATCGAAGCGCTGTTGAGCCGCAGCTTCACCTCCGAGGACGCGACGCCGAAGGTGTTGTTGATCGACGAGCGCAAATCCTCCTTCGAGCGCATCCAGAAAATGCTGCGCGGCAGCGCCGAACTCGACATTGCCACCGATCCGCATGCCGGCTTCTTCCAGGCCGCCGAGGCGCCGTATGAGTGCGTGCTGATCTCGACCGGTTTTGCCGATTTCGATCCGCTCCGGCTATGCTCGCAATTGCGTTCGCTCGATCGCACCCGCTTCCTGCCGATCATCCTGCTTGCCGAAGAAGGCGAGGAGGGCCGCATCATCCGCGGCCTCGAACTCGGCATCAATGACTATCTGATGCGGCCGATCGACCAGCACGAGCTGATGGCGAGGCTGCGCACGCAGGTGCGCCGCAAGCGTTACAACGACCAGCTGCGCGCCAGCGTCACCCAGACCATCGAGATGGCGGTGACCGACGGCCTGACTGGCTTGCACAACCGCCGCTACCTCGACAGCCACCTGCAGACGCTGTTTGACCGCGCCGTGGCGCGACGGCGGCCTCTGTCGGTGATGATCACCGATCTCGACCGCTTCAAGACCGTCAATGACGCGCATGGCCATGATGGCGGCGATGACGTGCTGCGCGAATTCGCCCGGCGGCTGCGCAAGAATGTCAGGGGTATCGACCTTGCCTGCCGTTTCGGTGGCGAGGAATTCGTCGTTGTGATGCCGGACACGGACGCAACGGTGGCGGAAAAGGTTGCGGAGCGCATTCGCGCCGAAATCGCCCAGATGCCGTTTGCCATCGGTCAAGAAGGCAAGACGATCGAAGTCACAGTCAGCGTCGGCGTGTCGTCGGTGCTGAATGGCGCGGACACGGTTGCGGCGCTGATGAAGCGCGCCGACGTGGCGCTTTACGAGGCCAAAAGTGGCGGCCGCAACCGCGTCGTCGCCAAGGCAGCGTAGGCTCGACGCCGGATTATCCAGTCAACCCGACAGGGTTAGGAATTTACCTTAATCCAAGCGATTCCCGAGCCTTGGTTAAGAAACTATTGATTTTCCAGCGTTGTTGCGCAAATGTGCATCGCAAGAACAAAGGCGATGTGGGCACGAGGGTAGACAGCCGCATCGCTCCGACCGATACCCCATGATGCTCAGGTCCGCCGCATCTCCTGGGTCCGTGGGGTCGGCCGGTCGGCGCTGGCACATAGTGGCCTCCTCGTACCGCTGCCATACGCCGACCGGCCCCCTTTTTGCCAAAAATGACATGAACAGTCCGCGCCAAGCTGCGGAGGGTTCACGTATTTCGCAGCTTGAAACAAAAACGCCGCCCGAAAGGGCGGCGTTTTTGCATAGCGTATGAAAACCAGATTACTTAATCTTGGTTTCCTTGAACTCGACGTGCTTCTTGGCGACCGGGTCGTACTTGCGGAAGGACAGCTTGTCCGTCTTGGTACGGCTGTTCTTGCTGGTCACGTAGAAGAAACCGGTGTCGGCGGTCGACAGAAGCTTGATCTTGATGTTTGCGGCTTTGGCCATTGTATCAGTCCGTTATGTTCGTGGGGTTTTGGCCGCTGGAGCGCGGGAAAACACCCGGACGCGGGAAACTTGGCGCGACACATAAAGAACGTGCCCGGAAAGTCAAGCCCGGCACGCGCGCTGTGACCCACGCGAGCCGTCCTTTGGCTTGAAATCACGCGGTTTGCGCGACCGGCGTTGCCGCTTTCTTCCAGTCGCCGGTGGTGTTCCACCAGCGATTCGGGTTGGCGCGGTCGTCCAGACCCTTGGAGCGGCTGGCGAGGATAGGCTGGATGCGGATCACCGGCTCCTGGTAGGAATGCGCCTGGAAAATCGCCTCGACGACGCGGGCGGCGAGCAGCTGGTCATCGGGCAGTTCGAACGAGACCTCGACCGTACCGGGGCGGCGGCGCAATTCGGTTTCGGCGCCGGCGGCAGCACCTTCAAGTGGCCTGTAGCGTTCGATGCCGTGCGCCGTTTGATAGGCGTTGCGATCGTATTTGCCCATGGCGAGCGGGGCGATCGCGACCACGGCGTCCATGATGCGGTCGACATCGGCTGCCGGGGCCTGGAAGCTGACAAGCAGCAGAAGCGTCATGCGTAACGATGTGGTTTCAAAGCCGCTGTCGATCATCGTCGTATCCTCAACTCGGGTGTTTTGGGACACCCTTTTAGCTGAGGCCTCCTGACACGGTTCTGTCAGCAGCGGCGTCGCTTCGAAGGATTGCGCAGGCTGGCGGGCGGTTAAGGCTACCAGATTTTGCGGACCAGCCTGGCGCTGACCAGGGCGATATAGGCGGCGAAGAACAGGCCGAGCGACCAGCCGAATCCGGACGGGCCGAACGCATCCATGCCGATGCCGATCGCCTGCGGGCCAAGCACCATGCCGACGCCGTAGCAAAGCACGAAGGCGGCGTTGGCCGAGGCCAGCTCATGGCCGGACAGCTGGGAGCCCAGATGGGCAAGACCGATCGTGTACATGGCGGCCACCACACCGCCCCAGACGAACAGCAGCGCCGCCATCAGGTGCCAATTCCCGGCGAAGAACGGCATGAAGATGGTGCCGGCGAGCCCGACCGTGGCGCAGGCCAAAAGCAAATAGCGGCGGTCGCTGACGCGATCGCTGATCATGCCGATCGGGATCTGCAACAGCACGTTGCCGAGGCCGATCATGGTGAGCAGAAGGGCAGCATCCGCCTCGGAGTAGCCGATGCGGTTGCCATAGACCGGGAACAGGGCAAAACCGCCGGTCTCGACGGCGCCGAACACTAGCACGGCGGCGGTCGCCGTCGGCACCAGCCAGATGTAGCGCAGGAAGTTGCTGGTTTCGCCGTCGACCACGATGGTGGGGCTTTCGTTGCGCGCGGCCAGCACCGGGATTGCGGCCAGCGCCACCAGCACGATGATGACGCCGAACGGCCTGAAGCCGGTGCTGCCGATATGGGCGAAGATCCACGGCCCGGCGGCAAAGCCGAGCGAGAGCACGGTGGCGTAGATGCCGAGCACCAGGCCACGCCGACGCGGCGGCGCCGAGGTGCTGATCCAGAATTCCGACAGGATGAACAGCACGGTGAGCGCGATGTGCAGCACGATGCGCAGCGGAAACCACATCCAGAAGTCCGGCGCGAAGTGGAATCCGACAAAGGCGAGCGCGCCGGCCGCGATCATGGCAACCATGGTCCAGGCGACGCCGAACCGCATCGCCAGCGGCGTGGCCAGCGGGGCGCCGGCGATCGAGGCGAGGCCGGCGACCGCCGTGTTGAGGCCGATCATCGATGCCGAGTGGCCGCGGCTCTCGAGAATAACACTGAGCAGTGGCATGCCGAGGCCGATGGCGATGCCGACGACGCTGATCGACGAGATCGCGGCGATCATCGGTAGCCAATGTACGCGCTCGTCGCCCTCTTGCTGGGTATCGACCGTCATGTGATTCCTGAATACTCGATGTTGGAAAATTCGGGGGCTAAAGAATTTCGCGAACGAAACGGTTGCGGACCAGCCGGTAGAACGGCACGGCCACACCGGGTCGCAGCCGCGGATCGTCGGCAAGCCGCTTCTCCAGCTCCCGCAAGATCGTTCGGGTGATGTCGGGGATATCGGCCTCCCTGGCCTTGGCAAGCGGCAGCCAGACCAGTTCTTCCAACTCATTGGTCGGGCCGCCACCCGGCAGCTCGACGGCGACATCGCCGCGCCAGGCGCTGAAGAAGCGGGTGTCGAACCGGCGCACGCGATTAGGCGGCGTAATGGCGCGGGCGATGAAGCGAAGCGGCGCCAGCGAAGGCTGCACGCCGTGTTCGACAAAGCCCTGCCAGTCGCGTTTGTCCGTTGCGAAGGCGCCTTTGCGGCCGATGAGCAGGCCGGCTTCCTCGTAGGTCTCGCGGATGGCCGAGAGCGCGATGGCGCGGGCCCGCGACGGGCTGATGTGGCCTACGCCGGCGGTCAGCTTGGCCTCTTCCTCCGGGAGCAGTGGGGTGGCAACGGCAATGCGGCTATCGGCCGGATCGGTGCGGCCGCCGGGAAAGACGAACTTTCCGGGCATGAAGGCATGGCCGGCATGGCGCCGGCCCATTAGCACCAAAACCTTGTCGCCCTTGCGTTCCAGCAGGATCAGGGTGACGGCGTCACGCGGACGCATGGACTGGCCGCTATGGGCGATCGTGCCCCGCTCCACCCTGCCGATGTCCGCCTTGGTCATACCTTCCATGCGCAGGACCTAGCGGAAACTTCTGGCAAACGAAAGTGGCCTTTCACGGTCGGCATGTTGCGCCAGGCAACATTGCCCGGTGCGCGTCAGGTTCCAGGACGTGGCTCAGCCCCATCCTTTTCGCCGCCGAAGCCGTGCATATAGAACGCCCATTGCAGTCCGATGACGGCGCCCTTGACCGGTTGCAGCAGGACGAGAGACAGAACGATGGTCAGCGGCACCCAGATGGCGATGTGCTGCCACATGGAGAGCGTCGAGGTCGCCTCGACAGCCATGAAGGCGCCGAGAACGATGTGGCCTACAATGACGATGACGAGATAGGCGGGCAGATCGTCGGCGCGGTGGTGGTAAAGCTCCTCACCGCAGACGCTGCATTTGTCGACGCTCTTGGTGAAGCCGGCAAACAGTTTGCCTTCGCCGCAATGCGGGCAGCGGCCAAGCGCGCCGCGCTTCATCGCCGTCCACAGCGGGCGGGCGACCCGGCCCGAATGATGTTCGCCGCCGAAAACCTGTTCCTGGATTCCCAATTCGCTCGCCATTACCGTCTCCCGCCGCGCGACCCCGGGCGCGATTGCGACGCGCGGGCGCGGCCTTTTGCCTTGTGAAACGACCTTTTGGAGCCGGGCAGGGGCTTCGGGTCGGTCAGCATCTCGAAACGCATCGCGCCGGCCATCGGCGCCACCTCGATCAGGCGAACCTCGACGCGGTCGGCAAGTTGGTATCCTTTGCCGGTGCGTTCTCCAAACAGCGATCGCGCGGTTTCGTCGTATATATAGTAATCGCCATCCAGACTTGACACCGGGATGAAACCATCCGCGCCAAACTGCGGCAATTGGACAAATAGTCCCGATTTGGTGACGCCCGAAATGCGGGCGTCGAAACGGTCGTCGATGCGCTCGGCAAGATAGGCGGCGATCAGCCGGTCGACCGTGTCGCGCTCGGCGGCCATGGCACGGCGCTCGGTGCCGGAGATCAGCACCCCGACGTCTTCCAGCCGCGCCTCCTCGTCCTGCGTCAGCCCGCCCGGGCCAAGCCCGAGTGCGGCAATCAGCCCGCGATGCACGATCAGATCGGCGTAGCGGCGGATCGGCGAGGTGAAGTGGGCATAGCGCCTGAGATTGAGGCCGAAATGGCCGATGTTCTTGGGCGAGTATTCGGCCTGGCTCTGCGAGCGCAACACCACTTCGTTGACCAGCCCTTCATTGTCGGCGCCACGCACGCGATCGAGAATGCCGTTGAACTGGGCGGGCCGCATCTGCGCGCCGCGGGCCAGCGACAGGCCGAGCGTCTGCAGGAACTCGCGCAGCGATTCCTGCTTGGCCAGCGACGGCGCGTCGTGGACGCGGAAGACCAGCGCCTGCTTCTTCGCCTCAAGCGTTTCCGCGGCGGCGACATTGGCCTGGATCATGAATTCTTCGATCAGCTTGTGGGCGTCGAGCCGTTCCGGCACGATGACGCGGTCGACGGTGCCGTCCGGCTTGAGCATGATCTTGCGCTCCGGCAGGTCAAGCTCGAGAGGCTGGCGGCCGTCGCGGCCGCGCTTGAGGATCGCGTAGGCGTCCCACAGCGGCTTCAGCACCGTGTCGAGGATCGGGCCGGTCTTGTCGTCGGTCACGCCGTCTATCGCCGCCTGCGCCTGCGGGTAGGCGAGCTTGGCCGCCGACTTCATCATGACGCGGTGGAAGGTGTGGCGCAGCTTGCGGCCATCGGCCGAGAAGGTCATGCGCACGGCAAGCGCCGGCCGGTCCTGGCCCTCGCGCAGCGAACAGAGGTCGTTGGAGATGCGCTCGGGCAGCATCGGCACGACGCGGTCGGGGAAATAGACCGAATTGCCACGCTTCAGCGCTTCGCGGTCGAGCGCGGTGCCATAACGGACATAGGCCGCGACATCGGCGATCGCTACCGTGGCGATGACGCCGCCGGGATTTTTCTCGTCGAGGTCAGGCGTGGCAAACACCGCATCGTCATGATCCTTGGCGTCGGCAGGGTCGATGGTGACCAAGGGCAGGTCGCGCCAGTCCTCGCGGTGATCCATCGTCGCCGGCTTGACCGCCTCGGATTCGGCGATGACGTCGGCCGGGAAGATATGCGGAATGTCATGCGCATGGATGGCGATCATCGAGACCGCCTTTTCGCTGGTCAGCGAACCCAGCACCGCCAGCACTTTCGCACGCGGCAGCCCGTATCGGGAGGCCCGCGCCGGCTCGACTTCGACGAGGTCGCCGTTTTTGGCGCCGTTCTGGAATTCCTTGTCGACGATCAGTTCGGGCTGGCGCCGCTCAACCGGCTCGATGCGAAAGGTGCCGTCCTTCAGCACACGAAAGACGCCGAGCACGGCATCGGTCCGCTTCTCGAAGATCTTCATCACCCGGCCGGTATAGGCGGGGCCGGTCGGCTCATCGGTCGGGAAGGTTTTCGCCAGCACGCGGTCGCCAATGCCGGGCGCCGGGCCGTTGCCGCCGCGCGAGACGCGGATCGAGACCACGGGCGGTTCGCCGGTGCCGACGGCCTCGGCCGGATGTGCCAGCAAGATGCCATCGCCGTCGCGGCCGAAAATGTCGAGCACGGCAACATGCGCCAAGGCGCCGACGCGAGCGAGCCGCTTGCGCTCCTTGGTCAGGATACCTTCGTCCTGCAGGTCGCGCAGAATGTCCTTCAGCCAAATGCGGTCGTCGCCGCGCAAGGCAAACGCCTTGGCGATGTCGCGCTTGCCAGCGCGGTCGGGGTTTTCGGCGATGTAGCGCAGGATTTCGTCGCGCGAGGGCCGGTAGTCGTCCTTGACCTTGGCCCTGGTGTCGGCGGTGCGCGGATCGCCGTGGCTTCTACCGGTGATCCTGCGCGCCACGCCGCTATCCCTTTTTCTTCGCCGCCGGCTTCTTGGTCGCCGACTTCTTTGCTGTGGTTTTCTTGGCCGCCGGGGCCTTGGCTGCCGCTGCCTTGCGGAACGGCTTCTTGCCGCCACCGCCCTTGGCTTCCTTCTCGGCAATCAGCGCCAGCGCGTCCTCGACGGTGATCGACTGCGGATCCTTGCCCTTGGGCAGGGTCGCGTTGACCTTGCCGTAATTGACGTAAGGCCCGTATTTGCCGTCGCGCACGACGATCTTGCCGCCGCCATCGGGATGGTCGCCTAGCTCCTTGAGTGCTGCGGCCGTGCCGCCATTGCGGCCGCCCTTGCCCTTCAGCTGCTTCTCGGCGATCACCGACACGGCGCGGTTGAGGCCGATCGAGAAGACGTCCTCGATGCTCTCGACATTGGCATAGGTGCCGTCATGCAGCACGAACGGCCCATAGCGGCCGAGCCCGGCCGAGATCATCTTGCCGCTCTCGGGATGCTTGCCGACATCGCGCGGCAAAGAGAGAAGAGCGAGCGCCCTCTCATGGTCGATTGTATCAGGCGTCCAGCCCTTGGGCAGGCTGGAGCGCTTGGCTTCCTTGCCGTCGCCGCGCTGGATGTAGGGGCCGAAGCGGCCTGAGCGCAGCGTGATTTCCTCTGCCGTGTAGGGGTCCTTGCCCAGCACCTTGGTGCCGTCCTCGCCGCCGCCATTCTCACCGTTCGGGTTGGCAGCGTCGCCAAGCTGGCGGGTGAAGGAGCATTCCGGATAGTTCGAGCAGCCGACGAATGCGCCGAATTTGCCGAGTTTCAGCGATAGATTGCCGGTGCCGCATTTCGGGCAGATGCGCGGGTTGGAACCGTCTTCACGCGCCGGGAACACCAGCGGCGCCAGTTCTTCGTTCAGCGCATCGAGCACGTCGGTGACGCGCAATTCCTTGATGTCGGCGACTGCGCCGGAAAAATCCTTCCAGAAGTCGCGCAGCACGTCCTTCCAGGCAAGCTTGCCGTCAGAAATCTCGTCGAGCTTTTCTTCCAGCGATGCCGTGAAGTCATATTCGACATAGCGCTCGAAGAAGCTTTCCAGGAACGCCGATAACAGCCGGCCCTTGGCCTGCGGCACCAGCCGGCGCTTGTCGATGGTGACATAGTCGCGGTCTTCGAGCGTCTTCAGGATCGCGGTGTAGGTCGAGGGGCGGCCGATGCCGAGCTCTTCCAGCTTCTTGATCAGCGTCGCCTCGGAGTATCGCGGCGGCGGCTCGGTGGTGTGCTGGGTGGCGTTGATTGCCTGGCGGGCGAGCTGCTCGCCGGCACGAATCTCGGGCAGGCGGCGGTTTTCCTCGTCTTCCGCGTCGTCGTCCTTCTGGTCGGTGTATGCGGCGATGAAGCCGTCAAAGCGGACGACCGAACCGACGGCGCGAAGTTCCGCAGTGCGAGCGCCGTTGATCGCCTCGATTTCGACCGTGGTGCGTTCGATCTCGGCCGACTGCATCTGGCTGGCGATAGCGCGCTTCCAGATCAGCTCGTAAAGCCGTGCCTGGTCGGCATCGAGATATTGCCTGACCGATGCCGGCGTGCGCATGAAATCGGTCGGGCGGATCGCCTCGTGCGCTTCCTGGGCGTTCTTGGCCTTGGTCGTGTACTGACGCGGCTTTTCCGGCAGATATCTTGCGCCGAATTCCTTGGCGATGGCGTCACGTGCGGCGTCGATCGCCTCCGGCGCCATCTGCACGCCATCGGTTCGCATATAGGTGATCAGGCCGGTGGTCTCGCCGCCGATCTCCATGCCTTCATAGAGGCGCTGCGCCACCTGCATGGTGCGCGTGGCTGAAAAGCCGAGGCCCGATGATGCCGCCTGCTGCAGCGTCGAGGTGGTGAAGGGCGGGCCGGGATTGCGCCGGGTCGGCTTGGCTTCAACCGAGAGTGCCTTGAAGGTCGCGCCCTCAAGCATGCCCTTGATGTCGTCGGCCTGCGCCTTGTTGGCAATATCGAGCTTCTGCAGCTTCTTGCGCTCGAAGGCGGTCAGCCGCGCCTCGAAGCTGTCGTTGCGCGGTGTGCCGAGGAGGGCGGCGATCTGCCAGTATTCCTCGCGGATGAAGCGTTCGATTTCGGATTCGCGGTCGCAGACCAGACGCAGCGCCACCGACTGGACGCGGCCGGCCGAACGGGCGCCCGGCAATTTGCGCCACAGCACCGGCGACAGCGTGAAGCCGACGAGATAGTCGAGTGCGCGGCGGGCGAGATAGGCATCGACCAGTGGCCCGTCGATCTGGCGCGGATTGGCCATCGCCTCCAGCACCGACGATTTGGTGATGGCGTTGAAGACGACGCGGCTGACTGGCTTGTCCTTCAGCGCGCGCTTCTGCTTCAGCACTTCCAGGACGTGCCAGGAGATGGCTTCGCCTTCGCGATCCGGATCGGTGGCGAGGATGAGGCCATCGGCGTCCTTGACCGCCTTGGCGATGTCGGCAAGCCGCTTGCCCGACGCGGTGTCGACCGCCCAGGACATGGCGAAATCCTCGTCCGGACGCACCGAGCCATCCTTGGCCGGCAAGTCGCGGACATGGCCGAACGAGGCCAGAACCTTATAGTTCTTGCCGAGGTATTTGTTGATTGTCTTTGCCTTGGCCGGCGATTCGACGACGACGACGTCCATGAGTTCTCATATCAGCTGTGGTGCGGCAGAAGGATTCCGCTGCGCGCGACGAAATCTCGTTCTATTTGTCGCTCACATGGCCGCGCTTTTGCATCCGGTCAAGGGGAGGCGGCCAAATTGCCGGGGTGTCCGCAGCAATACACTCTTAGAGTGTATGGAGAAAATCACAGAATTCGAGGACACGCGGTTTGTGTGCCAAGTCTCGCGCAAACGACTCGGAGCTGCGCGCTGCTCCGTCCTTGCGAGGTGCCGCAAAAACGAAAACTGGCCGCCGGGCTTGGAGCCGGCAGCCAGCTGGTTCCGCCGATCAGGCGGGGTTAGAGGTTCGAAAGATCAGTCGGCCTTGACGATGTGCCAGACTTCGCCGACGCCGTCGCCGGTGACGTCACCAGCCTTCTTGTCCTTGATGAAGGTATAGACCGGCTTGCCGTCATAGGCCCACATCTTGGTGCCGTCGGTGCGGTCGACGATGCTCCATTCGTCATCCGCCTTGGCGCCGGCCTCGGCCTTCAGCGGCGGCCAGTTGGTGGCGCATTTGTCGTAGCAATTGGTCTTGCCCTTCTCGTCCTTGTCATAGGTATAGAGCGTCATGCCGTTGGCATCGGTGTAAATCTTGGTGCCGTTGACTTCGGCTTCCTTCCACGCTTCAGCGGCGAAGGATGCGGCGGTGCTGAGCAGAAGGGCCGCGAGCCCGACAGTGATCGTTYTCATGGAAATCTCCCTGGGTGATCCGACGAAGCGCGCAGAAATCGCGGCTTCGCTCTGTGAACGCTCGGCGAGGGGCGTTTCTTCCCTGGCTTGGTCAACTTAGGATTGGCCGGTAACAATTCCTTCGGCCGGGTCGTACCTGTAGCCAAATGCCACACGATGGTGATTGGCGAACATGGTTTTGCGTCGCTATATCGGCGCAACAGATCTGGAGTTGGGAATGGCATTGGACATTGGCTATGTCAGCGCAGTCGGGGCGGGAGCGATCTCGTTCCTGTCGCCTTGCGTGCTGCCGCTGGTGCCGCCCTATCTCTGCTACATGGCCGGCGTCTCGGTCGACGACTTTCGCGGTAGCGATGCCGGCCTCACGGCCAAAGCCGGCGCGCGCGGCGCGCTCATCTATTCCTCGATCGCCTTCGTGCTCGGTTTCTCCACGGTGTTCGTAGCACTTGGCGCCGGCGCCTCGACCATCGGCCATTGGCTGCGCGTCTGGCAGGAACCGCTGGCGATGGCCGCCGGCGTGCTGATCATTCTGATGGGGCTGAACTTCCTCGGTATCTTGCGCATTCCGCTGCTGTCGCGCGAGGCGCGCTTCCAGTCGCAGGGCAAGCCGGCCAGCATGGTCGCCGCCTATGTCATGGGGCTGGCGTTCGCTTTCGGCTGGACGCCCTGCATCGGTCCGGTGCTGGGACCGATCCTGACGCTGGCCGGCGGCCGCGAGACGGTCGGTGAGGGCGCATTGCTGCTCGCCGCCTATTCGCTCGGCCTCGGCATCCCGTTCCTGATTGCCGCCCTGTTCTCCGGCGCCTTCATGCGCTTCCTCGGCAAGTTCCGCGTCCATCTCGGCCGCGTCGAAAAGGCGATCGGTGCGCTGCTGGTCGTCGCCGGCGTGTTCTTCCTCACCGGCGGCGTGCAGGCCATGTCCTACTGGCTGCTGGAGAATTTCCCGGTGCTGGGACGGCTGGGTTAGGCATTGCCCGCTATGCGCCTTGGACCCGCTGATTAAGAGTCAGCTGCTCCATGCATCTCACCGGAATTTAACCGCATTGGTGCAGCATGGCGCCAGATGCTACCACTCTCCGATTCCTAATCCCTTTCATACGGTTGTCCTTCCATGAGCCAGAGATCCTGCCTGTCCGTTATCCTCGCCGCCGGCGAAGGCACGCGCATGAAGAGCGCGTTGCCGAAGGTGCTGCACCAGATCGCCGGGCTGCCGATGGTGGCGCATGTGGTGAAGGCGGCCGAAGCCGCCGGCGCCGGTAGCCAGGCGCTGGTGATCGGCCATGGCGCCGATGAGATGCGCAAGGCGGCGGCGAAATTCGCGCCCAAGGCCGAGACGTTCGTGCAGGAAAAGCGCTTGGGCACCGCACATGCCGTGCTGGCCGCGCGCGATGCGATATCAAAGGGTTATGACGATATTCTCGTCATGTTCGGCGACACGCCGCTGATCGACGCCAATGCTCTGACGGCGGCGCGGCTGAAGCTGGCGAAAGGTGCGGCCGTGGTGGTGATCGGCTTCCGCCCGCCCAATCCGACCGGCTACGGCCGGTTGATCGAAAAAGGCGGCAAGCTCATCGCCATCCGCGAGGAAAAGGACTGCAGCGCCGAGGAGAAGAAGATTGGCTTCTGCAATGCCGGCATGATGGCGGTGGCCGGCAAGCATGCGCTCGATCTGCTTGATCAGGTCGGCAACAAGAATGCCAAGGGCGAGTATTACCTGACCGACATCGTCGAGATCGCCAGCGCCAAGGGCCTCGATGTCGTCGCCACCGAAGCCAGCTTCGAGAGCGCGCTCGGCATCAACAACCGTGCCGAGTTGGCGCAGGCTGAGGGCATCTGGCAACAGCGCCGGCGGAATGAAGCGATGCTGTCAGGTGTGACGCTGATTGCGCCGGAAACCGTGTATTTCTCGCACGACACCGAAATCGGCGCCGACACCATCGTCGAACCCAATGTCTGGTTCGGCCCGGGCGTGAAGATCGCCTGCGGCGCCAAGATCCATGCCTTCAGCCATATCGAAGGCGCCACCGTCGCCGCCAATTGCGATGTCGGGCCGTTCGCACGGCTCAGGCCCGGTGCCGATCTTCGGCAGAAGGCCAAGGTCGGCAATTTCTGCGAGGTCAAGCAGGCGGTTATCGAGGAGGGCGCTAAGGTCAATCATCTGACCTATATCGGCGATGCCCGCGTCGGCGCAGGGGCCAATATCGGCGCCGGCACTATCACATGCAACTATGACGGCTATTCAAAGTTCTTCACCGATATCGGCGAAGGCGCGTTTATCGGCTCGAACTCATCGCTGGTGGCGCCGGTCACGATCGGCAAGGGCGGCTACATCGCCTCGGGCAGCGTGATCACTGAAAGCGTGCCCGACGATGCGCTGGCCTTTGGCCGCGCCCGCCAGAAGACGATCCCCGGCAAAGGCAAGGAGTTGCGCGAACGCTTTGCCTCAGCCGCAGCAGCGAAGAAGAAGGCCGCCTCAGACCACTAGTGCTCAGCCGGCATCGTCCTTGCCGAAACTCGCTGTTACCTCGATCCCGCCGACAATTGCTCTGTTGAAATCGGCGAGGTCTTCAGCCGGAATCCAGTACTCCAGATGCGCCTTGCTGCCGGCGTACTCGACCCGGTAGCGGTCGAGGTAGCTTTTCAACACCTCGAACCGAGTGACGAAGCCGGAGCCGCTGGCCGGCACGTTCCAGTCGCGGGCGATCTGCGTCGCATAGGCCTCGGTCAAAACCGGATAGAAGATCGGCTGATCGGGCAGGCGCGGCGGGAATTCCCGCATCCCTGACGCCTTGATCAGTTCCAGTTCCTTGGGTCCGACAGGACGCCAGAGTGTGACGGTGGCTTGGCTCATCATGGCCGGACCTTAGCCAGATATCGCGAAAACGAGAACCAGACGCCTGAAAAATCGAGCAATTGCAGTAACCGGATTGCAAGAGCGGTCTGTCATGGTGCATCGGGTTGAGAAGCGTTCCGTTACACCAGACGAAACGCAAAGTGACTTTCGCGGCAGGCCGGCAATCCCTAGATAGCGCTGGTTTTCCATCGGGAATCGGGGCAAGCGCATGTGCGGTATCGTCGGAATTGTCGGCCAGCAACAGGTTGCGCCGCTCATTGTCGATGCGCTGAAGCGGTTGGAATATCGCGGCTATGATTCGGCCGGCGTCGCCACCGTCGAGAAAGGCGCGCTCGGCCGGCGCCGCGCCGAAGGCAAGCTGATCAACCTCGAACGCCGGCTGAAGGACGAGCCGCTCGACGGTACGATCGGCATCGGCCACACACGCTGGGCGACGCATGGCGTGCCCAACGAGACCAACGCCCATCCGCATTTTTCCGACGGCGTCGCCATCGTCCACAACGGCATCATCGAAAATTTCGCCGAGTTGCGCGACGAACTCATCCGCGACGGCTACGTCTTTTCGTCGCAGACCGACACCGAGGTTGTGGCGCATCTGGTGGCGCGGGAACTGGCTCGGGGGCTGAAGCCGATCGAGGCGGCGCATGAGGCACTGAAGAGGCTGGAAGGCGCGTTTGCGCTGGCCATCATGTTCACGGGCGATGAAGACCTTATCGTCGGCGCCCGCAATGGCCCTCCGCTGGCTGTCGGCCACGGCGAGGGCGAGATGTTTTTGGGCTCCGACGCCATCGCGCTCGCCCCGTTCACCAACTCGATCACCTATCTCGAAGACGGTGACTGGGCGGTGGTGCGCCGCAACGGCGTCACCATCTTCGATATTGACGGCAAGAAGGTTGTCCGCAAGCGCCAGCAGTCGCTGTCGACCAGCTTCATGGTCGACAAGGGCAACCGCCGCCATTTCATGGAAAAGGAAATCCATGAGCAGCCGGAAGTGATCTCGCACACGCTGGCGCATTATGTCGATTTCGTCTCCGGCGTGTCGAAGCCGCTGGATCTGCCGTTCGACTTCGCCAAGATCGGCCGGCTGGCGATCTCGGCTTGTGGCACTGCGTATCTCGCCGGCCTGATCAGCAAATACTGGTTCGAGCGCTATGCGCGGCTGCCGGTCGACATCGATGTCGCCTCCGAGTTTCGCTACCGCGAAATGCCGCTGTCGGCTGATGACGCCGCCTTCTTCATCTCGCAGTCGGGCGAAACCGCCGACACGCTGGCCTCGCTGCGCTACTGCCGCAAGGCTGGCATGAAGATCGGCGCCATCGTCAATGTCCGGGAATCGACCATGGCGCGCGAATCCGACGTCGTGCTGCCGACGCTGGCCGGTCCGGAGATCGGCGTCGCCTCGACCAAGGCTTTCACCTGCCAGCTGTCGGTTCTGGCTTCGCTTGCGGTGCGCGCCGGCGTGGCGCGCGGCACGATCTCGAAGGATGAGGAAAAGACGCTGGTGCGCGCGCTGTCGGAAGCGCCGCGCTACGCCAACCAGGTGCTGAAGCTTGAGGAGCAGATCGAGCGGATCGCGCGCGAAATCTCGCGCTACAAGGACGTGCTTTATCTCGGCCGCGACACCAATTTCCCGCTGGCCATGGAAGGCGCGCTAAAGCTCAAGGAAATCTCCTACATCCATGCCGAGGGCTACGCCGCGGGCGAACTGAAGCATGGCCCGATCGCGCTGATCGACGAGAACATGCCGGTGATCGTGATTGCGCCGCATGACCGCATTTTCGAAAAGACCGTGTCGAACATGCAGGAAGTGGCGGCGCGCGGCGGCAAGATCATCCTGATCACCGATGCCAAGGGTGCGGCGCAGGTCAGCGTCAAGACGATGGAAACGATCATCCTGCCCGACGTGCCGGAAATTATCTCGCCGATCATCTACGCGCTGCCGATCCAGATGCTGGCCTACTACGCCGCCGTCTTCATGGGCACCGACGTCGACCAGCCGCGCAATCTGGCGAAATCGGTGACCGTGGAATAGCTTTCCGCTCTCCGTATCAATCATTGATACGTTGTCATTGCTAAGCGTCTTGTATCAGGGTATGATACAAGACGAGGGGATAGCTTTGATCGTTTCGTTCAAAGGCAAGGCTGTGGAGGCGGTGGCTGCGGGAAGGGCGCCGAAAGGTTTCCCGCCGGATTTGGTTGCCCGCGCAGAGCGTCGTCTTCGGGCAATCGGGAACGCTGTCCAACTGAACGACCTTCGCTCGCCACCTGGGAACCACCTTGAAGCCCTGAAAGGAAGCCGCGCAGGGCAGCGAAGCCCTGAAAGGAAGCCGCGCAGGGCAGCACTCGATACGCATCAATGACCAATGGCGTATTTGTTTTCGATGGACTGCTGCCGGTGCCGAGGACGTGGAGATCGTCGACTACCATTGAGGGCCCTTGCCCTAACCTCTGAGGACTTTAAACTATGCTCAAGTTCGCACGCCCCATCCACCCCGGCGAATTCCTGCGCGAAGAGTATCTCGTTCCGCTCGGCATGAGTGCCGGTGCGCTCGCAAAGAAGCTCAATCTGCCGCGCACCCGCATCGAGCGCATTGCCAAGGAGGAGATCGGCTTGACCCCCGACACAGCCTTGCGCCTGGCCCGATTCTTCAACACCACGCCTCAGTTCTGGATGAATTTTCAGCAGGCCTATGAGCTTGAAACCGAGGCGCGGAAACTGGCGCCGGAACTTGAGAAGATCGAACCGCTGGAAGCGGCGGCTTAATCGGTTCTTTAAAAACTTCGCAGTTCCAAAGCGCCGTTGGGTTCACTAATGTTGCGGTGCAACCCGCGCGCCCGGTGAATCATGTCCGATGCTCCCAGAACCTCAGGCATGACCCGGCTGAGGAACTATTTCCTCACGGGCTTCATCGTCTGCGCGCCGCTGGCGATCACCGCCTATATCGCCTGGTCGTTCATCGGCTGGGTCGATTCCTGGGTAAAGCCGTACATTCCGGCGCGCTACAGCCCCGACACCTATCTGCCGTTTCCGGTTCCAGGATTCGGCCTGATCGTGGCGCTGATCCTGATTACGCTGATCGGCTTCATGACCGCCAACATCGTCGGCCGCGCCATCGTCAATTTCGGCGAGCGACTGCTTGGCCGCATGCCGCTGGTGCGCGGCATCTACGGTTCGCTGAAGCAGATTTTCCAGACGGTGCTGTCGAACAAGGGCGACATGTTCCGCCAGGTCGGGCTGGTCGAATATCCGCGCAAGGGCGTCTGGTCGCTGGTCTTCGTCGCCAGCGAGAAGGAAACCGAGATCAACCAGAAGCTCGACCAGGAGGGCGACCCGATGATCGCCGTATTCATGCCATGCACGCCGAACCCGACCACCGGTTTCCTGATGTATGTGCTGAAATCCGACATCGTGCTGCTCGACATGACGATCGAGGACGGCGCCAGGCTGATCGTTTCGGCCGGGCTGGTGGCGCCCGAGGTCAAGCCGAAAATGGTGACGGTCAATGGCGAGCCGATCGAGGGAGACCTCGCCAACCCGCCGCTTGGCGCCCTGGCTCAGCCGGCGCGCAAGAGCCGAACAGCCTCGTCGCGGCCGAACAAATAGAGCAACAGGCGCAGCGCCTCGCCGCGCTCGGATTGCAGTTCCGGGTCGCGCGACAGGATCAGCCGCGCATCGTCGCGGGCGGCTTCGAGCAGGTCGGCATGCGCCTCTATACGCGCCACCTGGAAACCCGGCGTGCCGGACTGGCGGGTGCCGAGCAACTCGCCTTCGCCGCGCAGTTTCAGATCCTCCTCGGCGATCAGAAACCCGTCCTCGGTCTCGCGCATCACCGACAGTCGGCGTTTCGCCGTCTCGCCGAGTGGGTCCTTGTAGAGCAATACGCAGGAAGACGGCTTGTCGCCGCGCCCGACGCGGCCGCGCAGCTGGTGCAGTTGCGCCAGCCCGAAGCGCTCGGCATGCTCGATGACCATGATCGTGGCATCGGGCACATCGACGCCGACCTCGATGACGGTGGTGGCGATCAGGATGCGGGTCTCGCCGGCCTTGAAGGCGCGCATCGCCTCGTCCTTCTCCGCCCCCTTCATGCGGCCATGCACAAGGCCGATGCGGTCACCGAACAGGGGTTGCAGCGAGGCAAAGCGGTCTTCGGCCGACATCAGCTTGATCTCTTCGGATTCCTCCACCAGCGGACAGATCCAGTAGATTTTCTGGCCGTCGGCCACGGCGTCGAGCATGCGGCCGACCAGCTCGTCCAGTCGCTCCAGCGGCAGCGTGACGGTGCGGATCGGCTGTCGGCCGACCGGCTTTTCCGTCAGCTTGGAGACGTCCATGTCGCCGAAAGCGGTCAACACCAGCGTGCGCGGGATCGGCGTTGCCGTCATCACCAGCATGTCGGGCGCGTCGCCCTTGGCGGTGATCGCAAGCCGCTGGTGAACGCCAAAACGGTGCTGCTCGTCGACGACGGCAAAGACGAGGTCGTGGTAGGTCACCGTTTCCTGGAACAGCGCATGGGTGCCGACGACGATGTCGATCTCGCCGCTGGCCAGTCCCGCCAGCGTTTCGGTGCGCTCGCGGCCCTTTTCGCGACCGGTCAGGATGGCGACGCGCAGGCCGGCCTGTTCGGCCAGCGGCGTGATCGTCGCCAGATGCTGGCGTGCCAGGATTTCGGTCGGCGCCATAAGTGCTGCCTGGCCGCCTGCCTCGACGGCGCGCGCCATGGCAAGCAGCGCCACCACCGTCTTGCCGGAGCCGACATCGCCTTGCAGCAGGCGCAGCATGCGTTCGGGATCGGCGAGATCGGCGTTGATTTCGGCGAGCGCGAATTCCTGGCTGCCTGTCAATGAATAGGGCAGGGCCGCGCGCAATTTCTCGACGATGCGGCCGTCGCCGATCAGTGGCCGACCCGACAGGCGGCGCACCTTTGCCCGCACCAACGCCAGCGACACCTGGCCGGCCAGAAGCTCGTCATAGGCGAGGCGGCGCCATGCCGGCCCCTCGATGGCGACATCGATCGGGTCCGAGGGATAGTGGATGCGGGCGAGCGCATCGCCGAAGGCCGGAAAGGTCTGCTTGCGCATGAAGGCGCCGTCCTGCCATTCCGGCAGTTCCGGCAGCCGGCCGAGCGCCTGGCCGATGGCGCGGCGCAGCACTTTTCCCGAAAGGCCGGCGGTCAGCGGATAGACCGGCTCGACCAGCGGCAGGGTTTCCGCCTCGCTGACAAGCGCAATATGGTCCGGGTGGACCATGGTCGGGCGACCGTTGAACCACTCCATGCGGCCGGAGACGATCACATGCTCGCCCACCGGCATCGCCTTTTCGAGATAGGCGGCATGGGCATGGAAGAAGGTCAGTCCGATCTCGCCGGTGTCGTCATGGGCATAGACGCGGTAAGGCACAGACCGGTTGCCGCGCGGCGGCGGCTGGTGGCGGTCGATGCGCACGTCGAGCGTGACGATGGCGCCGGCAGGCGCGAGCGCGATGCCGGGACGATTGCGGCGGTCGATGACGGTGTGCGGCAGCACGAACAACAGATCGCCGGCGCGCGCCGGGCGATCGCCGAGATCAGCCGCCACCACCTTCTCGATCAGCGCGCCGACCTTCGGCCCGACGCCGGCAAGCGAAGTGATCGGGACAAACAGGGGATCGAGGAGGGAAGGTCTCATTTGAGAGAGACCACGCGATGTAGGCGCTCACCCCCCTCTGTCCTGCCGGACATCTCCCCCTCAAGGGGGGAGATTAGCAGTTCCGGCCTCGCGGCCCATCTTGCAACGTTGGAAATTGGCGAAAGCAGTCGTGCCATCCGATCTCCCCCCTTGAGGGGGAGATGTCCGGCAGGCCAGAGGGGGGTGCTCGCGCCGATGCTATCAGGAATGTTCTTCACACCCGGGATGTTTAGCCGCCCACCGGCCTGTTGCAAGGCTGACACCGCCCTCTATCCACGCTATATGCGCCGCACCAAGCGAGGATGCGGCACCATGACCGGGACGAAACGATCAAGCGAGGGGCTGGATATCAGGCGTCGCAAGCTGTTGTTCCGCTCCTGGCATCGCGGCATGCGCGAGATGGACCTGATCCTCGGCACCTTTGCCGACAACGAGATCGGCGCCTTGACCGGCGACGAAATCGACCAATATGAAAGGCTCCTCGACATTCCCGACACCGAATTCCTGCCCATGGTCACCGGCGAACGCCCGGTTCCCGGGGATATCGACTGTGCCGTCCTGCAAAGGATCCTGGCATCGCGCCGGACCATGACATTTTAAACACAAGCAATTCCAGGAAAAGTGTGAAGCGGTTTTCCGTCCGGAATTGCGACAACCAAGACCGTGCAATCAT
Source organism: Mesorhizobium sp. P2_F5 (assembly GCF_056403715.1). NCBI lineage: Bacteria > Pseudomonadati > Pseudomonadota > Alphaproteobacteria > Hyphomicrobiales > Phyllobacteriaceae > Mesorhizobium > Mesorhizobium sp. P2_F5. The sequence continues at coordinate 48,942 of NZ_JBFUEY010000011.1, read as the reverse complement.
GAGCGTCATTCCCAAAATCGGTCTGCCGAAAGGCCGCGCCGGCCAGTTCATCGTCGATGGCGTCGCCGATGGCTACGAAGCCTTTGCGCTGGTGCAGGCGATCCATGAGATCGCGCCTGACAAACCGGTGCTGTTCGTGGCGCGCGACGGCCAGCGCCTGCCGGCAATCATCGAAGCGCTGACCTTTGCCTCGCCCGGCCTGCCGGTGCTGGAACTGCCGGCCTGGGACTGTCTGCCCTATGACCGCGTTTCGCCTGGCTCGGATGCCGCCGCCAAGCGGCTCGATGCGCTGACGGCGATGATCGCGCTGGCAAAAAAGCCGCATCGCGCCGTCATCCTGACCACCGCCAATGCCTTGTTGCAGCGCATTCCGCCGGCGGACCTTGTCGAGGCGCAGACGTTCCACGCAAAGCCCGGCAACCAGATCGATATGAACGCGCTGGTGTCGCGGCTGGAGATCTCCGGCTTCGAGCGGGTGCCGACGGTGCGCGGCGTCGGCGAGTTCGCGGTGCGCGGCGGCATCCTCGACCTTTACGCGCCCGGCTGGACAGAAGCGCTGCGGCTCGACTTCTTTGGCGACACGCTGGAATCGATCCGTGTCTTCGACGCAGCCACCCAGCGGACCACCGGCCAGCGCAAATCGATGGCGCTGCAGGCGATGAGCGAAGTGGCGCTGACGCCCGAAACCATCAGCCGCTTCCGCCGCTCCTATATCGAGGCCTTTGGCGCACCGCAGCGCGACGACGGGCTTTATGCGGCGGTGAGCGAAGGCCGCCGTTTCGCCGGCATGGAGCACTGGTTGCCGCTGTTCTATGAGCGGCTGGAGACGGTGTTCGACTATCTGCCGGATGCGCCTGTCATCTTCGATCATCTGGCGCATGAGGCACTGGCTGAACGCCACACGCTGATCCTCGACCACTACGAGGCGCGCCGCAAACAGGCCGACGCGGCCTTGAAGGATGCCGTGCCTTACAAGCCGGTGGCGCCGGACCTGCTCTATCTCTCGCCGGAAAATCTCGTGGCGTCGCTTGGGCCACGCGAAGCCATCGACTTCACCGCCTTCGATGCGCCCGATGTCGGAGCCAAAAAAGTTTTCCACGGCGGTTCGCGCCATGGCCGCAGCTTTGCCGAGGAGCGCGCCGACCCCAACGCCAACGTCTTCGACGTCGTCGTAAAACACATTGCTAACGAGCGCGCGGCGCGCCGCCGCGTCATCGTCGCCGGCTGGACAGAAGGCTCGCTAGACCGGCTCGGCCAGATCCTGGCCGAACATCATCTCGGCAATCTCGTGCCGGTGGCGACGCTGGCCGAGGTGGAAAAGTTCGAGCCGGGGCAGGCCGCCCTTGCCGTGCTGCCGCTGGAATCCGGCTTCGAGACCGAACAGCTGGTCGTCGTTGCCGAGCAGGATATTCTCGGCGACCGGCTGATCCGGCGTTCCAAGCGCAAGAAGCGCGCCTCCGACTTCATTGCCGAGGCCTCTTCGCTGTCGGCCGGCGACATCGTCGTCCATGCCGATCACGGCATTGGCCGCTTCATCGGCCTGCGCACCATCGAGGCGGTCGGCGCGCCGCATGACTGCCTGGAAATCCATTATGCCGGCGATGACCGGCTGTTCCTGCCGGTGGAAAACATCGAGCTTCTGTCGCGTTACGGTTCGGATTCGGCCGAAGCCTCACTCGACAAGCTTGGCGGCGGTGCCTGGCAGTCGCGCAAGGCGCGGCTGAAGAAACGCCTGCTCGACATGGCCGGGCAGCTGATCCGTATTGCCGCCGAACGCCAGATGCGTACCGCTCCGCCCATGGTGCCGGCGGACGGGCTCTATGGCGAATTCTCGGCGCGCTTCCCCTATGAGGAGACCGACGACCAGCAGGGCGCGATCGATGCCGTCATGGACGATCTCGGCGCCGGCAAACCGATGGACCGGCTGATTTGCGGCGATGTCGGCTTCGGCAAGACGGAAGTGGCGCTGCGCGCCGCCTTCATCGCTGCGATGGAAGGGTTCCAGGTCGCCGTGGTCGTGCCGACGACGCTTTTGTCGCGCCAGCATTTCAAGACCTTCTCGCAGCGCTTCTCCGGCCTGCCGATTCGTGTTGCCCAGGCCTCGCGGCTGGTCGGCGCCAAGGAACTGGCGGAAACCAAGAAAGGCATCGCCGAGGGCCAGGTCGACATCGTCATCGGCACCCATGCGCTGCTCGGATCGGCGATCTCGTTCAAGAATCTCGGCTTGCTGATCATCGACGAGGAGCAGCATTTTGGCGTCAAGCACAAGGAACGGCTGAAGGACCTCAAGACCGATGTCCATGTGCTGACGCTGTCGGCAACGCCGATCCCGCGCACGCTGCAGCTTGCCTTGACCGGGGTGCGCGAACTGTCGCTGATCGCCACGCCGCCGGTCGACCGCATGGCGGTGCGCACCTTCATCTCGCCCTTCGATCCGCTGGTCATCCGCGAGACACTGCTGCGCGAGCGCTACCGTGGTGGCCATTCTTTCTACGTGGTTCCGCGTATCAGCGATCTCGCCGAAATCCATGATTTCCTGAGGGAATCCGTGCCGGAGCTGAAGGTGGCGGTGGCCCACGGCCAGATGCCGCCCGGCGAACTCGACGACATCATGAATGCCTTCTATGACGGCCAGTACGACGTGCTGCTGTCGACCACCATCGTCGAATCCGGGTTGGACATCCCGACCGCGAACACGCTGATCATCCATCGCGCCGACATGTTCGGCCTGTCGCAGCTTTACCAACTCCGCGGCCGTGTCGGCCGCTCCAAGGTGCGCGCCTATGCGCTGTTCACGCTGCCGGCCAACCGCAAGCTCACGGACACCGCCGAGCGCCGGCTGAAGGTGCTGCAGTCGCTGGACACGCTCGGCGCCGGCTTCCAGCTCGCCAGCCACGATCTCGACATCAGGGGCGCCGGCAATCTTCTCGGCGAAGAACAATCCGGCCACATCAAGGAGGTCGGCTTCGAGCTCTACCAGCAGATGCTGGAGGAGGCGGTGGCCGAGGTGAAGGATTCCGGCGAAGTGCAGGACGGCGGATGGTCGCCGCAGATCGCCGTCGGCACGGCTGTTATGATCCCGGAAAGCTATGTGCCGGACCTGCAGCTCAGGCTGGCGCTTTACCGCCGCCTCGGCGATCTCGAAAACACCGAGGAGATCGACGCCTTCGGCGCCGAGCTGATCGACCGTTTCGGCACGCTGCCGGAGGAAGTAAAACATCTGCTCAAGATCGTCTTCATCAAGGCGCTCTGCCGCAGAGCCAATGTCGAGAAGCTCGATGCCGGTCCCAAGGGCGTCGTCATCCACTTCCGCAAGCGCGAGTTCTCCAACCCGGTTGGGCTGGTCAAATACATCGGCGAACAGGGCTCGCTGGCCAAGATACGGGCCGATCACAGCGTGGTCTTCATCCGCGACTGGCCAACGGCGGAGAAGCGCCTGGCGGGTTCGGCGGTCGTCATGACGCAGCTGGCACGGCTGGTGGAGAAAGCCGCCTAGATTCCGCTTGGCAAAGATCGCTTCTGGGTCTGCGACGATTGGAGCCATTGAGGTATTTCGGCCCAAGGGATCAGATGGATCCTGCAACTCATCGCTGAACGGGGAAATCCATGAACCCGCAGACCTTCGATGAATACTGGCTCGGTTATCTCGCCGGCCATTCAAAACCTTCGACCCGGTTTATCCACTATCTCGGCCTGTTTTTCGCGCCGATCGCCGGGATTGCGGCATCTTTCATGGTCGTCTGGTGGGCTTTCCTGGTCATCATTCCGTTCTTCTACATCGCGGCTTTTCTCACCCACCCTTTCCTCGAGCACAACAGCAACAAGCCGTTCGCGGATCGGCCGCTGTGGAGCGCCATCGCCTTGCTGCGCATGCTTGCACTCGATCTGACGGGTGGGCTCGGTCGCCAGCTCAGGCGATTGAACGACGTCGCCCGATAGGCATGGCGACAGCGGTCGTCGCTCTCTGCTCGGCCATTCTGCTGCTTGGAGCCTGCTTTCACCTCTATTGGGGTTTCGGTGGGCGCCTTGGCGCCGGCGTCGCGTTGCCGCAACGCGAGGACGGCACTCCCGCCATCAAGGAGACGGCCTTCGGGGCGATGGCGGTGGGGTTGATCCTGGCGCTGGTGCTGCTGCTGGTTCTTGGCTTCGCTGGTGCCGTTCGCCTGCCGGTGCCGCAATCCTTGCTGAAGGTAGGCATCATCTTGTGGGCGCTTATCTTCACCGCGCGGGCGTTGAGCTGGTCCCAGTATTTCGGGCTGTTCAAGCGGGTCAGGACGACACGCTTTGCCAGCTACGACAGCTGGTTCTACAGCCCGTCATGCCTGCTGCTGGGGCTGGGCCTTTTCTATCTCGCTTTGTCGCAGACTGCAGAGTGAGCCGCCGGCCATCATTCGCCAGCGCTTGAATTCCGGTCTAGAATAGGAAATCGGCTTCGTGTATGGAGCCGCGAACCCCATATGGGGCGGGAATGGCGGGCAAAAGCACCGCTGGAAAGAGCGTTTGGGTGCAGCGATGACGAAATGGTCGCCGAATTCTTGGAGAGCAAAGCCGATCAAGCAGGTTCCTGCCTATCCGGACCTTGCCGCGCTGAAGAACACGGAAGCCCAGCTCGCCACCTTTCCGCCGCTGGTTTTTGCAGGTGAGGCGCGCAAGCTGAAGAAGCAGCTTGCGGCTGTCGCTGCCGGTGACGCATTCCTTCTCCAGGGCGGCGACTGCGCCGAGAGTTTCGCCGAGCATGGCGCGGACAATATCCGCGACTTCTTCCGCGTCTTCCTGCAGATGTCGGTGGTGCTGACCTTTGCCGGCGCGCAGCCGGTGGTGAAGGTCGGCCGCGTCGCCGGCCAGTTCGCCAAGCCGCGCTCGTCCGACAACGAGACCAAGGGCGAAGTGACGCTGCCGAGCTATCGCGGCGATATCATCAACGGCATCGAGTTTGACCCCAAGTCGCGCATTCCCGACCCGGCCCGCCAGGAGATGGCCTATCGCCAGTCGGCGGCGACGCTCAACCTGTTGCGCGCTTTCGCCCAGGGCGGCTATGCCAGCCTGGAGAACGTGCATCGCTGGATGCTTGGCTTCGTCTCTGACAGCCCGCAGGGCGAGAAGTATGGCATGCTCGCCAACCGCATCACCGAGACGATGGACTTCATGAAGGCCGTCGGCATCACCTCGGAAACCAATTACGCGCTGCGCGAGACCGACTTCTACACCAGCCACGAGGCGCTGCTACTTGGCTACGAGGAAGCGTTGACCCGCGTCGATTCGACCTCGGGCGACTGGTACGCCACGTCGGGTCACATGATCTGGATCGGTGACCGTACGCGCCAGCCCGACCATGCGCATGTCGAATATTGCCGCGGCATCAAGAACCCGCTCGGCTTGAAATGCGGGCCGTCGCTGACGCCGGACGGCTTGCTGGAGCTGATCGACCTGCTCAATCCGGAGAACGAGCCGGGCCGGCTGACGCTGATCGCCCGCTTCGGCTCGGACAAGGTCGCCGACCATTTGCCGAAACTGGTGCGCGCGGTGCAGAAGGAAGGCCGCAGCGTCGTGTGGTCATCCGACCCGATGCACGGCAACACGATCGAGGCCGCCGGCTACAAGACGCGGCCGTTCGACCGCATCCTCAAGGAAGTGCAGACTTTCTTCGAGGTGCATCGCGCCGAAGGCACGCATCCGGGCGGCATCCATGTCGAGATGACCGGCAAGAACGTCACCGAATGCACCGGCGGCGCCCGCGCCATCACCGCCGAAGAGCTGCAGGACCGCTACCACACCCATTGCGACCCACGCCTCAACGCCGATCAGGCGATCGAGCTGGCATTCCTGGTCTCCGACTTGCTCAAGAAGAGCCATCCGGTGCAGCACAAGCAGGCGGCCAACGGTTGAACCTTTTTTAGGTTGAAATGAGGAAAGCACCGGCGAAGTCCGGTGCTTTTTCTTTGGGGGGTCAGCGGCCGCGTTCCCAGCGCAATCCGTTGAGCCGGGGATCATTGGCGAAGGCGGTTCTGGAAAACTCGATGCGCCTTTCCGGAAATTCACAGATGGCCTGGACGCCGAACGAGCCGAGCCGGATGCGCCAAGTGTGCGGCTCCAACGGCTTGGCCTTGGCAAAGCCGCGGCATGTCAGCAGCGCCACATTGGCGCCCTTCGGATCGCGCGCCGAGCGGTAGCGGATCGCTTCCAGCGCGGCCTCGCGGGCGACATCGGCAATCCCCTGGCAGGCGGCGTAGTCGGTCGTGTGTGTCCACTCAGCCTCATCGCGGTCGAGTGGCGGCCGCGTCAGGTCGACTGCTTTATCGGTGCGGATCGCGGCGGCGAAGGCGGTGTATTCGGCGGCATCGTGCGGCCATGGCGTGTCGGGCGAATCGGCAAAGAACAGCAAGCGGTAGAAGGCCATTTCGGCGACCGCCGTCATGATCGTCTCCGCCGCGTAGTAGACGCCCAGAGTGCGGCCGGCGCGGCGGAAGCGCGAGCCGTAGGGATAGATGGAACCGTAGCGGAAGGGCGTTGCCAGGAGATAGTGGAGATGCCGGCACTCCATGGGGATCTGCGGCTTGGTCTCCTCGATCAGATCCTCGAGCAGCGCCTGTTCGTCCAGCGTGTCGACGACTTTCAGCGTCGAGACGCGGTGCTGCGCCTCGACCATGCGCCAGTATTTGCCGTCGAGCCGAGCGGCTTCAGACGAGAGCGCGTCGGGAGTCCAGATAGGCAATGACATCGACAAGCCCGGTAATGGTGAGGATCTTTTCAAGCGGGCTGCCGTCGAACGCCGTGTTGGCGTTCTTCAGCCATGCCCGGGCGATCGTCTCGTCACCGCCGACAATGGCGTCGAGCGAACGGAACAGCCGCACGAACAACACCGCGAGCTCGAACGGCTTGGTGCCACGCTCCAGCAGGAACTCCTGCCTGCGCATGCGCGAAACCGTGGCTTCCGAGACGCCGATGATCGACGCCAGCATCCTGGCGGTTATATCCAGGAGCTCGGCGGCGCGCAGCGTGGCCTTGGTCAGAACCGCGTTTTCGGCCGCCTTGGCGGCAGCATTGGGTTGTGTAATAGACATGGCCTCTCTCTTTCCATGGAAAATATAGTCCATGAAAATTCATATGGAAAGAGGCTGTGTCCGATAAATTTGGCTATGCCCGCGAATTGGCTAGAGCATGATGCCGAAAAGTGTGAAGCGGTTTTCGGACGACATCATGCTCTATCTCTTTGATTTAGAGACGGATTCAGATTTCAGGTCGACTCGACCTGAAATCATCCGGCTCTAGGCGCCGAAGCGTCAGTCTTTCTTGTAGAGCAGCCAGTTCTTGCCGGCACGGCCGGCCATCGTCGAATGCCTGGTGACGCGGTTGCGGCCGCCGACCTTGGAGCGGTAGAGCGCCCGGTCCGCCTTGGTGTAGAGATCCTCCGGGCTTTCGGCCTCGGAGGCCATGCAGATGCCCATGGAAACGGTCACGGTGCCGTAATTGGTGCCGGTCTGGCTGCTGGTGAACGGCGTCTGCTCGATCAGCACGCGGATGCGTTCGGCGATCTCGTAGGTGGTATCCTCGCTGGCGCCCTCGATGATCAGCGCGAATTCCTCGCCGCCGGTGCGGGCAACGAACATGTCTTCGCGGATGCTCGTCTGGAAGATTTCGGCGACGATCTGGATGATCTTGTCGCCGACCGGGTGGCCGTAGCGATCGTTGACATCCTTGAAATGGTCGATGTCGGCAAGGATCAGCGCGTTGAACAGGATGCCCTTGTTGGAGGTGTAAATCGCCGTGATTTGCTTGTCGAAGGCGCGGCGGTTCCAGATATGGGTCAAGGGGTCGGTGTCGGCGAGCCGCTTGTACTCCTCGAGCTTCGACTTGACGCTCTCCAGTTCCGCCGTCTTGTCGCTCAGCGTGGTGGCGACCTGTTTGCCATGGTCGAGGGTTGAATTGGTGGCCACCGCCATGGCGTTGGCCACCTTCTGCAGCAGATCCTGTGAAAGCAGGCTGCGGTTGGCCAGTCCGCTCGACGTTTCGTCGAGGATCTTGCCGTATTTCTCGATATGGATGCGTTCGCTTCGGAGCAGCGAAGCGATGTCCTCGAGCTCCCTGGCCAGCACATCGCGCGCGTGCTCGACAATGCCGGGACCATGATGTTGAGCAAAGAAGGCGCGGCCGATGCGGTCGAGATCGTCCTGCGTCGGCCGGTTGCCGAGCGCGACGACGGCAAGGCTGAGTTCGCGATTGGTGCCTTTCAGCGCTTCGTAGAAGATCTCGTAATTGCGTGGCAGGCCAAGTACGCCGAGCTGGCGCATGGTCGCCACAACGGCTGTTGCAATGTCGCTGTTTCGGTCGGTCTGGACGGCTGCCGGCTGCATATTCTGTTCACTCTACCCCTGGGAACCATCGCAGACTTGCGCGTGCGAGATGTCGCCGACCGGGGGAGAACCAGCCGTATTTCGGATCATCTTACGAAGGACGCGTCCCCAATCGCGACCTTCGCTTGGCAACGACCATAGATGCGCTGGCGCTAAAGTTTCCTTAATGTGCCGCAAGGTAATGCGATTATTCTACCTCAGGCTGCAGCAGCGTGTTGCAACCATCCTGAGGTGAAGTCCGAACGCGCCCGTTCCGTGTCGCATTTGCTGGTGCCCGGTTGCGGCAAAACTGAAATCCTCTCCGGTGGCGGCGAAGCCGTGAACGATGGCCGGCGGAGGGCGGGAATGAGCAATAACAACAGCGGATCGTGCCTGTGCGGGGCGGTGCATTTCCAGACGCAAGGGCCGTTGCGCGGCGTGATCTATTGCCACTGTTCCCAATGCCGCAAGCAGAGCGGGCATTTTTACGCCGCAACCAATGTCGCCGATGGCGACATCACCATAACCGGCACGGACAACATCACCTGGTACGAAGCGTCGTCCTTTGCCAAGCGCGGCTTTTGCAAGACATGCGGCTCGGTGCTGTTCTGGAAGCCGGGCCAGGACGCCTATGTCTCGGTTTTGGCCGGGTCGTTCGATGCGCCGACCGAGCTCGAGGGCGAATGCCATATCTTCGTCAGCGACAAGGGCGACTACTACACGATCGACGATGGGTTGCCGCAGTTCGAGAAGTCGACGCCGGCGATCAAGGTTGCGGACGAGTGATTTTTGCCGCTGCTGCCTTATTCCCTTGATCCAGCCATTGCGTTATCCCCTGCCGGTGATTCGAAGGGGATACGCGGGCATGCAGCGGCTGATCGATGCTTTCTTCAATTCGGTGCGGGCTTTCCGCAAGCTCGCGGCCAGCGAAAAGGCGTTCCAGCAGGAACTGATGCTGCTGGTGCTGGCGCTGCCGCTCGGCTGGTTCGTCTCGGTGTCGTGGCGTGGCTATGCGCTGCTGATCGGCGCCGTGCTGCTTTTGATCATGGTCGAGGTGTTGAACACCGGCATCGAGGCGGCCTGCGATGCCTTCAGCCGCGAATTCAACGTCGATATCCAGCTCGCCAAGGATTGCGGCTCGCTGGCGGTGCTGATTTCGGTGGTGATGGTCGCCGGTGTCTGGGGCATCGCCATCATCGAGCGCATCACGGGTCTACCGATCTGATCTAACGGTTCCCATATGTCGGTCACTAAAGGAGACCGACATGACCGCGCCCGCCAATTCCCTCTTGCTTGAACGTGCCGGCCTGCCGGACGATCTGCGCTGGCTGGTGCAAAAATATCCGCGCGAAAACTGGCAGGGTCACGCCAACATCCATGGCCTGGCCAATATGTGGCTGCAGCGGCACGACATGTTCCGCGAGCTCGGCGGCATGCTGACCAACGGCATTGGCGACTATCGCGAAGGCAGGCTGACGGCGCCGGATTTCGCCCGCTGGTTCGCGCCGCGCCTCAACCATTTCCTCGGCAATCTCGACGGCCACCACAATGTCGAGGACTACCAATACTTTCCGGCTTTCGCCAAGGCCGAGCCGCGCCTGAAGCGCGGCTTCGAAATCCTCGATGCCGATCACCACGCCATCCATGAAGGGCTGGAGCGCAACGCCGAGGCGGCGAACGCCTTCATCCGTACGCTTGAGGAGAGCGAGGACAGGCAGCGCTTCGCCGCCGATGCCTATGCGGACGAGAACAGCCGGCTGATCGCCATGCTGAAGCGGCATCTTGCCGACGAGGAGGATCTCATCATCCCGCTGATCCTCGATCGCGGCGACCGCGCTCTGGTCGAGGACGACGACTGAGCTTTCCTAAGCGGCTTCGCTGTCGCGGGCGTCCTTGGCGCGCTCCTTGCCGGCGACGGTGCGAGCGATGAGCCAGGCAAGGATGGCGGCGGCAAGGCCGATGGCCAGCGCGATCAGCAGCCGTTCGTGATGGAGCAGTGCCTTGCCGATCATCTGCTCGGCGCCCAGGCCAAAGACATAGCCGATACCGCAGAACAAAGCCGCCCAGACCAGCGACGAGATGGCGTTGAGGATGACGAAGCGCAGCACCGAAATGCTGGCGAAGCCGGCCGCGATGCCGCCGACCAGGCGCAGGCCGTAGATATAACGGTTGGACAGCACGAAGATGTTGGGATGCGACGAGACCAGGCGGTAGGCGTGGTTAAAGCCGGGCCGCGCCTTCAGTTTCAGCACCCTGGGATGGTCGGCAAAGCTGCGGCCGAGGACGAAGAAAAACGTGTCGCCGACAAAGGCGCCGATCGCCGCCGTGAGGAAAGCCTTCCAAGGGACGAAGACATGCTGGTGGGCGAAGAAGCCGCCAAGGATGGCCGCACTTTCGCCTTCGGCGACACAGCCCAGGAAAACCGCGATCAGCCCATATTGCTCGATGAGGTGATGGACGATCCCGGTCATTGAGACGTTTGCCGGCCCGACAGTCTTTCGTCGATGCGGCTCACCTGTTCAGCCAGGCGCGCTATGTCCTCACGCACGCCGATGATCTGACTGTGACGCAGCTCGTCCAGCTTTTCATGCAGCGCCATGATTTCGATCTCGGCCTTGAGATTGACCTCGTAGTCGTGCGCGGCATCGATGCGATCGCGCGCGGCCTGGCGGTTCTGCGACATCATGATCACCGGCGCCTGCAAGGCGGCGATCATCGACAGCACAAGATTGAGGAAGATGAACGGGTAGGGATCGAACGAGTCCCTTCCTAGCAGCCACCAATTGGCGCCGATCCACAGGACCAGAAAAGCGATGAAGGACAGGATAAACGTCCACGAGCCGCCGATGCGGGCGATGGCATCGGCGATGCGGTCGCCGGCGCCCTGAAGACCGGCGAGACTTTCATTGATGTCCTGCGATATCGGCTTGCGGTCGACAGTGCTCTGCAACACCCGCCGCTCGAGCTCGCTGAGGGTCTCAGGCGTTCGCCTCAGCCAGCGGTCGGCCAATTCGGGCACGGTCTTATGCATGGTCGCCTCCATGGTCAGCGTCTGGCCTAGACCTAGAGACTACCGGCGCGAACGGGAAGTGGTAGATTGCCGCGTCCACCGACAGTGAATCAGGACGCCAATGGCTGACTTCCACAGGATTCGTGCCCGTGCGGCAAAACGAAAAGGCAGCGACGCGGTGCTGACGGAGCTGCTCGGGCCTTTGCCCGACAATGCCGCCGTGGCCAAGATCACTGACGACCGTATCCTGTCGACGATGGCCGAACGGGTGTTTGCCGCCGGCTTCGTGTGGCGCGTCATCGAGCAGAAGTGGCCCGGTTTCGAGGAAGCCTTCCTGCATTTCGAGCCGAAGCGGCTGTTGTTCCAGCCTGATGATTTCTGGCACGATCTGACGGCCGACAAGCGCATCGTGCGCAATCCGCAGAAGATCAAATCGGTGCGCGACAACGCCGCTTTCGTCGAGCGCGTATCGAAGGAGCATGGCGGCTTCGGCAAGTTCCTGGCTGAGTGGCCGGCGGACGACCAGGTCGGGCTGATGGCGTATCTTGGCAAGCATGGCAGCCGGCTCGGCGGCAACACCGGCCAGTATTTTCTGCGCTGGCTGGGCTGGGACGCTTTCGTCATCTCGGCCGATATGGCGGCAGCGTTGCGCGACGCAGGCCTCGATATCGCCGAAAGCCCGACCTCGAAGCGAGACCTCGACAAGATCCAGGCGCAGATCAATCAATGGGTGGCGGACACGAGGCTGTCGCGTCGGCACATCTCGCGCATCCTGGCGATGTCGATCGGAGAGAACCATTCGCCACAATCGCTGCGCGAGTATATGGGCGACGACTGATCACGGGCTGCCTCGCTACGATCCGCATGTCGAGCGATAAGACACGATCGGCTAATGCCGATCGGTCTGGATTGGTCCAAACGAACGCCATTGCCCGGGCAATTCTGCCGCGCTAAACCGCAGGCATGACCAAGAAGACCGCTCCCGATATTCTGCGCATCGCCGTTGCCCAGCTCAATCCGACGGTCGGCGATGTCGCCGGCAACCTTGCCAAGGCGCGCGAGGCGAGGGCGGACGCCGCCCGCCAGGGCGCCGACATCGTGCTCTATACCGAGCTTTTCCTGGCCGGTTATCCGCCGGAAGATCTGGTGCTGAAGCCGGCCTTCCTCAAGATTTGCGAAAAGGCCGCGCAAGACTTCGCCGGGGATACCGCCGATGGCGGGCCGGGCGTCATTATCGGCACGCCGCTGAAGCGCAAGAGCGGCACCCACAATTCGATCATCTTCGCCGATGGTGGCAAGATCCTGGCCGAGCGCTACAAACTCGATTTGCCCAACTATGGCGAGTTCGACGAGAAGCGCGTCTTCCAGGCCGGACCCGAGGCTCAGGGACCCGTCAACTTCCGTGGTGTGCGCATCGGAATTCCGATCTGCGAGGACATCTGGGGCGACGTCGGTATCTGCGAAACCCTGGCCGAAAGCGGAGCGGAGATCCTGCTGGTGCCGAACGGCTCGCCCTATTATCGCGCCAAGATGGATGTCCGCCATCAGGTCGTTATCCGCCAGGTCATCGAAACCGGTTTGCCGATGATCTATGCCAATCAGATCGGCGGCCAGGATGAGTTGATCTTCGACGGCGCCTCTTTTGCCATCGGCGCCGACAAGACGCTCGCCTTCCAGATGAGCCAGTTCGAGGAGACGGTCGACGTCACCACCTGGAAGCGAACGGATGCCGGCTGGGTCTGCTCGGAAGGGCCGATGTCGAAAATCCCCGAGCGCGAGGAAGCGGACTACCGCGCCTGCATGCTGGGCCTGCGCGACTACGTCAACAAGAACGGCTTCAAGAACGTCGTGCTCGGCCTGTCCGGCGGCATCGATTCGGCGATCTGCGCCACATTGGCCGTCGACGCGCTCGGCGAGGAGCGATTGCGCGCGGTGATGATGCCCTACCGCTACACCTCGAAGGATTCGCTGAAGGATGCCGAGGACTGCGCCCGCGCGCTCGGCTGCCGCTATGACATCGTGCCGATCTTCGAGCCGGTCGAAGGGTTTCTGCATGCGCTGACGCAGCTTTTCGAAGGCACCAAGGAAGGCATCACCGAGGAGAATTTGCAGAGCCGCGCGCGTGGCACCATCTTGATGGCGATTTCCAACAAGTTCGGCTCGATGGTCGTCACCACAGGCAACAAGAGCGAGATGTCGGTCGGCTACGCCACGCTCTATGGCGACATGAATGGTGGCTTCAACCCGATCAAAGACCTCTACAAGATGCAGGTCTATGCGCTGTCGCGCTGGCGCAACAGCCATGTGCCGCCCGGCGCGCTCGGGCCTTCCGGCGAGGTCATCCCGAAGAACATTATCGACAAGGCGCCTTCAGCCGAATTGCGCGAGAACCAGACCGACCAGGATTCGCTGCCGCCCTATCCGGTGCTGGACGACATTCTGGAATGCCTGGTCGAGAACGAGATGGGTGTCGACGACATCGTCGCGCGCGGCCACGACCGGGCGACGGTGACGCGCGTCGAACATTTGCTCTACATTGCCGAATACAAACGCCGGCAGGCCGCGCCGGGCGTGAAGATCACCAGGAAGAACTTTGGCCGCGACCGCCGCTATCCCATCACCAACCGTTTCAGGGATCGCGGCTAATAATCTGATTTCATTGACTAACCTTTGCGGCTTGCATGCTTCAAGAACGGCAAGCTCCGGGCGCGGCATCTGCTTCTGGTACGGCACGCTGGGCAGTCATCGACCGGACGAGACGTTCGGCCGCCCCTTATTCTTTGCGAGGCACTATGCCCGACTGTGAAATCAGCTTCGACATGTCACGGATCGATTTCCGGGCGACCTCCGACCTGTTGATGGCGAGCTACTGGGGCGCCGGCCGCAGCGATGAGTTTCATCGCCGCGCCTTTGCCAATTCGCTTTGCGCCGGCGCCTATGTCGAAGGGAATCAAGTCGGTTTTGGCCGGGCCATCACCGACCGTACGGTGTTTGCATATCTCGCCGACATCATCATCTGGCCGCAGCATCGCGGCCAGGGCATTGGCTTGCAACTGGTGCGGGCGCTCGTCGATAGCCCTGAACTCAGCACGGTCTCGCACTGGAGCCTGTCGACCAGCGACGCGCACGGTGTCTATGAGAAGCTGGGCTTCAAGGCATCGACCGATGGCCGTTACATGCGCCTCGATCGCAACCCGGAATGAGAGATGCGCCGCGCGGGCTCGCCCGCCCGTTGTTGCAAAATAACCTCACTGGTTGGACCAGTTACGCTTTTGCGGCGCGCCCGGTCTTGGCGATCCGCTGAGGCGTCTCTATAAGGGCCGCTCCGCAATTGTGTTGCGGGAGGTCCGAATGGCAGTATTTCACATGGTAATGCGAGGCCGCGAAGCCTAGGTCTCACCTGGTGTCCGGCGAAGGTTTGACCTTCGCGGCGATGCCGGGTCGAGTACAGGCTTCTGCCGATGCCGGTCGCCACCCGATATCTAGGGCGCGCCGCCACCTATGCCGAACCTCCGCAGCCCCGGGCGAATTGCCCAGCGCGGTTTTCAATTTTCGACCTTACCGGGACCGGGCATTTTTGCGCCCGGATGACATCATGGCTCGTTTTCGAATCGATCTGCGCGCAAGCGCCTTTCGCAGCGTTCTTGGCTTCACGTTCAGCCACTGGCGGCGCCAGCCTTGGCGGCTTTCGCTGATCATGGGCGGCTTCCTGCTGTCGACCCTGGCCGACGTGTTGACGCCGCTCTATTCCGGCCGGCTGGTCGACGCCGTCGCCAGCAGTGCTGGGGCCGACGATGTCGCGTGGAATGCGGCAATGGCGGCGTTCTTCGCGCTCGTCGCCTTGGCGCTGACCGGCGTGGTGCTGCGCAACCTCGCTTTCATGGGCATTGTCGAGCTGACGCTGAAGATGATGGCCGATATCGCCGCTGACGCGTTCCACCGCGTGCAGCGCTTTTCCACCGACTGGCACGCCAACAGCTTTGCCGGCTCGACGGTGCGCAAGGTCACGCGCGGCATGTGGGCGCTCGACCTGCTCAACGACACGATCCTGATCGCGCTTTTGCCGTCGGTCGCCATGCTGGTCGGCTCGACGCTGCTGCTCGGCTGGTTCTGGCCGCTGATGGGGCTGGTCGTAGCAGTCGGCTCGGTGCTGTTCATCATGGTGACGGCGATGCTGTCGCTCGGCTATGTCGCGCCCGCGGCACGGCTTGCCAACAGCTGGGATACGCGGCTTGGCGGGTCGCTTGCCGATGCGGTGAGCTGCAACGCCGTGGTCAAGGGCTTTGGCGCCGAGACGCGCGAGGAAACGCGGCTTGCCAAGGTCGTCGCCAAATGGCGTGCCCGCACGCGCCGCACCTGGGTGCGCGGCACCATCAACGGCACCACGCAAGGCGCCATGCTGCTGGTGCTGCGGACGGCGGTGATCGGACTGTCGCTAATGCTTTGGGCGTGGGGCCAGGCGAGTGCGGGCGATGTCGCCTTCGTGCTGACCTCGTTCTTCGTGCTGCAGGGCTATCTCAGGGATATCGGCACCCATATCCGAAATCTGCAGCGTTCGATCAACGACATGGAGGAACTGGTCGACTTCCAGTCGCAACCGCTTGGCATCGAGGACCGGCCCGGCGCTCAGCCGATCCGGATCACGCAGGGACGTATCGGCTTCGACAACGTCACCTTCCACTATGGCAGCCATCGCCTGCCGCTCTACCGCGACTTTTCGGTGGATATTGGTGCGGGCGAGCGGGTCGGACTGGTCGGTCATTCCGGCTCGGGCAAGACGACGTTCGTCAAGCTGATCCAGCGCCTCTACGACGTCAGCGGCGGCAAGATCCTGATCGACGGCCAGGACATCTCTGCTGTGGCGCAGGCGTCGCTGCGCGCGCAGATCGCCATCGTCCAGCAGGAACCGATCCTGTTCCACCGCTCGCTGGCCGAGAACATCGCCTATGCCCGGCCGGACGCTACACAGGCCGAGATCGAGCATGCCGCCAGGCTCGCTAGCGCGCACGATTTCATCACCAGCCTGCCGAAGGGGTATGGCACGCTGGTCGGTGAACGCGGCGTGAAACTGTCGGGTGGCGAGCGTCAGCGCGTGGCGATCGCGCGTGCCTTCCTGGCGGACGCACGCATCCTGATCCTGGATGAGGCGACATCGAGCCTCGATTCGGAATCGGAAGTGCTGATCCAGCAGGCGATGGAGCGGCTGATGGTCGGCCGCACGACGCTGGTCATCGCGCACCGGCTGTCGACAGTGCGCGCGCTGGACAGGCTCTTGGTGTTCGATCGCGGCAAGATCGTCGAGGAAGGCTCGCATGACCAGCTGATCCGGCTCAAGGGCGGCATCTACCGCCGCCTGTTCGAGCGCCAGGCGCTGGAACTGACCAAGGGCCTGGTTATCTGAGCCGAATGCAGAGCCCTATCTGAGGGACAGGGCTCTGCATTGGCTCATCCGGGCATTCGTTGGAATGGCTGCAAGGCGGGGTCGATCGTGTCCCAGGCATGGCCGCGGACGGTGTAGGTGACCGCGTGCGGATTGAACTGGCCAGGATCGTCAAGGCTGGTGGCATGGATCGCAGTCAGCTCGGGCATGGCGACGAAGGTCAAATAGAGCGGCGTGCCGCAGGTCGGGCAAAAGGCCTGGACCTTTTCATTGCCGCTGTCGGCGATCATCCGCCAGGTGCTTGGCTCGCCGGTGATCTTTACGTCAGCGCGCCGGCCGAAGGTCACATAGGACCCATGGCCCGTGCCGCTGCGCTTCTGGCAATCAAGGCATTGGCAGTGGTTCTGAAAGATCGGCTCGCCGCTCGCTTCATAACGGATCGCGCCGCAGGCGCAGCCGCCGATAAAATGCTTGGTCATCGTCGTTCTCCCGCTGGCTGCTTCAGGCCGATTTCGGCTTGGCGAAAAGGTCGATGCCGGTGCCGGTTTCGAGGAAGGATTTCATGCTGGACAGCACGGCCGGCCAGCCCTGGCTGACGCCCTTGGCCATGCCGCTGCCGGCTTCGAGCTCGTCATGGCTGACGGTCAGCTTGACCATGGTGTCGTATTCCTCGATGGCGAACGTTACCCGGCTGTGCTTGGTCGGATCGTCGGCCTGCGAAGCGTTGGCCCAGGTCATGACCAGGCGGGTCGGCGGCGAGATTTCGACGACCTTGCCGATGAGTTCGACGGTGCGCTCGTCATTGGCGCGGATGTGTTCCCATTTCGAGCCCGGCTTCCAGTCGGAGACGTTCTCGTGGCCCCAGTAGCGCTTGGCGATATCGGGCTTGGTGATGGCCTCGAACACCTTTTGTGGCGTTGATCTGATATAGGTCACGTAGACAAAACTGGTGGTTTCCCGGGTCATTGGTCGTCTCCTTCGAGTTCTTGCTTCAGGTCGTGCAGCAAGCTCAGCCGCTGCCGTTCGAATTTGCGCACCCACCGCTCGTAGACTTCGTGCAATGGCACGGGGTTGATGAAATGCAGCTTTTCGCGGCCACGCTTGACCGTGCTGATCAGATTGGCCGCCTCCAAAAGGTCGATGTGCTGGGTCGCGGATTGCCTGGCCATGTCGAGGTTTTCGCAAAGCTGCCCGAGCGTCTGTCCGTTCTTCTCACAGAGAAGATCGAGCAGCCTTCTGCGTGTCGGGTCGCCCAGCGCTTTGAAAACCTTGTCGGCGTCCATCGGTCTCACTCATCTTGCAAACATAATATGCAGGTAAATACCTGCATGTCAAGCCGTGGCAAAGCATGGCCTGAAGGCAGGGATCTATCGATGTCGGACTGGAGCTGGATCGGCCGCGCCGGAGGCGTCAGAATCGCTGGCAAGCGCCTGTGCTGGCGCATGGGAATATGCTGCGGTCGCTGTGGAGTTGCGTCTAGGTTCTAGCGGCGAATTTGTACGGATCGGCGCAGAAATGGGCGATAATCTGGCAAAGGTCCGGCTCGTTGACCATGCGCACGGCCTCGGCCGCATTGACCCATTTGCGGGTGCGCGCGCGCTTTTCCTTCCAGCGGTCGGAGACGCGTTCGACCTGCATCGGGAACACCAGCACTTCGCAAGGCACTTCCTCGCCGGACGCCAAGGCCTTGGCGTAGAAGTAACGGCCAGCCTCGAAATGAGAGATCTTGCCGCGCAATCCGGCTTCCTCGCCGGCCTCGCGCGCCGCAGCCTCGCAAAGCGGCTCCCTGGCCTCGGGCCAGCCCTTGGGCAGCACCCAGCGGCCGGTGTCGCGGCTGGTGATCAGCATGATTTCGATGCCGTTTTCGGTGGTGCGCCAGGGTAGCGCGGCAACCTGCAGACGGCACGGCGCGGTGCCGAAGAGTCGTTGGACCCTTTCAGCCAGGTGGTTGTGCGTCGTCGGTCTCGTCAGCATCAGAGAAGCTACCCCAGCCCTCAGAATCGTTTGCCATCACACGAATCTTACGAGGAAGTGTAAGTCATAAAAGTAAAAAACGTCACACCAACCCGTCAAATTTCGCCAACAAGTGTCGATTCAACAGAATATTGTGTCTGGCGGCGCCAGTTTCCACAGCAAACTGCGCGGGCCCGGCCACTTGGGCGGATAAAGGGGTGCTGCGAATCAGCCGGCGTGATCGTCGGCGATCGGCTTCTGGTAGGTAAAACCCATGTCCCAGGGAAAGTAGATCCAAGTGTCCTGGCTGACTTCGGTGACGAAGGTGTCGACCAGCGGCCGGCCTTTCGGCTTGGCATAGACGGTGGCGAAATGCGCCTTGGGCATCATGGCGCGCACGATGCCCGCCGTCTTGCCGGTGTCGGTGAGGTCGTCGATGATCAGCACGCCGGCACCGTCATCGGTAAGCAGGGCGGGCGTGATCTCCTTCAGCACCTGCAACTGCCCTTGGCTGGTGTAGTCGTGATAGGAGGCTACGCAGACCGTCTCGATGACGCGGATACCGAGTTCGCGCGAAATGATGGCGGCGGGGACAAGCCCGCCACGGGTGATGCAGACGATGGCTTTCCACTGACCCTTGTTGGCGCCGGCAAGACGCCAGGCCAGCGCCCGGGCGTCGCGGTGGAACTGGTCCCAGGAGACCGGAAAGGCTTTTTCGGGAAGGGACATTGTTGGTGCACTCCGCGCGCCGAGGGAATGCGCGCGGAATTAGCCGGAAAGGCTTGGGCTTGGCAAGGGCTGCAGCTCCCTTTGTTTTGACGCAATTCCGGACGGAAAACCGCGTCACACTTTTCCTGGAATTGCTTTAGCGCGACAGGAAAGCCGCCACCGGTACTGTGCGCAACACGGTTCGCGTGACGCCGCCGAACAAAAGCTGACGCAGCCAGGAATGGCTGTAGGCGCCGAGCACCAGAAGGTCGGCGCCGGTCTCGGCGATCCGGGTCTGGATGACGTCGTCGACAGAGGCGCCGCCCGACTTCTGCACCGACACGCTGACCGTCGCGCCGTGCCTGGACAGAGCCGCCGCGATCTCGGCGCCGGCTGCCTCCGGGTTCTCGTCCAGCGTGTCGGGCGGATCAATGACCAGAATGTCGGTCTTCTCGGCCTCGATGATGAAGGGCAGGGCGTCGAAGGCCGCCCGCGCTGCCTCCTTGCTGCCGTTCCAGGCAAGCAGCACGTGTTTGAAGGTGGTGACGAGCGGGCCGTCATGCGGCACCACCAGCACCGGCCGGCCGGCATCGTAGACCAGCGTGTCGACATCGGCGCTCGGATCTCCGCCGGTCTCGCGCTGAGCGGCGATGATCAGATCGGCGGCGCGGACATTGGAGATGCCGGTCAGCGCGCTGTCGCCGGAAAAGCTCTCAAAACTGCGCCATTCGAAGGAAAGGCCGGATTTCTCGATCTGCTTGAGGAAAAGCGCCTGCAGTTTTTCGGCGCGCTCGCGGTTCATGTCGGCGGAAACCTGCAGGAACTCGGTGTCGGGAAAACCGGTGGCGGAGGTGTAGGGAACGGGCAGCGCTTCGGCATGGATGCCGATGAGGTGGCTTTCGAACCGGTCGGCAAGCGGAATGGCACAGTCGAGAACGCGCTCGGCGTCCTGTTCGTTCTGCAATATGGCGACGATGGTCTTGAAGCGCATGGGAATCCCTCAAATCTGCCGGCGTCTGATGCGCCAGAGGGAAAACGTCGAAGTGCAGCGCTTGGTTCCGGCTCGGCGATGGGCCGCGAGTCCCCGATCAATTGGCGGCGGTAAAGCCGGCCACCATAGCCTCGACGTCCTTGCGCGCGGAATCCAGCGCCTCCTGGCTGCGGGCGCGGACGACCAGCTCCGTCCAGAATTTGCCATCGCCATATTTCGGGTAGGAGCCGATGATCGTGTCGGGATGCGCCTTCTGGATGTCGCCCAAGGGACCGCCGATCAGGCCTTCGCCGAACGGGCAATGGACGGTGGCCGACAGCATTTTTGTGCCGGCCTTCAGCGTCGGCACGACGTTGTCGAGCATAGCCTGGAAGATCGACGGCACGCCGGCCATGACATGGACATTGCCGATGCGAAAGCCGGGCGCGACGGAGACCGGGTTGTCGATATGGTCGGCGCCGCGCGGCATGCGCGACATGCGCTTGCGCGCCTCGGTGTATTCGATGCCGCGAGCGGCATAGCTCTCGCCCAGCATGGCATAGGCCTTGGCGTCATATTCGCAGGGCACGCCGAAGGCCTTGGAGATCGAATCCGCGGTGATGTCGTCATGCGTCGGGCCGATGCCGCCGGTGGTGAAGACATAGGTGTAGCGGGCGCGCACGGCATTCACCGCCGCGACAATCTCGTCCTCTTCGTCGGGAACGATGCGCACTTCCTTCAGGTCGATGCCGATGGCCGTCATGATGTCGGCGAGGTGGCCGATATTTTTGTCCTTGGTACGGCCGGACAGAATCTCGTCGCCGATGACAAGCATGGCGGCAGTGACGATTTCAGGCATGGAAAGCTCCGGCGGAAAGGCGCCTCAGGGCAGACGGGGTCGCCCTGGGCAGACAAGGTTGCCTGAGATAGCGCGACATGGAACGGGCGGCAATGTCGACAGAAGCCGCCACCTGCCTTGCCGTGCGTTCGGCAGTGGGTGATGGTGCGCGCCCAGGCCGCTCCGGGTGAAAAATGCTGGTATCGATTCTGCTATGGCTTGTCGCCGGCCTGTTTGTGCTGGCTCTCGTCATCATCGCCTGCCTGGTGGCGGCGACGCTCTGGATCGCCGCCAAGGCCGAAAGGCTGGTGCCGGCCGGCGGACACTTTGTCGAGATCGACGGCAACCGCATCCACTATATGGACGAGGGCGAGGGCAGGCCGATCGTATTCGTGCACGGGCTTGGCGCCCAGCTCCATCATTTTAGGCACACTTTGTTCGGACGCTTCGGCCCGGGCTACCGGCTGATCGCGCTCGACCGCCCGGGATCGGGCTATTCGGTGCGGGCGAAAGGCACCACCGGCCGCTTGCCTGAGCAGGCCGAGATCATCAGGCGTTTCATCGAAACGCTCGGGCTGGAAAGGCCGCTTGTGGTCGGGCACTCATTGGGCGGCGCCGTCGCGCTGACCCTGGCATTGGAACATCCCGACGCGATTTCCGGCGTCGCCCTGCTGGCACCACTGACGCATCTGGAAGCCGGCGTGCGCGAGAAAGCGGGCCTGCTCTATATCCGGTCGCGCCTGTGGCGTTGGGTAATGGCCTATACCGTCGCCATACCGACAAGCCTCAGATATGCGCGGCGGACAATGGAGTTCATCTTCGCGCCGCAGCCTGTTCCCGACGACTACATGATCCACGGAGGCGGATGGCTCGGGCTGAGGCCAAGCCATTTCCATGCGACCTCCACCGATTTCGTGGCGGTCGAACAGGATCTTGGCCGCATCGAGCGGCGTTATGGCGAGATCGCCATGCCGGCCGGAATTTTCTTCGGAACCTGCGACCGCGTCATCGCCATGCGCACCCACGGAGAGCCGATGAGGGACCGGATCGAAGGGGTCGATTTCGAGGCCGTCGACGGCCTTGGCCATATGCCGCAATTCGCCGAGCCGGACCGCGTCATCACTTTCATCAAGCGCCTCGCCGAGCGGGCATTCGCAGGCCGGACCATCAGCTCGGATTGAACCGGCCAATCGGCTGGCCACGACTTCACGCAGTGGTCACGCGAAGGTGTCGAAGCTCACGCGACTTCACGTTTTCTTGTCGGAACTTCGAGCTCGCTGGAGGATTCTTCCGCTGTCGCACGATAAGCGACGAGAAAATGGAATGGAGTACTTTCTATGCTTAGCAAGATCCTCGCAATCTCGATCTTTACGGTTGGCCTCGCCACCTCGGCGATGGTGCAGTCGTCCTATACCGCCCACACCCACCATCGCCCTGTTGCCAACGAGCAGATGATGAGCGTCGATCCGAACACCACCGGCAGCATCGATTCCTCAGGCCTGAACAGCCTGAGCAATACCGGCCCGGTTGGGCCTTGTGCTTCGAATACGGCGGGACCCGACGCCAATGCCGGGCTGAACGTCAACGATCACTATTGCGGCAAGTAATCAGGCCGTAGACTCGACTGACCGGCAGGATGCCTGAAACAGGGCATCCACGGCCGGCAGCGAGACAACTCACGCAAAAGATTAGTCGGAAACTTCGGTCTGTGGCCGATCGCGGCCATCGGCCAGTTCGTCGTGCCACTTGCCTTCGGAATCCTCATACTGGATGCCGTCCGTGGTTCCGGCGACCTGCTGCTCGGCCGAGGCGATCTCGGCGGCGCGCAGCGCGTCCTGGTGGGTGGGGAATGTCTCCGAGAATGTCGAACCGACCTTGTAGGCCCAGCCCCCGTCATGCTCGACGATCTTGTAAGTCAGCTTCGCCATGAAATCCTCCGGTTCGTCCGTTCGTTCAGTGCGGCCCGTTCAATGCAATTTGGCGTCGGGCAGCCGGTCTTCGGGAACCAGGACTTCCGATTCCTTGGCCGCTTCGATCAATGCCCGGCGCGCATCGGCCGTCGAACGATAACCTTCCAGCACTTTGAGGCAAGTGTCGAGAGCATCACGGTGGCGCGGGCCGCGATTGAGCGGCCAGACCGTCATCAGACACTCCGCCGCTTCCTGGGTGCTGCGGATTTGGCGATATTTGCCGACATGGCCGAGTTCGACCACGACGGGCGTTTCAAAAGGTTTGTTATCCATGATGGCCGCAACGCAAAGCAGCCAATTTGGTTGCAAAAGTGGCGGTCAGCCTGCGCCCAAACGTCACGTCGCGTTGGCGACGCGCCTTTAGGTCTTTGCCTGATGCATGCCGTTAGCCCAAAAACGGGTTCCACTTTTGGGCGACATGCATTGGCGTCTCAGTAACCGCAATCGTTGCGCAGCCGTCGGTGCATCCTGTCAGCCGTTCATCCAGTGCTGCATCGTCGTTACCGAACGTGCAAGTTGCGGTGCCGGATGGATTTTCTCGCCAAAGGTGGCGGCGGCGCGCCAGCCCCACCGCGGGTCGGCAAGGAAAGCGCGAGCCAGCGCCACCATATCGGCGCGGCCGTCGGCGACGATCGCTTCGGCCTGGGCGGGATCGTCGATCAGGCCGACGGCCCGCGTCGGGATGCTGGCGCCCTTGCGCACCGCTTCGGCCAGATGCACCTGATAGCCGGGGCCGATCGGCAGCTTTTGCAACGGCGAATTGCCGCCGCTCGAGCAGCAGAGATAGGCAATGCCCAGTGCTTTCAGCGCCTTGGCCACTTCGATCGCATCCTCGACCTCGAAGCCGCCATCGACCCATTCTTTTACGGACAGGCGTGTGCCAAGCATCAGGTTTGGAACGGCCTTCCTTACCGATTTGGCGATCTCGAGCAGAAAACGCATGCGGTTTTCCAGCGAGCCGCCCCAGCGGTCGGTGCGCTGGTTGGAGAGCGGCGACAGGAATTGGAAGATCAGGTAGCCATGGGCGGCGTGCAGTTCGAGGAAGTCGAAACCGGCGCGCTCGGCTCGCCTTGCGGCTTGAGTGAAGCGCTCGACCAACTGCAGGATTTCATCCTCCTCCAGCGCATGCGGCACGTTCCAGCCGCTGTCATAGGCGATGGCCGAGGCCGAGACGGTCTGCCAGGGATCCTCGCCCGGCTGCAGCGGACCACCGCCTTCCCAGGGTTTTCTGTTGGACGCCTTGCGCCCGGCATGGGCGAGCTGGATGCCGAACTTCATCCCCGGCGACGCGACGCGCCTGGCCGCGTCCAGTGTGCGCCGGGCGGCCGCCTCGTTGTCGTTGGAGTAGAGGCCGAGGCAGCCATGGGTGATGCGGCCGCGCCGCTCGACGTCCGTCATCTCGACGGTGACCATGCCGGCGCCCGACATTGCCAGGTTCATCCAGTGATAGAGATGCCAGTCGGTGGCCGACCCGTCGTCGGCGGAATACTGGCACATGGGTGCTACAGCGACGCGGTTCGGGAAGGTCAGGCCATCGAGGGTGATCGGCTGGAAAAGCGCTGCGGTCATCGAAAAACTCCGGGAGGGGCTGCAGCTATGTAGGCGACGGCAACTGACGGCACCAGACACGAGGCGGTGAAAGCCGGTGCTGGACCAATCATCGTTTCGGTTGCGCGGACACCGGTTCGCGGCTACGCCATGGCGCCGACAGCACGGAGTTGACCATGGAAGATCGCATCCGCATCCGCTCGGAGGAAGTCCTTTCCGACGACTGGGCGGTTCTGAAGAAGACCGTGCTGGACTATCGCCGGCGCGACGGCCAGTGGGAGACGCAGATCCGCCAGACTTACGATCGCGGCGACGGTGCGGTGATCCTGCCTTTCGATCCCGAGCGCCAGACTGTGCTGCTGGTGCGGCAGTTCCGCTATCCCGCCTATGTCACCGGCCACCGCGAACCGCTGGTCGAGGCCTGCGCCGGCCTGCTCGACGAAAACGATCCCGAAACCGCCATTCGCAAGGAAGCCGAGGAGGAACTCGGCTATCACTTAGAGAACATCGAGCGGCTGTTTGCGCCCTATATGAGCCCGGGCAGTGTCACCGAACGGCTGTGGTTCTTCGTGGCGCGCTACTCACCCGGCGACCGCATCTCGGCCGGCGGCGGCGCGCCGGAAGAGGGCGAGGACATCGAGGTGCTTGAAATGCCGCTCGATGAGGCGCTGGCCAGCATCGTTGACGGCCGCATCATCGACGCCAAGACGATCATCCTGATCCAGCACCTGAAGCTGTACCCGATGAAGGCCTAGCCGCTCGAAGCTCGGCGGGCAGGTGCCTCACTCGGTAGGCTGCGGACAGGGTGGCACGTCCACTTCGCGGATGAAGTTGCGCAATTCCTCCATGTCCCCGGACAGAGGCCGATCGTCGGAATAGTGCGCGATATTTTCCCGGACCATGCGATAGATGGTGTCGGTACCAGGCGCACGTGCACCGCGCTCTGCCAGAAAATCATGGGCCTGCGCGGCCGCCATGAGCTCGATTGCCAAAATGTATTCGGCATTGTCGATAACCGCGAGCAGCTTGTTGGCTGCGACGGTCGGATGAGCCAGAAAGTCCTCTTGCAGGCCGGATGTGACACCACCGTCGGTCGCCGCCGGGGCGGCCAGGCGCCGATTGACGTTGCTCAGCGACGTGGCGGTGTATTGGGCAATCATGAAGCCGGAATTGCTGCCATCTTCATCGGCAAGGAAGGCCGGCAAATTGTTGACAAGTGGATTGACGAGACGGTCGATCCGTCGCTCGCTCATTCCAGCCACCTGCGCCAAAGCGATTGTCAGGCCGTCGGCCGCCTGTCCGAGTGCCGGCGCCACCGCATGCGCCTCTGAAACAACCTGAGGATCGTTCAACGACCCGAATACCGCTGGATTGTCGGTGACGGCAGCCAATTCGCGGTCGACCAGCTCAGCCGACCGGTCCAACACCTCGCGGGCGGCACCATGAACATGCGGCACGGCGCGAAGACTGAGTGCGTCTTGCGTGCGGCTGCCGTGGGACAGCGCGATAAGCTCGCTGCCGTGAAGCCAGCCTCGCAGCGCTTTGCCCACATCCTGAATGCCGGGT
The DNA here is from genome assembly GCF_056403715.1 of Mesorhizobium sp. P2_F5. Classification (NCBI taxonomy): domain Bacteria; kingdom Pseudomonadati; phylum Pseudomonadota; class Alphaproteobacteria; order Hyphomicrobiales; family Phyllobacteriaceae; genus Mesorhizobium; species Mesorhizobium sp. P2_F5. The sequence goes on along the minus strand of NZ_JBFUEY010000011.1, from coordinate 22,669 downwards.
GAGGGCCGCATCGCCAGGATGGCTTCGCCGAAGGCCGGCATTTGTGCGCCGGCGGCTTCCAGCGTCAAAGCGGCCGCCGCGTCAGCCCATCCCAACAAGCGCTCCGCGCGCTGCACGGCGATGCTTGTCAGGCCGGTCGCGCACGCCGTGCCATTGACGAGACTCAAGCCTTCCTTCGCGCCAAGCTCCAAGGGCTCCAGACCCATTTCGGCAAGCGCTTCCAGTCCGCTCATCGAGCGACCTGCCACGGTTGCGCTGCCTTCGCCGATCAAGACCAGTGCTACATGCGCGTTGTGCGTCAAATACCCGGCCGATCCCCTGGATGGCACGTCGGGAACGCAGTCGCGCTCGATGAAGGTAAGCAGGTTACGGACGATCTGAGGGCTGACACCGGAATGGCCATGCGCGAAATTTGCCACTTGAGCGGCAATGATGGCGCGAACGCCGCGTCTCGGCACTAGGTCACCGACGCCGCATGCGTGGCTGCGAATGATATTGCGCGACAGTTTCTTTTGCAGGGCAGGCGCCACAACCTTGCTAGCCAACGCGCCGACCCCGGTATTTACGCCATAGGCACGGATGCCTTTTTCGACGATGGAAGCTACGATCCGGTTCGCAAAGGCGATCCTCTCCCACGCTGCCGGACTGAGCGCCAGGGATTCGCCTTCGCTCACTTGCGCGATGTCGCGCCAGCTGGCGTTGCTATCTATCGTGATTGTCATTGGTCGTTCCGAAAATAGCGCTGCGGATGCACACGCGCTGTTGGCTCGCTCGAAAGGCTGGGTGAGAAGCTTGCTCTTGGCTCCGTACCGCACAACCGCGATGCATAATGACGATGGAATCGGCGATTGATGCGACTGCAGCGACGTCGTGGGTAATAAAATTCCGATCCGGCACCTGCGGCTCTTGCGGGGGATGCGTCATCGCGGACTTGACCCGAGAATCCTCGTCGCCTAGTCGTCCGGAAGTTGCAAGGACACCGGAATGGCGCGTGGCGCAAAGGCATGGCTGAAGCGAAACAGCGCGCGAGCATCGCTCCTGTTGCTGAACGCAGCGCTGCTTGTCCGCTACCGCCGGTTGACCCAGCGTTTCCTTGAGCGGATGCGGCATCTGCCGAATTTTGCAGCTCCGGTGACGTTCACGGAAAAGATCCACTGGCGCAAGATTTTCGATGACGATCCTCGCTTTGCCGGTCTTCTCGACAAGCTCAAGTCCAAGGACATCGTCCGGGAACGGCTTCCCTGGCTCGCCATCCCCAAGGTTCTGTGGCAGGGCGACGACCCACGCCAGATCCCCTTCGATGACTTGAATGTTCCCTACGCCGTCAAATGCAACCACGGTTGCGCCATGAACGTCATCGTTCGCGATCCGGCAAACGCCGATCGGGAGGTTATCATTGCCGAGATGACGGGACACCTTGCCCAAACCTATGGCACCCGCAAGGTGGAGCGCAGCTATGCGCACATCAAGCGGCGGGTTTTCGTCGAAGCGCTGGTCGGCAAGGACCAGGACTATGATCCAGTCGACTACAAACTCTGTGTGCTGGCTGGCCGCGTCGAATACATCGTCGTCGTCGCTTTCCGTTCCACTGCCAAGAATACGGGCCACCTGGATCGCGACTGGCGCCCGCTGAACATCGTCCAGGGTGCGATCGACTCGAGCCTGAAAATTCCCCCTCCCAAGAGCCTCGCCCGGATGATCGAGGCAGCCGAGGCGCTTGGCAGCGAATTCGACATGGTGCGTGTCGATTTCTACGAGGAGGAGGGAGAACCGATCTTCGGAGAATTCACGGTCTATCCGCGCAGCGGGCTGCTGCAATTCGACCCGGCGAGCTTCGATGGCGAACTGGGCGCGCATTGGGATATTGGCGCTTCGGGTTACCTCAGTCGTTTGCCTAGCCGATTTGCCCGACGATACAAGGCAATGCTCGTGGCCGCCGGCTATCTCGACGCTTGAGACTGCTGCTTGGGTGACCTGCCACCGAAGCTTGAAGAGCGAAGGGTGGTGCGGACAACGGGAATCGAGCCGTACGATCAGAGATCGAGGGATTTTAAGTTTCTAGGCTAGAAAGAACTGATGGCTCGGCAGCTCAAGAGCCGGTGCTTTCGAAGTGCTTCATCAACTGATGCCGGAGTAGCGCCTGGCGATGGATGGGGCCACTGCTCGCGATCTCGGGGTTCGGGGTCGGGATCATCATCGGTCAATTTGTCCTGCCGGGATCGATCTTCGTGAGGCGCAGCCTGGCCTCGACCACGCGCCTTTGCGCGGACCGAATTCGGCAACACAAGGCAAGATTCATGGCGACGCCGCAGTCTTCATCGAGCAAGTTTTCAGCGCGTTCGAGATCCAACTTTGCCCGGCCGACGCGCTGTCGTGCTCTGGCCAGTTCCAGGTTCCTCAGGTCCATTGTTCCGCTTCCTTTGGGTTGCGGTCCCTTCGGAACACCAACCCCTACCGAACGCTTTGGTTCCTGCGACGTATTGCCCGATCACCGCTAAGGGTATCAACAACCTCTCCCACACTATCGGGAGTGGGTCGCGATCATTGTGCGAACTCTTTCAGGGTTGTTGGGTCGATTGTCGCCAGACGCCCTCTCGGCTTCACGATACGCCGCCTCGCAGATCGTATCCTGCTGGATAAAGCGAGGTTCTCAGCCACCATTTTCTCGCTGAGTACAAGCGCTAGCTCGGTTTGTTTGATGCGCTGCTGAGCATCGACGAGTCGCATCGTGAAAAGATCGGCTGCCATTCTGGGTCCGGGGTCCGAGGGATTCATGAGTGCCTAACACATGGCGGGCGAAATCGTTCCCTATTGTCGGGCGAAACCGGTGCCGCATCAAGGGGGCTGAGGTTGAACTCCCCACCCGACGAGATATCCGAAGATCGACGTCGTGGGCGCCGACCTAAAAGCACGCCAGAAGAGCGCGACGAACGCAGGCGGCGTTTGGGCTGCGAGCGCCAAGGCATCGAGAGGGTGAGCCCGCCGCCTCACGGGTCGCGGCTGTTTAGAATGGTCAGGCTCGCTACAGCCTTGACAGGTACAGTCACGGCCTCACCAAGCGGAGGTATCAATGGTCGCGGCGATTGGAAATCAACATCGGCAGGAAACTCAACCGAAACCCGCAAAGACAGAACCGGGCGAAGGATTTGCGCCAGGCAAAAGCGCAGACAGCGTAGGGCATCGCGCCAAGGCCATGGTGGTAGAAAGTGGCGACACAGATCCTGGTGCGCAGGGGCGCGCTGCGTCGACAATCGCCAGAATGGATATTACCGTTTTGACCCCACCGAGCGAAGAGCCGCCTTTGGAGTAGCTCGGGCGGATCCGCTTGCCTCACGGGGCGGGCCTCAGTCTTTGTGCATCACGATGTAGCGACTGCTCACCGCATCCGCTCCCATGCCCCGCGTGACCACGACAGTCCTATACCCGGCAGGAAGGGAACCTGTAGTTGAAGGGTCGACCGAACGGCATCGCCCCACGATCTCCCCATTGGGGGCGCCAGCCAGCCTGTTGGCCAACGCAACCTGGCACTCGCCAAGGGATACGAACATCATAGCCGGCGACGTGTCGAGCGGTTTGCAGACAGCCTGGCCTGGACTACACGACAAAAGAACCATCATTGCTGCGGTTGCCGGATCCATTTGCGAGTTTCTCCCCATTGTGGACGAAATCTCAACGCGGGAACGGGGGACTTTGTTTCGCGGCTGCTAAAATATCAGGGCGTGTGTGGGAACAAGAGAGTGGTTATGTCGGTTCTTTGGCATGCGAGACAAAATCAAAGATCCGCCGCCGAAACCCAGTGCAAGGGAGACGCCTCTGCGTCCAGACCAAGACGCATCGCCAGAGCCTCAACATATCGACCCGCCACCACGCGATGTACGCGAGGCGCCGGCACCAAATCCAAACGGCGATAAAAAGTCCTGACGGCCTGCCTGCCGACCGATCACCAAGGACAGATCGTTGATTGATTTCAATGTGGTGCGGACGACGGGAATCGAACCCGTACGGTCAGAGATCTAGGGATTTTAAGTCCGTAGCATACCGTCTACTCCGGGGTACTCGACGCGCCCAGCATTCTTGCGATGCGGGATCGGCGCGGAGCCGTCCAGCTTGCCGTGAAACGCAGGCTAGGAGCGCGGTGGCTTGTAGCTCTCCCACCGCGATAGACGGGTCTCGATGTCGAAGCGGGACGCCTCGAAGTTGGTGCCAGTGATGACCTTGTTTTTGCCGTCGATCAGCCGATACAGCCCGTCGTTCTCGACATCGTCGACAGGGTGGGTCGATCGCACCACCCGCAACCATAGCGATCGTGCTCGATCGCAAACGTCCTTAACCCTGCTCATTTCTTCCTCCCGTCAGTCTCCGTGACGCTGCTCGAGGTTTTCATCGCACACGCGGTCTCGGCCGGGCCTGCCAGCTCTCGGTCGGCGCGCTCAATGTGCTCCTGATCTCTAAATCTCGTCAAGAATGATGCGTTATGCGAACCAGCGCCGGAAGGCCAACGTGGCACCAGCGGCAGGCTGCTGGCCGCAGGAACGGCAATCAGCGAAGCGGCGTAGGCGTACCCCTGCGAAGCGTACCCGGATCAGCGGCGTACCCCCCGTCGTACCCTCGATTTAATTGGTCGTAGGAAACGGGAAGCCAAGCCGTAGCCTTGGCGCTCCGAATTGCTCAACAATTAGAAGGATTTGCGGAGGGTTGGTGCGGACGGTGGGACTCGAACCCACACACCTTTCGGTCAGTCACAGCTTGTTCTGTCGCGCGCTCGCCACTTGTAGGATGCTCGCGATCTCTTCGGTGGCCGTCAACGGCCTTGACGGTATTTTGGGGTTTCGCGTCGTCAGTCCGGTGGAGCAAAGACGGTCGTGATCCAGAGGACGACCATCTACATCACGACCCTGCCCAAAGGGTGCGTGAAGACCACCTACAGCGGTGGCGCCGTGGTCTGGAAATGCGGGACCAAGTATTACCAGCCTTACAAGAACCGCTACGTGCTGGTTTACATCAAGTAAGGTTGGCCTCACGGGTGCCGTGAAACGGCCTTCTCGCCAAGCCGCCGGCGTGACACAGCGCGCTGGTCGCCGTTCGCTTGCGTCTTTGGTTTTCCGAGGGAGCTTCCTTTGCCTGGAGGCGCGGCAGCCAAAAATGGTGCGGACGACGGGAATCGAACCCGTACGATCAGAGATCGAGGGATTTTAAGTCCCTTGCGTCTACCAATTCCGCCACGTCCGCAGGCCAGCCCTTTTCAAACGCCAGCGAAAACCCGTCAAGCCATCTTTTGCCGAGTGTCGCCACTCGAACTCATGAAAGGTGGTTCGTGATTTTAAAACAATTGGTTGTGGCGAAAATCTCAGTCGCCGAGGACGCTCAGAACTTGTAGCTGAGATTGATGCCGACCGTGTTCAGCTTGACGTCCTGGTCGCGGCCGACGAATTCGTCGGACCCGTCATGGTGTTCGGAGCCGAAATCGTAGTAGCGATATTGGGCGCCGACGACGAACTTGTCGGTCAGCGCGTAGTCGACGCCGGCGCCGACCGTCCAGCCGACATGCGTGCCTGTGCTGGAAAAGTCCGGGGCTTGCGAGGTCTCGATGCCGGCGAAAGCGACGCCGCCAATGCCATAGACCAGCAGCCGGTCCATGGCGTAGCCGGCCTTGGCGTTGACCGACCCGAACCATTTGACGTCGGTGCCGAAATTGTTTCCCGGGGGGCCTAGTACCGTCGTGCCGTTGATACGGGAATAGTTGAGCTCGGCCTCGGCGCCGATCACCGCCTGGTCGAACTGCCACAGGCCGGCGACGTGGCCGCCGACGAAACCACCATCGAGGTCGGGCGAGGTGGAAAACGGCTCGCCCTCTGTTCCCGTGACGTCAGACTGGCCCCAGCCGTAGCCGGCCTGCAGACCGGCATAGTAGCCGGTCCAGTCGAAGCCCGGTTCGGTCATTGGCGCCGCCATCGGGTCGGCGGCGAATGCCGGGGCGGCCAGAGCGGTCAAAAATCCGGCACTTGCGAGCGTCAGACGACGCATCGAGCTCTCCGAAATGGCGGTTCAGAAGACTCCTTGCGGCAAGGTAACTCTATTCGCCGCAAAACGAAACCCATTGTTCAGCAATCGAAATGTGCCTGTTGCTGCGCGCTATGCTCTATTTGGCGTCGATGAAGTCCAGTGCCGCCTGGCTATATTCATCCGGCGCCTGAAGCATGGCGAAATGACTGGCATTGGGCAGGATGATGAGCTTGGCGCCTGGAATGACGGAGGCCATGTATTCGGTGTGTTCGCGCTTGATAGCCTCATCATGATCGCCGGCGACGATCGCCGTCGGCGTGGTGATCTTGCCGAGCTGTTCCTTGGTCCAGGCCGGCTCCGACTCCCACATGTGGCTGATCTGCGAAACGAAGGCATCGTACTGGTCCGGCGTCTTCGACATCTTCTTGTAGTCGCGACCCGAGCGGTCGATGTAGGCGGCAAAGGTCTTGTTGGTCATCACGCCGGGATCGACGCCATCGGTGGTGACATTGGCGGCTTGCGCAAAGAGCCTGGTCAGCCGCTCCGGATGATGCAGCGCGATGTCGATGCCGATAATGCCGCCGTCGCTCCAGCCGACAAGAGCGGTCTTGTCGATCTTGAGGTAGTCGAGCAGAGCCAGATAGTCGGACGCCATGAGGTCGTAGCCGTAAGGCTGCTCGGTGCGCGTGGATCGGCCGTGGCCGCGGCTGTCGGCGACGATCACCTTGTGGGTCTTGGACATCGTCGCCACCTGGCTCGCCCAGATGTCGGCGTGGCCAAGGCCGCCATGGATCAAGAGGATCGGATCACCGGCGCCGAAAACGGCGTAGTACATCTGGATGCCGTTGACCGGCGCATAGCCGCTCTGATCCGCTTTGGGCATGGCCGCCGGCTCCGGCAAGGTCTGCCAACGTTCCTCTGCAACGGCGAATGCGGTCGACGCCATGAGCAGGATGACAACGGCGAAGGCTTTCCAGAGACGGATCATGCTTATCTCCTTAGGGTTTGTGTCCAGCATCGCCTTTTGGCGGAACTAGTCAACAAGCCCGGCTTGCCGGCAGGAATGTCGGACCGACGGCTCTGGCGATGCAAGGCGACTTTTGCGAGAGTGGCCGCAACCCGAGGAATCGCCAATGACGAAAACCAAAGCCGCAAGCGCCGCCAAACCAAAACCCTGGACCGAGATGGCGACGCATCTGGTCGATGTCGCCATGGGGCGCAAGCCGGCCGATCTCGTCATCCGCAACGGGCGCTGGGTGAACGTCCATTCGGGCGAGATCATCGCCGGCACCGACATTGCCATTGCCGGCGGGCGCTTCGCCTATTGCGGGCCAAATGCCAGCCATGCCATCGGCCAGGGCACCAAGGTGGTCGACGCCGGCGGCCGCTATCTCGTGCCCGGCCTTTGCGATGCGCATATGCATGTCGAGAGCGGCATGGTGACGGTGACCGAGTTCTGCCGCGCGGTCATCCCGCACGGCACAACTTCGATGTTCATCGACCCGCATGAGATCGCCAATGTTCTCGGCCTGCCGGGCGTGCGGCTGATGCATGACGAGGCTGTCGCCATGCCGATCAATGTGCATGTCCAGATGCCGTCCTGCGTGCCGTCCGCACCGGGGTTGGAACATGCCGGCGCCGAACTGACGGTTGCCGATGTCACTGAAGCGATGACCTGGGAGAACATCATCGGGCTCGGCGAGGTGATGAATTTCCCCGGCGTCGCCGCCAACGACCCGGTGATGTCGGGTGAGATCGCCGCGACGGTGAGGGCCGGCAAGACGGTCGGCGGCCACTATGCCTCGCGCGATCTCGGCCTGCCGTTCCACGGCTATGTCGCCGGCGGGCCGGAGGACGACCATGAAGGCACGCGCGCCGAGGATGCCATTGCGCGGGTACGCCAAGGCATGAAGGCGATGCTGCGGCTGGGCTCCGCCTGGTACGACGTCGCCTCGCAGATCAAGGCGGTGACCGAGAGCGGCCTCGACCCGCGCAACTTCATCCTGTGCACCGACGACAGCCATTCCGGCACGCTGGTGCATGAAGGCCATATGGACAGGGTGGTGCGTCACGCCATCCAACAGGGATTGAAGCCGGTGACGGCGATCCAGATGGCGACACTCAACACCGCCCAGCATTTCAAGCTGGAGCGCGAGATCGGCTCGATCGCGCCGGGACGGCTGGCCGACCTGCTGATCGTCTCCGATCTTACCGCCATGACCATCGACGAGGTCTATGGTCGCGGCGTCAGGCTGGCCAAGGGCGGCAAGCTCGAAATCGACATTCCGGCCTATGATTACCCGAAGACGGCGAAGAACACCGTCAAGCTCGGCAAAAAGCTCAAGGCCAGGGATTTCGACATCGCGGCGCCCAAGGGCGCCAATGAGGTGCGGGTGCGTGTCATCGGCGTCATCGAGAACCAGGCGCCGACGCGGGCGCTGGAGGCCGATTTGCCGGTCGAGGACGGGCTGGTCGCCATGGACCGCCGCAACGATATCTGCCAGATCGCGCTGGTCGAGCGCCATCGCGGCACGGGCGGCGTCACCAACGCCTTCGTCTCCGGCTTCGGCTACATGGGCGACTGCGCCATGGCGTCGAGCGTGGCGCACGATGCCCACCACATCATCTGCGTCGGCACCAACAAGGAAGACATGGCGCTGGCCGTCAACCGGCTGGGCGAGGTCGGCGGCGGTGTCGTGCTGTTTTCAAAGGGCAAGGAGCTGGCGCTGGTCGAAATGCCGATCGCCGGGCTGATGTCGGACGAACGCGCCGAGATCGTCGCGGCCAAGGCGGAGAAGCTGACCGAGGCGATGCGCAAGATGGGCTGCTCGCTCAACAACGCCTACATGCAGCACTCGCTGCTGGCGCTAGTAGTCATCCCGGAACTCAGGATTTCCGATGTCGGTCTGATCGACGTGACGACCTTCCAGAAGGTGGATCTTTTTTTATAAACTGTTTGGGAATATCCGAACTCTCCGCGGCTCTGTGTGGATTTTTGTAGGCGGAGTTAGAAGAGGTAATTTTCAAAGACGGATACAGCAATTCCTAACACAATAGATCCAAAAAAGGCAATATAGGCGTACATATCGGTTCTATTTTCTATTTTTCGCCACCGTTGCGTATCCTTATCAAGGAGATTGAAATAAACTAGAATAGCGACGCCAGTTAAGCCAAATATCCACATCGAGTACGGCACGATATAAAATCCTTCACCCACCAGTGGCGATGGTCAGCACCTTGAACGGGGTGGTGATCACGACTTCGGCCATGGAGCCGACCGCCTTGCCGATCCCTTGGCCGATATCGTCAAACTCGCCCGGATCGTTCGATCGCAGGGCGGCTGGTGTGCGCAGTCGATCACCGAGCAATTGCACCAGGATCGGATTGTCGGCGAACTTGGCATGGTTCAAACGGTCACCGCCCTTGGTCTTTGTAAGATCCGCCACGACCACGCCATAGCTGGCAAGGTCGGCCGCATTGGCATAGTCGCCGACGCGCGGCTTGTCGCCGGAGATCAGGGACGACAGCTTCAGCGCACGGTCGTCTCCCGAAAGCAGGATGGCGAACGGCTTGTCGGGTTTGCCGTAGCGGATCATCTGTTTCTTGAAGACGTCGACATCGATGTCCGGCGAAGCGAGGACGACATAGCCGAGCTTGCCGCCGAGATCACGGTCGCCGGTGATGGCGAGCTGGCGCAGCGCCTCCATCGTCACCCAGGTTCCCATCGAATGCGCAATGACGTCTATACTCTTGACCTTTGTCTTGGCGAGCATCCTGAGCGTCGCCTCGAGATCGTCGCGCGCGGCGTTGGCACTTTCCTTGTCGTAGATGTAGCCAGTGGTCTTGCCGCTCGAAGCCCAGGAAAACAGCACCGGCGTGCCCGGATATTTGGTGTCATGGGCGATTTGCGTCAGCCGGTAGACGCCGTCGTCGAAACCGTTGTTGAAGCCGTGCACGAACACCAGTGCGCGGTCGCCATTCATGGCGATGTTGGCGCCGACAGCCTTTGCGAATTGCGAGGCGTCGCCATAGTGGACGACGTCGGTGGCGGTGAACTGCTTGGCCGGGTTGGAATTGGCCGAACCCTTGGCGCGCTCGATGGCGCCGACTTGGTGGACCTTCGGCACGGTCACGTCGACGCGGGCGTAACTGGTGGTCAGCGAACGGTCGCCGTCGAACACCTGGCGCGGATCCTTGGTCGCCGGCTGACGGGTGGTGGCGACGAAGATTTCATGCGTGGCCGCGATGTCGGAGGCAGGCACCGAAACTGTCGTCTGGTTCAAGAGGTCATGTGTATTCGGGCCGGCGCAGCCGGCGACTGCGAGCGCGAACGCAAGGACGAGGACAGTCTTCCAACGCACGTTCACGCGGGCTCCCGCTGGCGCATGGCGCCGATTTTATTGTCGATAGAGGCAGAGACCGGCCCGGTCCAGTTGAAAGTGATCTGGCCGCGCGGCATTCGCGAACTCACGCGGCCAACAGTAGCCGCAGGGCAACAGCCTTATTGCCCGAGCGCGCTGATGCGGTCGGTCACCGTCTGGTCGCTGGCAAAGCCGTCATCCTCGCGCAGCCGCTGGCCGATCATCTTCACCAGTTCGGGATTGTCGGCGAATTTGGTGTGGTTGAAGCTGTCGGTTCCCTTGACCTTGGAGAGATCGACGACGGTGACGCCATAAGCAGCAAGGTCGGCGGCATCCTTGTAGTCGCCGACGCGTGGCCGTGCGCCGGCGATCAGGCCGGAGAGCCGCAGCGCGCGGTCGTCGTCGGACAAAAGCAGGATGAACGGCTTGTCCGGCTTGCCGTAGCGGCGCATCTGGCTCTTGAACACGTCGACGTCGATGTCGGGCGAGGCCAGCACGACATCGCCGAGCTTGCCGCCGAGATCGCGGTCGCCGGTGATGGCGAGCTGGCGCAGCGTTTCCATGGTGACCCAGGTTCCGAGCGAATGGGCGACGATGTCGATGCGCCGCGCACCGGACTGCTGCAGCATTCTGAGTGTCACTTCGAGCTGGTCGCGGGCGGCGCTGGCACTTTCCTTGTCATAGACATAGTCGGTGGTCTTGGCACCTGAAGCCCAGGAAAACAACACCGGGGTGCCGGGGTAGCCGGAATCGTGGACGATCTGGGTCAGGCGGTAGACGGCGTCGTCGAAGCCCGTGTTGTAGCCATGCACGAAGACCATGACGCGGCCACCGCGCGCGGCGATGTCGGCGTTGAGCGCGGCGGAGAATTTCGGCTGCGCGTCATAGCCGACAACCTCCGAAGCCATGAAATACTTCGCCGGGTCGTTCGATTTGCCGCGCGAGCGGCGTTCGATCTGGCCGGTCTGGTGGATACCGGGAACGGTGACGTTGACGCGGGCATAGTTCAGCGTCGCCGAACGCTCGCCGTCGAAGACCTTGTTGGGATCGTCGGATTTTTTGCGTGTCGTGGCGATGAAGATCGAGTGATTGCCCGAAATTTCCGTCACCGACGTGGACATGACGGCGCTGCCGAGCAGTTCCTCGGTTTTGCGGCCGCCGCAGCCGGCGATCAACAGGGCAAGTGCAAGAATGCAAATCGTCTTCAAACGCACGTCAAAAATTCCACTCCGGCCAAAAGGCCCATCTACCCCCGCGACACCTCCCGGACAGTGAGAGTGCGGCAGAAGTAAGTCGTGTCCAGCCTAAATGCGTTCAGCGCCGAGCCACGGCCATCGCACTGTTGCGCGAAAGCCAAAATGGCGGCAGGAACGCCGGGATGTTGGAGAAGGGCAGCACTTCGGGCTTCAGCCTTATGCCGAGCACGTCCACCATGAAGGCGCGGCGCGCCTCGATCCGGCTCCAGGCCTCGGGATAGCGAGCCGCGATCTCCTCGCGCAAGGCCTCATCGGCAAGTGCGATGCCGTCCTCGATGTTGGTGGTGAAATAGTCGGTTCCGGTCGCCGGGATGATGTCGACCTGCAGCGCCATGCCCGACTTCAACTTGATTTCCGAGCCCGAATACACCGGCGAATGCATCCATTCGTCGATATGGACGAGATGGCCAGGATTGAGTGTAACGCCGAAGAATGGATCACCGATGCGGTCGTGCACGGCTTTCCACAAGGCACCGCCGGTGACACCAATGCCGATGGTTTCGTACCAGTCGACGACGGCGGCGAAATAGGGCGCGACCAGTTTTTCGACATAGTCGCCAATTCCTTTGGGCAGTTCCACCGCGCTTTCGACCAGGAAGCCGGCGCGGGCGTTGAGCGAGCCCTGGATGCCATAGGCCATTGTGATCGGGTCGCCGCGCTTGATGATGTCGAGGCGGGGGCTGGGCAGGCCGTAGGGCGCACGCTTGCCGGCGGACAGCATCGGGTGGCAGCACAGAGGCAGGCCGTTCATCCCCATCAGCTTCGCGGCCTGCAATTCGCTCATGCCGGGCTCGATACGCCCAAGCACATTGCGCAGGCCTTGGGAAGAAAAGGTCGCGGCGAATTCGAAGGATGCCAACTGGTCGGCCTCGTTGATGGCGCGCAGACCATCCGTTGGGTTCATCAGAAGGTTGGCGGCATTGACCACCGCGCCCTTGTCGCCGGCCAGTGTGCGCAGCGTATCGGCAACGAAGGACGGCAGGTCGAGCGTCGCCTCGCCAAAGCCGCCATCGCCGGGGCCGAACGGCTTCCAGCCGATGGCGCCGATCTTCTGGCCGGTCTTCAGGCCGCAGGCGGCAAGCGTGTCGGACAGGGAGGCGGAGCGGTCGCGCGGCTGCGCCGGCAGCGAGAAGGTCTGGTAGAGGACGCGCTCATACGGCCCATCGCAGATCTCGGCATAGCCCCAGCCCTCATTGCCGACGAGAAGTTTTGGTGTTTGGCCAGGGACGATGACCAGCAGCGTTTCCTCGAAACGCGGATCATAGCCACTGAGATAGGCGACATTGGCCGTGTGCTCGCGATCGCCATAGACGGCGAAGGCATCGAGCCCGGCGCTTGCGCCGCAGGCCAGCAGCGCCTCGATACGCGCTTCGTAGGTCCGGCGCTGAAGCAGCGGCATCACTGTCGGCTCGCCGAATTCGGGAAGGTCTACGGTCTTCAAGGCGACAGCCGAAACAGGCATGGAAAGGCGCTCCGGTGACTATGATGGCGCATCGATGAAGGATCGAGCGATCGCATCGGTGGCTGCAAATGGCGAATTATGCAATAGGCGTGGGCCATGTTCAGGTTCAAACGCCGCCGCTTCGTGAAGACTGATTTTCTCGGCCATTCGAGGATCGGAGCTGGCTCGCTGCTCGGCATCACCTGTGTCGGCAAGCTGGACGGGGGTGGTGCTCAGGTCCATGCCGTGATGTCGGCGATCCTGTTTTCGTGGGCAGCCGGGATTGCCTATTTCCATTCGCCGTTCACATCGGTGGGTGAGGGTGAGGAGCCGGAGGTTTTTGCGGCACGGTGGGAAGCGGCCTTCAATCTCGGGCAAGGCGCTCCCCGCGTTCCCGATGGCGTGCCGATCGTTTCTGGCGAGACTTTCAGCCAGGGCTATCGCGGCGCGCCGGCCGTTGTCGCGCAGCGGCATTTCCATGGCTTTGCCGAGCGTAATCCCGATCTTTACAGCCAGCTGGCCGATGAATTTCGCGCGCGGCTCGCCTTGCCGCCGCGGAGATTTGAGGTTCCCACGATCGCCGTTCACGTCAGGCGCGGCGATGTCGCCGGTAATGCGGCCCACGCGTCCCGCCTGACCGACAACGCCACCCTCTTGCGAAACATCAGCCACGTGCTGCGCGACCACCCGCGGCACCGTGTCGTCATCTTCTCGCAAGGCGTCGAATCCGACTTTGGACCGTTGGCCGACAGCTGTGCGTTCGAGCTGAATTCGGATGTGTTTTCCACGATCTCGGCATTGATCGCGGCCGACTGCCTGATCATGGCGAAAAGCTCGCTGAGTTACGTCGCCGGCTTGCTGTCCAAGGGCAGCGTGTATTACGAACCGTTCTGGCATGGGCCACTGTCGTCCTGGCGGGTTTTGCCGAAGCCGCCGGGCGCGCTGCGCCAAACGATCTGGGGATGATTTCATGAACAGCTTTTCCGCCCGTGTTGGCGTCGCCGCTGCCGCGATCCGCGAAATCTTTCCCGAAACGCCGCTGCAGGAAAACGATTATCTGTCGAAGAAGACCGGGGCGCGGGTGCTGTTGAAGCGCGAGGATCTTTCGCCAGTGCGCTCCTACAAGATCCGTGGCGCCTTCAATTTCTTCCGCAAGACGCTTGCCGCCGGCAACAAGGCCGAGCTGTTCGTCTGCGCCTCGGCAGGCAACCATGCGCAGGGCTTTGCGTTCGTGTGCCGACATTTCGGCAAGAAGGGCGTTGTCTTCATGCCGGTAACGACACCGCAGCAGAAGATCGACAAGACGCGGCTGTTCGGCGGCGACTTCGTCGAAATCAGGCTGGTCGGCGATTTCTTCGACGACTGCTACCGCGCCGCCTTCGAATTCACCGAAAGTTCCGGCGCGCATATGGTGCCGCCCTTTGACCACAAGGATATCATCGAGGGGCAGGCGACGGTCGCTTATGAGATCGCCGACCAGATGCCCGGTGCGCGCATGCCCGACATCATCATGCTGCCGGTCGGCGGCGGCGGCCTTGCCGCCGGCGTGACGCACTATTTCGCCGACCAGCAGCGCGAAGCCCGCTACGTCTTTTGCGAGCCGGCCGGCGCGCCGAGCCTGCATGAGAGCCTGGCCAGCGGCAAGCGCATCAAGCTTGCCAATGTCGACAATTTCGTCGACGGCGCGGCGGTGGCCGAGATCGGCCGCGAGCCGTTGCGTTACCTCAAGGAGTTCGCCGCCGACGCCGTGCGGCTGATCCCCGAGAACCGGCTCTGCGCCACCATGATCGAGATGCTCAACATCGAGGGCGTGGTGCTGGAGCCGGCCGGCGCGCTGGCGATCGATGCGCTGAAGGATTTTTCGCGCAAGGAAATCCGCGGCAAGACCATCGTCGCGGTGGTGTCGGGCGGCAATTTCGATTTCGAGCGGCTGCCCGACGTGAAGGAGCGGGCGCTGCGCTTCGAGGGGCTGAAGAAATACTTCATCATCCGTTTCCCGCAGCGGCCGGGCGCGCTGCGAGACTTCCTCGAAATGCTGGGACCCGACGACGACATTGCCCGCTTCGAATATCTGAAGAAATCGGCGCGCAATTTCGGTTCGGTGCTCATCGGCATCGAAACCAAGGACCGGCGCAATTTCGACCTGCTGAAGGCGAATTTCGAAGCCGAGGGCGTGCACTACCAGGACATCACCGACAACGAGACCCTGGCGGGCTTCATCATATGAGCGGTACGGTTTTCGTCGCGCTGTTTTCCGGCATCAATGTCGGCGGCAACCGCATCGTCAAGATGGTGGAGTTGCGGGCATTTTTCGAGACACTCGGCTTCATCGACGTCGCCAGCTATGTGCAGAGCGGCAATGTCGTGTTCCGGGCGAAGAAGGGCGATGCAGCCGCGCTGACGAAACAGATCGAGACCGCCTTCGAGAAAAAATGGGGCTTTCATTCGCGCATCATGGTGCGCGATCTCGGCTGGTTCGAGCGGCTGGTGAGTGAAAATCCCTATCCGGAAGTGGCCGGCGATCCGACCAAGCTTCACGCCTATACGCTGGAGCGCCAGCCGACAGCCGAGGAAATTTCCAGGCTTGCCGAAAAGTGCACCGGCCCCGAAAGCTTCGAGGTCAAAGGCGACGTGCTCTACCTCAAAGCGCCGGACGGGCTCGGCAAATCGGCGTTTGCCAACATTCTTCCGCGCACGCTGAAAGTACCGGGCACCGCGCGCAACTGGCGCTCGGTGCTGGCGCTGCTGGATATGGCCGGCCAGGCTGGCGCCAAATAGCGTTACGCCGCCGGCGCGGGCTTCCAGTCGAAGATCAGCTCTTCGCGGAAGGCAAAGCGCTTGATGTGATCGGCAACGACGCTTTCCAGGCGCTCCAGCGATCCGCCTTCATCCGTCGACACCGTGATATGCAGCGCTGCCGCATCGGCATCGAGAACCGTGCGGCCGAGCGACAGATCGATGGTGCCATGGTTCGGATCGAACTCGACGGGAAATTTGTGTGCCCAGTGCTTGCACAGCTGCTGCAGATAGCGGCTGGCATAGGCGGTGGTGACATCGACACGGCTGGTCGGCATGGATGAAGTCTCCTGGGTAGGGCGCTGGCTGTGCCTGGCTGGCGCGTCGGGCAATTACATAGGTGCAGTCGCCCGAAACGGCAAAGGCGGCCGGCATGTCGGCGCGGCCGCCTTGCTCAAGATGGCGTAATCGCTACCAGGTGCCGGTGTTCGGCATCGAGGCCCACGGCTCGGCCTTGGGTTTGGCCGGTCCCTTCTGCAGCAGCTCGAACGAGATTCCGTCCGGCGACTTGACGAAAGCCATGTTGCCGTCGCGCGGCGGCCGGTTGATGATGACGCCATTGTCCATCAGATGCTGACAGGTGGCGTAGATGTCGTCGACTTCATAGGCGAGGTGGCCGAAATTGCGGCCGCCCTTATAGTCCTCCGGGTCCCAATTGTAGGTCAGCTCGATCAGCGGCGCCTTGTCGGCGATGCCGCTCTCTTCGTCCTCGGAGGCGGCGAGGAAGATCAGCGTGAAGCGGCCCTGCTCGTTTTCGTAGCGGCGCACTTCCTTCAGGCCGAGCTTGTTGACATAGAAATCGAGCGAGGCATCGACGTCGGCGACACGGACCATGGTGTGGAGGTAGCGCATAGGATTTCCTCGGGGATGTTTGGGTTGCGAGGCAACATAGGGTCCACCCCGCCGAAGGGCAACGAGCGTCGGACTGAAAAAGTGGTCGCCGGTTTTGGAAAAGTCAGATTGCTCTGACAAAAGCGCTGGATGCAAGTGGTTGCCGATTTCGGCAGAATCCCATGCAAATTGCCGACCGGTGAAGGCCTGGACAGATCGTTATTGCGGCCGGCAGCAACGCCGGCAAACAACAAATCAGCTATTCCTGTATCCAACCGCGAAAAAAGGCACGGCAGGTCTTGCACACCCCGGAAGCGGCGGTGTTAATCTGATATCAAGAATCACTTGCGGTTTTCTTGAAAAAAGGGGGCGTTCTTATGGGGGATAGGGCCTCTTTCACGAGGCGGGATGAGAACCTTGACGACGCCCTGCAGCGCGACAGTGGCGGCGACACCGCCGACCTGGTCGAAATCGCCGGCGCCATCAAATGGTTCGACGTGGCCAAGGGCTACGGCTTCATACTTCCCGATGACGGTTTTTCGGGTGACATCCTCCTCCATGTGACCTGTCTCCGAAAGGACGGTTTCCAGACTGCATTGGAGGGCGCGCGCGTCGTCTGCCTCGTCAAGCATGGCGACCGCGGCTTGCAGGCGTTCCGGGTGCTGTCCATGGACACCACCACGGCGATCCATCCGGCCGAGATGCAGGAACAGCGCACCCATGTGTCCGTGACGCCGGAAAGCGGTCTCGAACGGGCGCTGGTAAAGTGGTTCAACCGCACCAAGGGCTTCGGCTTCCTGACGCGGGGCGAGGGCACCGAGGATATCTTCGTCCATATGGAGACGCTGCGCCGCTACGGCATCACCGAGCTCAGGCCCGGACAGGTTGTTCTGGTGCGTTTCGGGCGCGGTGACAAAGGCCTCATGGCCGCCGAGATTCACCCCGATATGGGCACCTTGCCGGTCGCGCATTAGGACGAGAGCCATCCCAAAGGATTCGGGACGGTTCTCTTCCTTGTTTTCTTGGTTTCACCACGATCTTATCCGAATACCTGAGACCACTTTTCGGGATCATGGTCTCCGGTCGAGGATTTCAAATGGCGCTCAGGAACTGGCTGACTGCAGGCGCGCTTTGCGTCATCGTTGCCGCGGCCGCCGGCGCCTACTTCTATTCCGGGCAGCCGACCGCGTCCCAGCAGGCTCCCGCCGGCGACAGCCAGGCGATGATCCTTCCCGTCGATCCGACGCCGCTGGTGGTGGCGACGAAAGGCGGAGACAAATCCTTCACCATCGAAATCGCCGACACCGAAGCAGAGCGCGAGGCCGGCCTGATGTATCGCCAGGACATGGGGGACGATCATGGCATGCTGTTCGTGTTCGAGATGCAGAAGCAGGTCGGCTTCTGGATGCGCAACACGCCGATGCCTCTCGACCTGATCTTTGTCGGCCAGGACGGCAAGATCCGGGCAGTGAAGCATGGCGAGCCTCAATCGGACGCGGTCATTTCACCGGGTGTGCCGGTGCGCTTCGTGCTCGAGCTCAAGGCCGGCACTGCGGCCAAAAACGGCATCGAATATGGCGATCTGCTGCGCCATCCGGCCGTCGGCACCGTGTCCGGGCCTGGCATGCCGCCGGCGGACAAGGGCGATTCGCCGACGCCCGGCGCCGGCTGAGCGGCGTCGATGCAGTTCTTTTCGCACGACGGGTTCGACCTCGCTTTCCTCGATCGCCAGCCGGCGTCGGGCGAGGGCGATCCGGTGCTGATGATCCACGGCTTCGCTTCCAGCCACTATGTCAACTGGGTATCGCCGGGCTGGTTCAAGACGCTGAACGATGCCGGTTATCGCGCCATCGCCTTCGACAATCGCGGCCACGGCTCGTCGTCGAAGAGCTATGACGAGGCCGACTACACGCCGGCCAAAATGGCTTCCGATGCGGCGGCGCTGCTCGACCATCTCGGCATCGGCCGCGCCCATGTCATGGGCTATTCGATGGGGGCGCGCATCTCAGCGTTCCTGGCGCTGTCCGATCCGGACAAGGTGGCGACGCTGGTCTTCGGCGGCCTCGGCATCGGCATGGTCGACGGCGTCGGCGACTGGGACCCGATCGCCGAAGCGCTGCTGGCCGACGATCCGGCCGCCACCAGCCATCCGCGCGGCCGCTCGTTTCGCGCCTTCGCCGATCAGACGCGCAGCGACCGCCGGGCGCTGGCGGCCTGCATTGCTACCTCGCGGGAGCTGCTCAGCGAGGACGACATGACGCGCATCGCCCAACCGACGCTGATTGCGGTTGGGACGACAGACGATATCGGCGGTTCGCCCGACGAACTCGCTGCGCTGATGCCCAACGCCAGGGCATTTCACATCGACGGCCGCGACCATATGCTGGCCGTCGGCGACAAGACCCTCAAGCAGCGCGTGCTGGAGTTTTATGCCGAAAATCCGCTCTGAGGCGGATGGCGATCTGAATCGGTGGCGCTCTTGCCTCAAACCGGAACCGCTATGGTCGAGCTCCTCGTCACCTATATGGAGATGACCGCGCCGCCGTCAGGTAGGGCTTTTGTGCCGACAGAGCCGGTCACGGTGGCACTGGAAAGGCTGGAAAGCGTTGGTTACATCAGCCTCTACCGCGCCGTCGGCGAGCCTGTGCAGTGGGACCAGCGGCTGCGCATGGCGGCTGGAGACCTCGAGCGCCTTTTGGCGCTACCCTCGACACACATCCATGTGCTGCGCGTCGCGGGCGTGGCCGCCGGCCTGTGCGAATTCAACGGCGTCGGCCAGCCTGACGTCGAGCTGGTTCATTTTGGGCTGGTTCCCGCTTTCCAGGGCCGCAGGCTCGGGCCGTTCCTGCTCGACCAGGCGCTTCGCGCCGTCTGGTCGCATGCGCCGCAACGGGTCTGGCTTCATACGGACACTTATGACCATCCGTCGGCGCAATCGGTCTACGGGCGGGCAGGCTTCAGGCAGTATGCCCAGCGCATGGAGACTTTCCCCGACTAGGACGTGTTGATGTTCAGTCGGTCGCAAGAGCCTCGATCGAGCGCGCAATGTTCTGCCTGGCCTGCGGTTCGAACCGCCGCCGGAATTCGTCGGTGTGGAAAATGTGGTCGCGGGCCAGGAAAGTCTTCAGGACAGCGCTGCGGCCGGCGCGCCACATCGGCTCCTCGACCCAGGCATATTCACGTCGGACCGCACGCTCATAAGCGTCGAACGCATCCGGTCGGGCGCCCAGGATCGACAGGTCTATGTCGAGGAACAGGCTGGCATCGCGCAGCGCCGCCGCGTCGTCGAACGACGGCAGCTGGTGCGTGGCGGTGGCAAGGATCATCGCACCGATGCGGTTCAAGCGTTCCGCATCGGTGCGTCCAGCCAGGTTTTTCTCGGCAAGGGCCGCACTTTGCGCCTCATTGTCCTTGGCCTTGCTGTCATAGATGGCATCGTGGAACCAGATCGCGGCCTCGACGGCTTCGGGATCATGCAGCGATACGCGATAATCGCCGGCCAACGCCAGCATCGCCTCGATATGTCTGAGGTTGTGGTAGTGGCGGTCTTCGGCCCGATAGAGCGCCGAGAGTTCCTGCTTCAGCGGTTCGTCGATCAAGTGCTGGTCTTTCAAGTTTGTCATCCGTCCAGTTAACCGGCCCCAGCCCCTCGGAGTCAAAACCAATCATTTCAAACCTTGCGCGGGCCGGGGCTCTGGGGAATGTTGCCATTCCATTCAACCAAGGAGGCTGCCATGACGAATACCTTGCCGGGGACGATCGACATGAAGCTGGAGGCCGTCATCATTGCCGTTGCGGATGCCGAGCGGTCCAAGCGTTTTTATGGTGGCCTCGGTTGGCGGCTCGATGCCGACTTCGTCGTCGGCGATGCGTTTCGGGTGGTGCAGTTCACGCCTCCGGGTTCGCCATGCTCGATCCATTTCGGCAAAGGCCTGACATCAGCCGCGCCAGGCTCGGCCAAAGGACTTTATCTCGTCGTATCCGATATCGTGGCGGCGCATACCGAACTCGTGGCGCGCGGCGTCGAGGCAAGCGAGGTGTTCCACCGTACGGGGCCCGGGCAGCCGCCGGTCAGCGGCAGGCATCCGGAAGGGCGCAGCTATTCCTCCTATGTCACGTTCAGCGATCCGGACGGCAACAGCTTCATCCTGCAGGAGATCACCCAGCGCTTGCCCGGGCGCGTGGACGCCGGCGACACGATATTTACCTCGTCGGGCGAGCTTGCCGCGGCGCTAAGGCGCGCCGCCGCCGCACATGGCGAGCACGAGAAGCGGACCGGCGGACAGCACGATGTGAACTGGCCCGACTGGTACGCCGAATATATGGTGGCGGAACAGGCAGGAAAGCCGCTGCCGACCTGAACGCCCACAGCGCGGCGTCATAGGCGTCGCGCGGGTCCGCCGGCCCGTTTTCTAGCGGGGCGGTGATCAAGGGTTCGTTTTCCATGGCGGCTTGAATCTGCGTGAACCAAATCCATTTGATGAAGCACTAAGGAAAATTGAGTTCAATCGTGCTATGATCTGGCCTATATGTGCGGCCGGATAACAGCCGGCAGGCCGGAGACGTCGATGAACAGCATTACGATTGCCCGCCCCACAATGGTGCAGCCGGTCGATCCGATCTGGCGCTCGATCCGCGACGAGGCGATGGAAGCGGTCAACCGCGACCCGCTTCTGGCGGCGTTCCTCTATTCGACCATCCTCAACCAGGAGAGCCTGGAAGAAGCGGTCATCCACCGGATCGCCGAGCGGCTTGCGCATCAGGACATCGGTTCCGATCTCATCCGCCAGACCTTCAAGTCGATGCTGGCCGACGACAACGAATGGTCATCGATCGTGCGTGTCGACATCCAGGCCTATTACGACCGCGATCCGGCCTGCGACCGCTTCATCATGCCGGTGCTCTATTTCAAGGGTTTTCACGCCATCCAGACGCACAGGCTGGCGCATTGGCTGTGGAACCAGGGCCGCAAGGATTTCGCGCTCTATCTGCAGAGCCGCTCGTCCTCGGTGTTCCAGACCGACATCAACCCGGCCGCCCGCATCGGCAAGGGCATCTTCATCGACCACGCCACCGGCCTTGTCGTCGGCGAGACGGCTGTGATCGAGGACGATGTGTCGATCCTGCACGGCGTGACGCTGGGCGGCACCGGCAAGGCCGGCGGCGACCGTCACCCGAAGATTCGCTACGGCGTGCTGATCGGCGCCGGCGCCAAGATCCTCGGCAATATCGAGATCGGCCATTGCTCGAAAGTCGCGGCAGGCTCGGTGGTGCTGTCACCGGTGCCGCACAACAAGACGGTTGCCGGTGTGCCGGCCCGCGTCGTCGGCGAGACCGGCTGCGACCAGCCTTCGCGCCAGATGGACCAGCTTTTGCCGTCGCAGTCGATGGACCAGGTCGTCAGCTTCGACATCTGATTTGCACGATCCGGTGTGCCGGGCTGAAGTCAGGCTGCCGGCGCTGTTGCCCCTTAACTTCGCGTTCTATCCAGCCGGCTTGCCTTTACATCGCCATTGTCGACGTGCCAGAAGCGCGTTCCAACGAGCAAGCCCGACGATCGGAGAAGACTTTTGAAGCCGGACGAAATCAGAAAGCTGGACGCCTATTTCAAGCGCGTCTTCCAGAATCCCAAACTCGAAGTGAAGGCGCGGCCGCGCAAGGAAGATTCGGCCGAGGTCTATGTCGGCGACGAGTTCCTCGGGATCGTCTTCAAGGACGAAGACGACGGCGATTACAATTTCTCGATGGCGATCCTCGACATCGATCTGGCCTGAGCCAGGGCTTTGCGGCTGACCGGACCTGCCATGGTGCAGGCCGGCAGCCTTCCGCGCTTTCGTCATCAACTCTGAGGAATCGCGGCGTCTCGAAGCCTTGCGTTTAGGGTGACGACGATCTTTCGCATGACGGCAGCGATAGCCACCATTGGCTTTTTGCCGTTGGCGATGAGGCGTTTGTAGAAGGCTGCGAACTCGCCTTTTCCG